>JAJZPI010000004.1 GCA_021811275.1 Deltaproteobacteria bacterium
CTCAGCCAGGCCGCACATAGGCCCGGCAAGGGGCCCGGGGAATGAGGTTCGTCTGGGCCGGGCTTTGACCGGACCGAGACGCTTGGGCAAAGGATCAGGTCCGGCGCGGAAGGCCTTGTCGCCAAGATGGCCCTTGCGGCCTGCGTGGGGGCGGGCCGTAAAAAATTGGTTCTGCCTTGCCTCAGCTTCGGCCCCGTGATCTGCCGTTATGCGTGGCGCTTGGGGAACGAGGATGTTCCTCTTTTTTTTCGTCCCGCGCCTTGGCCGGCCGCAATGGTCCTCGCATACTAGGCAGGCCGCAGCGTGGGGTGGGTTGCCCTGGCGGGCCCGCGCCCACCGCCGGGTCGAGGTGATACCGCCGGACCGGCCCCCTGGTGTGGCGGTGCGCCTTGCCGGGGCGGCAAGCGGGCGGCGCGGGACGCGGAGATTGGGGTAAAGACGGGAACGGGGGGACGTTGGCTCCGCGAGGGATTGGGAGGCGGGGTATTAGAGGAGAAAAGGCTGGAAGGGTCCTGCGGTAAGACCTCCTGCGCCTGCGGCGCTCGGACAAAGAATTGTCCATGCTGCCTGCCGAGAGCGCAAGAAGCGCACCTCCCGCGCTTCGCACTCGCTTCCCCCTCCTTAACTTTCCAGTCCTCTTTTCATTTCTCCCGCTCTATCCCACAGACTCGGCCTAAGCGAACTCCCCCAGCGCCTCATCATAAGTCCTGAGCTGCTCGAAGGGGATGAGGGTGCCCATGGCCCGATTGCCGGTCTTGATGCCGGCCTCCTCCACCGCGGCCAGGGGATTGAGCCCGCCCGCCACCACGATGCCCACCCGGCCGGGGGAAACTGGTATCTCCAGGAGCGGCTGACCGGGCCGGCCCACCAGCAGGATGCCCCCCAGGCCAGACCGCTCCATGCGCCCGCCCAAACGGCGGGCCAGGGCGGCGGCCGGGGCGGGTATCTCCCGGAAGCTGGCCCCGATCACCCCTTCCCCGGTGCGTGCGGCGGCCAGCACCGAGGTCATCTGGCCCTTGATGAAAATCTCCAGGGGGTCCAGGGTGGTGCCGTCGTAGTTGATGATCTGGGTGAAGCGGGCCGGCCGGCCGGCGATGAGCTGGAGGAGTCCGCCGAAGCGGTTAGTAGTGGGGATGCCCTCGGCCAAGAGCACGCCGTTGACGCTCACCGAGCAGATGGTGGCCACGGCGAATTCCTCGGGCCCCACGATCAGCCTGCCAAGTTTGCTCCCCGGCCGGCCAATGGCCAGCCGGCGGCCCATGGAAAGCCCGGCGGCGAATACCTCGCGCATCACCCCCGCCGCCTCGGCCATGCGCCCCGCCTCCACGGTGGAGAGGTTTACCACCACCTCCCCCTTGGCTTGGCGCAGGCGGAAGTTCATGCTATAGGTCAAGGCATCCACCCGCGCTGCCACGAACCCAACCTTATCGACGACGTAGGCGTTCTCCATCTCCTGGCGCCCGCGCGGGGTGAGGTGGCGTCCCCGGCGGCCGTCGCTGGCCGTGAGCCCCTCGCGGTCGGTCAGCCCCAGGTAGTAACGGATGGTGCGCTGGCTCATATCGGTCCCGGCCAAGGCCAAGGCCTGAGCGATGCGGGTGCCCCCCAGTGGGCGTTCGGCCTCGCCGAGCACCCGCAGGATATCGAGCATCTTTCTTCGGCTGCGTTCGTCCATCGCTTAAACCTCCCGCGCGCGGCCGGTTAAAGGGTAGAGGCTACCAAAGTTTTTTCAAGGCCTTTACCGGCAATATTGCCGAAATATGACAACGAGTGCTTTCTGGGTCCAGCCCGCGCCTTATCGGCTACAATGTTAGCATAACTTATTCTAAGAGTAATATAGAAGAGTTTACCAACCCAAACAAAACCGGCAGGTGGTCTTGACAAAAATGAACCTCCACGCCATAAAGGCAGTTATTGCCGTTTCGGGCGGCTCTGCCGGGGGGTGGACCGTGGCCTCCGAGGGGTTGATACGCGCTTGCGCCCCGCAAGCCGGCGGGCGCCCCTCCTCGGTTTTCCGTCTTTGACCGCCGGCTGCCGATGGAAGAGACATCGATGACAAAGGCCATGTTGCGCATCGCCCAAGCCCAAATCAACCTCACGGTGGGAGACTTCCAGGCCAACCTCGAGTTGATTCAAGGCTACCTGGACCAGGCCCGCCAGGCCGGGGCCGACTTGGTGACCTTCCCCGAGCTGGCCGTCTGCGGCTATCCCCCCGAGGACCTTCTGCTCAAGCCGCGCTTCCTTGAACATTGCGCCGAGGCCCTGGAGCACCTGGCCGGCCGCTGCCAGGGCATAACCGCCGTGGTGGGCTGCCCTCTGGCCGAGGGCGGCCAAGTCTACAACTGCGCGACGGTGCTGGGCCAGGGCAAGGTGCTGGGCGTCTACCGCAAGATCGAGCTGCCCAACTACGGCGTCTTCGACGAGATGCGCTACTTCGCGCCTGGTAAGGGCGGGCTCTTCCTGGACCTGGCCGGGGCGCGCCTGATGCTCACCGTCTGCGAAGATGTCTGGGTGAAGGGCGGCCCGGCCGAGCGCCTGGCCCGCGAGGGCGGGGCCCAGGCGGTCGTCAACATCTCCGGCTCGCCCTTCCACGCCGGCAAGCTGGGTCTGAGGCGCGACATCCTGGCCGGCTTCGCCCGGCGCACCGGCGCCCACATCCTGTACAACAACCTGCTGGGCGGGCAGGACGAGCTGGTCTTCGACGGCGGCTGCCTGGTGGTGGACCAGGCCGGCGGCCTCTTGGCCTGCGCCCCTCGCTTTGAACAGGCCCTGCTGGTCACCGACCTTGAGTTCGAGTCGCGCCCCCTGCGCCCGGCTCCCGTCCTGCCCCATGTCCTGCTCTCCCTGGAACCCGCCGCCGGTCCCCGCCAGGGCCAGGCCGCCCCGGCCTGCGCCCCGGAATTCACCCTGGCCGAGGAGGTCCACCGGGCCCTGCTCCTGGGCACACGCGACTACGTGGGCAAAAACGGCTTCAGGAAGGTGGTGCTGGGGCTATCGGGCGGAGTGGATTCGGCCCTGGTGGCGGCCATCGCGGTGGAGGCCTTGGGCGCGGAAAACGTCATCGGCGTGACCATGCCCAGCCAGTTTACCAGCCAAGGCACCCGTTCCGACGCCGAGCGGCTGGCCGCCAATCTGGGCATCCGCCTGATCACCGTGCCCATCGCCGGCATCTTGAAGGTCTACCTCGACGAACTGGCGGAGACCTTCGGCCCCGGCCCCTATGGCGTGGAGCAGGAGAACCTCCAGGCCCGTATTCGGGGCAACATCCTCATGGGGCTTTCCAACCGCTTCGGCTGGCTGGTCCTGACCACCGGCAACAAGAGCGAGACCGCGGTGGGCTACTGCACGCTCTACGGCGACATGGCCGGCGGTTTCGCGGTGGTCAAGGACGTGCCCAAGACCCTGGTCTACGAGCTTTCGGCCCTGATCAACCAAAGGGCCGGCCGCGAACTGATCCCCCAAAGCGTCATCGTCCGGCCGCCCTCCGCCGAACTTCGGCCCGACCAGAAGGACGAGGACTCCCTGCCGCCCTACGCGGTGCTGGACCCCATCCTCAAGGCCTACGTGGAGCAGGACCTGGCCTTGGAGGAGATCGTGGCCCTGGGCTTCCACCCGGAGACGGTGCGCCAGGTGCTCCGGCTGGTGGACTTGAACGAATACAAGCGCCGGCAGGCCCCGCCGGGGGTGAAGATCACCCCCAAGGCCTTCGGCCGCGACCGCCGCCTGCCCATCACCAACCACTACCGACCTGGGGTGTGAGGCCATGCGCGTCCTGGTCACCCAGCATCATCCCGACGAGGGCCTCGGCCTTCTGGGCCGATTTCTGCTGGGCCGGGGCGCCGAGCTCACGACCGTCCACGCCCACGCCGGCCAGGCCGTCCCCCGCGACCCGGCGGGCTTCGACATGGTGGTGAGCATGGGCGGACCCATGAACGTCTATGAGGAAAAGGACCACCCCTGGCTGGAGGACGAAAACGTCCTTTTGCAAAACGCCGCCCGGACCGGCCTGCCCCTGCTGGGGGTCTGTCTGGGCGCCCAGCTCATCGCCAAGGCCCTGGGCGCGGCGGTCGCCAAGGCCGCGGTGGAGGAGGTGGGCTGGCGCCAGGTGCGGCTGACCGAGGCGGGTGCGGTCGACCCCCTGTTAGCTGGCCTGGACCGGGAGTTCACGGTCCTGCAATGGCACGGGGACACCTTCGCCATCCCCGAGGGCGGGCGGCTGCTGGCCACGGGGGAGGAGGTGCCCCATCAGGCCTTCGTCTGGGGCAAGGCATATGGCCTGCAGTTCCACGTGGAGGCCACCCCCGATATAATCCGCGCCTGGTTCCCCCAACCGTTGGCGCAAGAGCCCCTGCTGGCGCTTTGGGCCAAGCGGGAAAAGGCGCTGCTGGCCCAGGCCGAGCTGATTTTCAGTAATTTCGTGGCCCTGGCCGCCGGCCGCTGAGCCTGCCCGGGGTTTCGTGGTTTGGAGTGAAAGGAGAACTGCGACGTGAGCAAACCCCCCAGCCCCGGCTTCTCGCCGGAAATCGTGGTGCTCTATTGCCGGCAGACGCTGGACGCCGAGGCCAAGCCGCCCGAGGGAACCCGCCAGGGCGACGGCTTTTCGGCCCGGCTGGTGCTGCTGCCCTGCAGCAGCAAGATCGAGGCCTACCAGATGCTGGCCATTCTCGACAAGGGAGCCGACGGCGTGCAGCTGGTGGCCTGCCCGGAGAAGGCCTGCCGCTTTCTGGTAGGCAACAATCGGGCCGAACGCCGCGTCGCCCACGCCCGCGGGCTCTTGTCCCAGGCCGGCATGGCCGAAGCACGCTTGGAGCTGAACCGGGCGGCGGAGCTGACCCCTGAAGATCTGATGAACCTCGCCGGCCGCCATGCCGGCCGGATAAAGGACCTGGGGCCCAACCCCATGAAAGGAGGCACCAACTAATGATAGTCGCGGAATGGAAGCCCCTGCCCGAGCTATTGGCCGGGCTCAAGGGCTATAAGAACCTCCTGCTGGTGGGTTGCGCCACCTGCGTGGCCGAATGCGCCGCCGGCGGCGAGCGCGAGGTCAACACCCTGGCCCCCACCCTGCATATGGCGCTCAAGAACCAGGGCCAGGACATCAATATCATCACCCGGACCCTGGAACGCGCCTGCGAGCCGGAGTTCGTGGAGGAGCTGGCGGAGATCGCGCCCCAGGTGGATGCCATCATGAGCCTCTCCTGCGGCATCGGCATGCAGCTTATTGCCGAGCGCTTCTTGGACAAGCCTCTGCTGCCCGGCGTCAACACCACCTCATTGGCCATCCGGGAGGCGCCCGGGCTTTGGACCGCGCGCTGCCGCGCCTGCGGCGACTGCGTGCTGGGCGAAACCTTCGGGCTGTGCCCGGTGGCCCGCTGCGCCAAAAGCCTGATGAACGGCCCCTGCGGCGGCACCCGCAAAAACGGCCGCTGCGAGGTGGACGAGAACACCGACTGCATCTGGTACCTCATCGTCGAGCGCGCCAAGGCCCGGGGCGAGCTCGAATCCCTTAATCAGGTGCGCCAGCCCAAGACTTGGTCCAACTCGGCCCATGGCGGCCCCAAGCGGATAGTTAGGGAGGATTTGCGCTCATGAGCTCCCGTGTTCAAACCAACCTGCAGAAAGTGCTGGCCGCTGGCCATTTCGCCGTAACCGCCGAGGTGGGCCCCCCCCAGGGCCCCAACCCCGAGCCCGTGCGCGCCAAGGCCGCCATCTTGAAGGGCTTGGCCGACGCCTACAATGTCACCGACAACCAGACCGCCGTGGTGCGCATGTCCTCCATCGCCGCGGCCAAGATCCTCCTGGACGAGGGCCTGGAGCCGGTGATGCAAATGACCTGCCGCGACCGCAACCGCATCGCCATGCAGTCGGACCTGCTGGGCGCCTCGGCCCTGGGGCTCAAGAACGTCCTGGCCCTTAGCGGCGACCACCAGAAGGCCAGCGGGGCCGGCAAATTGAACGGCCATCCCGGAGCCAAGAACGTCTATGACGTGGACTCCATCCAGCTCCTTGGCATCATCAAGGGCCTGCGCGACGAGGCCCGCCAGCAAGGCGGCGACGCCATCACCGAGCCCGCGCCCTTCTTCATCGGCGCGGCCTGGACCCCGCTGGGCCCCCCGGTGGAGTTCCGCGTGCCCAGGCTGGCCAAGAAGATCGCCGCCGGGGCCGACTTCGTGCAGACCCAGGCCGTCTTCGACTTGAAAGCTTTCGCCGCCCAGGTCAAGAAGGCCCACGAGGCCGGGCTCACCGAGAAGGTCGCCATCCTGGCCGGCATCATCGTGCCCCGCTCGGCTGGCATGCTGACCTATATGAACAAGAACGTGCCTGGCATAGAGGTGCCCGAAGCGCTTATCGCCCGCATGAAAGGGGCCAAGGACGCCAAGGCCGAGGGCATGAAGGTTACGGTGGAGCTGATCCAGGCCGTGCGCGAGCTGCCCGGCGTCAAGGGCGTCCACCTGCAGGCCATCGAGGCCGAGGAGCTCCTGGCCGAGGTCATCCCGGCCGCCGGGCTCACCCCCAGGCCGCTGGTCTAGGTGTCAAGCCGCGCCAACTAGGCCCGCCGTCCGCCGGCGGGCTGATTCAACGGGATTGGTTGCAATGCCCAAGAAGTATCATGTTGAGGTCCAACCGACCACGCCGCGCTTCGCGCCGGTGCCCAAGATTTCCTCCCTGGAGGCGGAGGGCTGCCTGGGTTGCCTGAAGTGCGTCAAGCGCACCGCTTGCGTCTATAACGTCTACAAGAAGCACGAGTTCGACGCCGAACAGGCGGTGGACTCCACCGACGTGGGCTGCATCAGCTGCATGCGCTGCGTGCAGGAATGCAAGAAGGGCATCCTGCTCAGGGCCCGGAACCCCCAGTTCGACCGCATGGGCGATGACTATTGGCGGCCCGACATCATCGCCACTCTCTGGAAGCAGGCCGAGACCGGCAAGATCCCGGTCTCCGGCGCGGGCTATCGCGGGGCCTTTTGCGGTCCCGGCTTCGACCAGATGTGGACGGACATGAGTGAGATCGTCCGTCCCACCCGCGACGGCATTCACGGCCGCGAGTACATCAGCACCGTGGTGGAGCTGGGCCGGCGGCCCGAGCGCCTGGCCTTCGACGAGGCCGGCGACCTGACCGTGGAGATCCCGCCCTACCGCGAGATTCCCCTGCCCATCGTCTTCGACATCCCCCGCAAAGGCAAGATGGGGGCCTCCACCCGCCGGGCCATGGCCCGGGCGGCCATCCAGGCCGGAACCTTGTGCGTGGCCACCCGGGAGGAGGCCGAGGGCATCCTCTCCGAGTTCCGCCCCAGCCTTATCGTCAAGATGCTCGAGGCCCCGGCCGACGTCGCGGCACTCAAGAACCTGGCCATGGTCGAGCTGCCCTGGTCCGATCAGGTCTCCCAGCAGATCAAGCGCATCAAGGCCTTGCGGCCCGAGCTGATAACCAGCGTGCGCCTGCCCCTGGACGAGCAGTCGGCCAGCCACGCCACCCGCCTGGCCCGCGAAGGCGCGGAGGTCATCCATCTGCTGGCCGGCTACCACGGCCAGGGCTTCGGCCAGCGCAAGGACACCTTCCTGAACAAGCTCTTGCGGGAGGTCCACCTGAAGCTGGTGGACAGCTCCCTGCGCGACCAGGTCACGCTGCTGGCCGGCGGGGGGGTGGCCATGGCCGAGCACGTGGCCAAAGCCATCATCAGCGGCGCCGACGCCGTGAGCCTGGGCGCGGCCCTGAACGTGGGCCTGGAGTGCCGGCTCTGCGGCAACTGCGAACAGGGCGCCTCCTGCCCGGTGGATCTGGAGCACGCTCCCGAGGACTGGGGCGTGAGTCGCCTGATGAACCTGATCGGGGCCTTCCATTCCCAGATCATCGAGCTGATGGGCGCCATGGGCCTGCGCGAGGTGCGCCGGCTGCGCGGCGAGGTGGGTCGGGCCATGCTCTTCGACGACCTGGAGCGCATGAGCTTCGCCCCCATCTTCGGCCAACGCGTGGCCTCCGGCCAGGGACGGCCCATGCCCGCGCCGGAGCTTTCCTACGACTCCAACCGCGAGTTCGACCTTTTGAAGGGTCTGGTCAAGCCCAGCCGCTCGCGCTATCGCAACCCCCTGACCAAGTTCCGGGTGGAGCGTACGAGCGCATGCATCGCCTGCGGCAAGTGCGCCGAGGTCTGCGGCTTCGGGGTGCACGTAAAGGGCGGCAATGCCATGCTGGCTCCCCGCTCGCGCTTCTGCCTGGGCGACGAATACTGCTCGGCCCGGGGGGCCTACTGTGTGACCAGCTGCCCGGCCGACGCCCTGCGCGTGGGCGAGAACCCCGCCTGGGGCACCTTCGGCGACAAGCGCTGGACCGCCGACCTGCTGGCCGCCACCTGGGAGCAGGCCGAGACCGGCCGTCCCCCCGAGGGCGGCCTGGAATACCGCACCGGCGATTCCGGAGGCGGCTTCGACCGCATCGACTTCGCGTTCCCGGCCAAGCCTGACGCGTCCTTCAAACCCGAGGACGTGGACATGCGCGTGCCCTTGAACCGCCGGCGCGACGAGGCCCGCCCGCCGGTGGAGATCAGCTGGCCCATCTACGGCGGCGGCATGAGCTTCGGATCGGTCAGCCAGGCCACCATGGTCAGCCGCGCCAAGGCATACACCACCATGAACTCGTTCACCTGCACCGGCGAGGGAGGCTTCCCCGACGCCTTACAGGAGTATGACGAACACGTCATCACCCAGGTGGCCACGGGACTCTTCGGCGTGCGCGAGGAGACCATCCAGCGCGTGCGCATCGTCGAGTTCAAGTACGCGCAGGGGGCCAAGCCCGGCCTGGGCGGCCACCTCCTGGGCGACAAGGTCACGCCCGAAGTGGCGCGTATGCGCGAGGCCATGGTGGGCAGCGCGCTCTTCTCGCCCTTCCCCTTCCACTCGGTCTACTCGGTGGAGGACCACAAGAAGCACGTGGACTGGATCAAGATGGTTAATCCGCGCGCCCTGGTTTCGGTGAAGGTCTCCACCCCGGTGGACGTGGACATGGTGGCCGTGGGCAGCTTCTACGCCGGGGCGCACATCGTGCATCTGGACGGCTCCTACGGCGGCACCGGCGCGGCACCGGACATCGCCAAAAAGAACATCGCCATGCCCATCGAGTACGCCATCCCCCTGGTGCACCGCTTCCTGACCCAGGAGGGCATCCGCGATCAGATCACCTTGGTGGCCAGCGGCGGCCTGCGCTCGGCCTGGGACGTGGCCAAGGCCATCGCCCTTGGCGCTGACGTGATCGTCATCGGCACCGCCGACATGATAGCCCTGGAGTGCATCCGCTGCGCCAACTGCGAATCGGGCCGGGGCTGCCCCCGGGGCATCGCCACCACCGACAGCGAGCTGGCCCTGGCCTACGACGTGGCCTGGGGCTCCCAGCGCCTGATCAACCTCTACAACTCCTGGGCCATCCAGCTGCAAACCATCTGCTGGCGCCTGGGACTCAAGAGCGTGCGCGACCTGGTGGGACGCGGCGACCTGCTGACCCACCTGGATTACGACAAGCCCGTTGACCCCAAGGCCGACAAGCGCCAGGGTCACTAGGCAAGCGAGAGGAAGGCATTCGTGGCTCGGCAAGCAACAGCAAATAGCAGTCCCTCCCGCCGCCAGCGGCGGGAGATGCAAGACATAACCCAGGCCATCCTGGACTATAGGCGCGAGCGTCTGGCCCGGCTCCCGCGCATCCCCCTGCAAAAATCCGCCGAGGAGGGCGGCTGCGGGGTGGTGGGCTTCGCCGCCAGCGTGCCCGTGCGCGGCCGCCACATCTTCGAGCCCTCGATCCAGATGCACAACCGCGGCAACGGCAAGGGAGGCGGCATCGCCGCGGCCGGGCTGGTGCCCGAGCAGCTGGGAGTGGACGCCGCCACCCTGCGCGACGACTACATCCTGCAAATCGCGCTCCTGGACGCCTCGGCCGAGGCCGAGGTGGAAAAGGCCTGCGTGGCTCCCTTCCTGGAAATCCACCACAAAGCCCCCATCACCCCCCAGGCCGACTGGCGCGAGCTGGGCCTGGACGTTCGGCCGCCGGACGTGGCGCGCTATTTCGTGCGGGTCAAGAAGGACGCCCTGGACGCCTTCGCCGCCGAAAGCAAGATGGAGACATTCCCCCGCCGTGAGGTTGAGGATGAGTTCATCCTGCAAAACAGCCTGAAGATAAACCGCGCCTACTACACCTCCCTGGGCGACAAGCGGGCCTTCGTCATGAGCCACGCCCGCGACCTGGTTATCCTTAAGATCGTCGGCTACGCCGAGCAGGTGGTGCAGTACTACGGCATGGACGACTTCAAGGCCCATATGTGGATCGCCCACCAGCGCTATCCCACCAAGGGCCGCGTCTGGCACCCCGGCGGCAGCCATCCCTTCATCGGCATGAACGAAGCCCTGGTGCACAACGGCGACTTCGCCAACTACTACAGCGTCTCCGAGTACCTGCGCCAGCACGGCATCGAGACGCAGTTCCTGACCGACACCGAGGTCTCGGTGCAGCTCTTCGACCTCTGGCGGAGGGTCTACAAGTACCCCCTGGAGTACGTAATCGAGGCCATGGCCCCCACCACCGAGCTGGACTTCGACCGTCTGCCGGGAGCCAAGCAAAAGGTATACAAGGCCCTTCAGGCCCAGCACATCCACGGCTCGCCCGACGGCCCCTGGTTTTTCATCATCGCCAGCAGCGAGCCGGACCAGGGCAGATACCAGCTTCTGGGCATCACCGACACCGCCATGCTCAGGCCGCAGGTCTTCGCTCTCATGGAGGGCGATGTGACCATCGGCCTGGTGGGCTCGGAAAAGCAAGCCATCGACGCCACCCTGCGCACCCTGAACGAGGAGGACCCCCGCTTCCGCCGGGTGGCCGACCGCTATTGGAACGCTCGCGGCGGCAGCTCCACCGACGGCGGGGCCTTCATCTTCACCGTGCAGCGCCAGGGCGAGGGCCACACCTTGACCGTGGCCGACAAGTTCGGCCAGGCCATCGTCACTCCCGCCGGCGATTACAAGGTGGACGAAGCCCAGGCTCCGTCCGTCCCGGCCCGTCCCGCCGGTCTGGCCGAGGCCCTGGCCAAGGGCCGCGAGGGCCAGGCCATGGGCGTCTTCAGCCAGGTGGCAGCCTCCCTGGCCTCCTGGAACTTCACCAACCTGCGCTGGTTCCTGGACCAGGCGCGGGCCCTTGGCCGGCGCGACGATCAGGGCCTGGCCTTCGCCTTGGAGCTTCTGACCCTCTTGAACGACCTGCGCTACGATTGCGGCCGGATGCGCCGCAGCCAGGTGCTGGTCATGATCCGCGACGCCATAAACGCCCTCCTGGACTCGACTCCGGCCATCGCGGACAAGGCAGGCCGGCGCTACGCCCGTATCGACTGGGACACCAAAGCCGACCTGCGCGCTCCTGTGGGAGCCGAGGACACCCTCGTGGTCTGGGCGCGCCAATTCACGCCCGAAGGCGACGGCTGCGACTCCGTCCTGGAGGTGGCGGCCTACAATCTGGGCTGGCGGCGGTTCATCGTCTACGGCCTCAAGGGCCAGCGCTTCCACGGCTGCGGTTTGGGCGTGGACACCAAGGGCGTGCGCATCGACGTCTTTGGCAGCTCCGGCGACTACCTGGCCTCGGGCATCGACGGCCTGACCATCGCGGTCCACGGCAACGCCCAGGACCAGCTCGGCCAGATCATGAAGCAGGGCCGGCTGGTCGTCTACGGCGACGTGGGCCAGACCTTCATGTACGGGGCCAAGGGCGGCGAGGTCTACATCATGGGCAACGGCGCGGGCCGCCCGCTGATCAACGCCGTGGGCCGCCCTCGGGTGATCATCAACGGCACCTGCCTGGACTTCCTGGCCGAGTCCTTCATGGCCGGCGACCCCTTAAACGGCGGCGGCTTCGTCATTCTGAACGGTGTCGCCTTCGACGACCAGGGCCGGGTGCAACCCCTGGCCATGCCCTACCCCGGCAGCAACCTCTTCTCCCTGGCCTCCGGCGGCGCCATCTACGTGCGCGACCCGCATCGCCAGCTGGTGGACCAGCAGCTCAACGGAGGCCAGTACCTGGAGCTGACCGAGGATGACTGGAATCTCATCCTGCCCTATCTCAAGGCCAACGAGGAGCTTTTCGGCATCTCGGTGGAAAACGATCTCCTGATGGTGGACGGCAAGAAGCGATCGCCCCTGGAGGTCTACCGCAAGGTCGGCCCCAAGAAGCTGGCCGTGCTGGCCAAGCAGGAGGCCTTGCCCGAGTAGTTCAGCGCCGGCGCGCCCCCCAATCCGGGGGGCGCGCCGCCCCCGCGGGGCGCTGGCCGCGCAATCATCTGAAAAATAAGTCAAGTTTCGGCATCGGCTGGAGGGCGATCACGTTGCCTCGCCCCCTACCCCCTGGTATGATTTATAAATAATAATTACAGCCAGGTAATATTCATCCCCGAGGAAACCCATGACCCCCAACTCCGCCCCACCCGCAGTCCGGCGAGAGGTCCAGGAACTGGCCTTTCTCTTCGAAGTAAGCCAAACCCTGGATCGCAGCCTGGACCTCCGGGACGTCATGGGACCGGTGCTCTCGTCCATGTCCAAGCACATGGGCATGGTGCGTGGCACCATCACTTTGCTCAACCGGGGCACCGGCGAAATCATGATCGAGGCGGCCCACGGGCTCAGCGCCAAGCAGCGCGAGCGCGGCCGCTACCGCCTGGGCGAGGGCGTCACCGGCAAGGTGGTACAGAGCGGCAAGCCCGCCGTGGTGCACCACATCACCGAGGAACCCCAGTTCCTGGACCGCACCGGGGCCCGCGGCGACATGGACCGCGAGGATATCTCCTTCATCTGCGTGCCGGTCAAGCTGGGCAACGAGACCATAGGGGCGCTCTCGGCCGACCGCCTTTTTGCCGACGCCGTTTCCTTGGAAGAGGACGTGCGCCTGCTCACGGTCATCGCCTCCATGATCGCCCAGGCCGTGCGGCTCAGGCAGTCGGCCATGGAGGACAAGCAGCGGCTGCTGGAAGAAAACGTCCGCCTGCAGGAGAGCCTGCGCGACCGCTTCCAGCCGGCCAACATCATCGGCAAGTCCAAGGCCATGCAAGTGGTCTACGACCTCATTTCCCAGGTCTCGGGCTCCAACACCACCGTACTCATCCGGGGCGAGAGCGGCACGGGCAAGGAACTGGTGGCCCACGCCATCCACTACAACAGCCCCCGCGCCTCCAAACCCTTCATCAAGGTCAACTGCGCGGCCCTTCCCGAAAGCGTCATCGAGAGCGAGCTGTTCGGCCACGAGAAGGGCGCCTTCACCGGCGCGGTCAACATGCGAAAAGGTCGCTTCGAGCTGGCCGACGGCGGGACCATATTCCTGGACGAGGTTGGCGATCTATCCCCGGCCACTCAGGTAAAGCTGCTGCGGGTCTTGCAGGAACGCGAGTTCGAGCGGGTGGGCGGCACCGCCACCATCAAGACCGACGTGCGGGTGCTGGCCGCCACCAACCGTGAGCTGGAGGACCTGATCGAGCACGCCCAGTTCCGCCAGGACCTCTATTACCGGCTCAACGTCTTTCCCATCCACGTCCCCCCCTTGCGCGAGCGGGGCACGGACATCCTGCTGCTAGCCAACCACTTCGCCGAGAAGTTCAGCCGCGAGAACCACAAGCGCATCCAGCGCGTCTCCACCCCGGCCATAGACATGCTCATGAGCTACCATTGGCCGGGCAACGTGCGGGAGTTGGAGAACTGCATCGAGCGGGCGGTGCTTTTGAGCAACGACGAGGTCATCCACGGCCACCACCTGCCGCCCACCCTGCAGACCGCCGAGTTCACCGGCACCCTGCATCAAGGCACCTTGCAGACCAATCTGGAGAACCTGGAGCGAGAGCTGATCGTAGAGGCCCTCAAGAACGCCCGCGGCAACAAGGCCAGGGCGGCCCGCGCCCTGGGCATCAGCGAACGCCTGATGGGCCTGAGGGTTGACAAATACGGAATCGACCCCCGCCGTTTCCGCACCAAAGCGTAGGCTTAATTCCCATTACTTACCCCTTGGTAACAATCATCACCCCGCTTCCGGGCGGGGCCGCCTTGGATCGCTCCTGTATTGTAATTTATTATTAACCTATTACACCCAACAGGCACCAGTTCGTCCCCGCTGGCACGCACCTTGCCCTGGAACATGGCGCAAGGGCGGCGTCACCGCCCCCGACAAGTCTTAGCTGCGGCCGGGATGGGCCTGGACGTGGGCGCGACGGGACGAACACGATAGCGAGGCACTAATGAAGAAGCTGGTTGCATTCCTGTTGGTAATGACGACCCTGCTGTTGGGCGCCTCCGCCGCCTTGGCGGAGGACAAGGACGCGGGCTGGAAGGTGGACGCGGCGGCGGCCTACAACAGCAAGTACATCTGGCGCGGCATCATGCAGGTCGACGATCCGGTGCTGCAGCCCTCTCTCAACTTGAACAAGGGCGGCTTCACCTTCAACGTGTGGGGCAGCTACGACCTCACCGACAAGAACGGCCACAAGAACAACTTCACCGAGATCGACCTCACCGCCGAGTACGCCTTTTCCGTCGGCGACTTTTCGTTCCCGGTGGGCGTGATCAACTACCAGTTTCCCAACACCGCCTTCAACTCCACCACCGAGATCTACGCGGGCGCGAGCTACAGTTGGCTCATCACCCCCACCTTCAAGCTGTACCAAGACATCGACGAGTCCCACGGCCAGTACGCCAACCTGGCCCTGGCCTACACCCTGGACCTGCCCGCTCCGGCGGCCGACGTGACCTGGGGCCTGGCCCTGGGCCTGGCCGGAGGCTGGGGTTCCAAGGACAACAACAAGTACTACTGGGGCGTGGACGAGGACATGCTCACCGATACCATGGCCACCATCGGCCTGCCGGTGAAGATCAAGGACTTCATCACCATCACCCCGGCCTACAGCCATGTTTGGCTCATGGACAGCAAGGTCAAGGATGTGGCCGGCTACGACGACAAGGGTTTCTTCGGTGTGACTCTGAGCGTGTCCTTCTAGGAGCCTCGAACACCCCGCCGGGGCCCGGACCGACAATGCCGGCCGGGTCCCGGCTCATCAGGAGGAAGTTGACGTGCGCAGCCTACCGCATGGTATGATAACAAGAACACAAACATTCGGTTCAGTAGGTTTGACAAGCCCCCTCAATCGCTTGTTAATTATTATTCATTTAATATCAACATATTGGCAATGTTGCGGGATTTGGCGCAAAAATTGCCTGTAGGTTAGCGAACGACGTTTTTGTAGATCGCCGTCCCGGCCCTTTTGGAGATCGGCATCATGCGGATGGCGGCAAGCCAGGACAGCCCAAACTGTACTCAAGGAGGTTTTCAAGTATGGCACCGTTGACCAAAGAAGGCGTTCTCAAAGCGGTAAAGGACAACAATATCAAGTTCATCCGCCTTTGGTTCACCGACATCCTGGGCTTTTTGAAGAGCTTCGCCATCAGCCCCAACGAGCTTGAGGGCGCCTTCGATGAGGGCATGGGCTTCGACGGCTCCTCCATCCAGGGCTTCTGCCGCATCGACGAGTCCGACATGGTGGCCAAGCCCGACGCCTCCACCTTCACCCTGCTCCCTTGGCGTCCGGTCGAAGGCGGCGTGGCCCGCATGTTCTGCGACATCATGAACCCCGACGGCACCCCCTACGCCGGCGACCCTCGTTACGTGCTCAAGCGCAACCTGGAAAAGGCCGCCAAGCTGGGCTACGCCTGCTACATGGGCCCGGAGTTGGAGTTCTTCTACTTCAAGAACAGCCAGGGCACCGAGTTCCTGGACCGCGGCGGATATTTCGACCTGACTCCCCTGGACGTGGCCAGCGACCTTCGCCGCGACACCATCCTGGCGCTTGAGAAGATGGGCATCCCGGTGGAATACAGCCACCACGAGGTGGCGCCCAGCCAGCACGAGATCGACCTGCGCTACCAGGACGCCCTCAAGATGGCCGACGCCGCCATGACCTACCGCCTGACCGTCAAAGAGATCGCCATGAAGCACGGCGTCTACGCCACCTTCATGCCCAAGCCCGTCTTCGGCCAGAACGGCAGCGGCATGCACGTGCACCAGTCGCTGTTCAAGGGCAAGAGGAACGCCTTCTTCAACGCCAAGGACGTCTATAGCCTCTCCGACGATGGCAAGCACTACATCGCCGGCCTTTTGAGGCATGCCCCGGAGATCAGCTCCATCGTGGCCCAGTGGGTCAACTCCTACAAGCGCCTGGTCCCCGGCTACGAGGCCCCCGCCTATATCGCCTGGGCCCGCCGCAACCGTTCCTGCCTGGTGCGCGTGCCCATGTACAAGCCCGGCAAGGAAGCCGCCACCCGCTGCGAGCTGCGCTGCCCCGACCCCTCCTGCAACCCCTACCTGGCCTTCGCCGCCATGCTGGCCGCCGGCCTCAAGGGCATCGAGGAAAAGTACCCCCTGCCGGCCCCCATCGAGGAGGACATCTTCGAGATGGGTCCCAAGGAGCTGAAGAAGCACAAGATCGGCTCCCTGCCCGGCAGCCTGGGCGAGGCCGTGGAGATCACCGCCAAGAGCGCGCTGGTCAAGGACTGCCTGGGCGACCACGTCTTCGAGCAGTTCGTCGACAACAAGCGCATCGAGTGGGACCAGTTCCGTCTGCACGTCAGCCAGTGGGAGCTGGACCGCTACCTGCCCATCCTGTAAATTCTTCCATCTCCTTGCGCGCCGGCGGGGTTCGCCCCGCCGGCATTTTTTTGCCCGCCCGAGCCCCGCCGCTCTTCCGCTGGAGGCGCTTCTGGGTTATAAACCAGCCTCAACCCTTTGCGCCGATAAGGCGCGCGAGGAACGGCCATGAGCGAAAGCCCCCCCGCAAACAACTTCGCCGTGGGCGAGGTGATGCTGCTGATCGACCAGCGCGACAGAAGCTTCCTGGTGAGCGTGCCGCCGCCGGGCGACCTGGTAGTGCGGGTGCACGGCGAGCCCTTCAAGAGCGAGGATCTGACCGCGGTCAACGACGGCGGTGTGCTGATCTCGCCTATGCGCCGGCGCTACCTGGCGGTCAGGCCCACCTTGCAAGAGATCATCATGAACATGCCCCGCCAGGCCCAGATCATCTACCCCAAGGACCTGGCGTTGATGCTCATGTGGGGCGACCTGACCCCCGGCCAACGCGTGCTGGAGGTGGGCTGCGGCCACGGGGCCATGACCATGTGCCTGCTCAGGGCCCTGGGGCCCGAGGGCCGCCTGGTCACCTACGACCTCCGGCGCGACCACCTGAACCGCACCCGCAAGAACGTGGCGCTCTACCTGGGGGAGGAGCCGCTGACGCGCTGGAGCCCGGTGACCGGCAACCCCGCCGAGCAGGGCTTCGCCGAGACCGGCATGGACCGTCTGTTCACCGACGTGCCCGAGCCATGGACCATGGTCGAAGCCGCCGCGCAGGCGCTTCGGCCCGGTGCGGTCTGGGTGGCTTACGTGCCCACCGTCATCCAGATGGCCGAACATGTGAAGGCCCTGAACGCCCATCACTACTGGAGCCTGGCCCAGGGCTTCGAGGCCCTGCAGCGCTTCTGGCACGTGCGGCCGCCCTCGGTGCGCCCCAGCCACCGCATGAGCGGCCACACCGGTTTCATGGTGGTGGGGCGGCGGCGTTTCAAGGAGGCCTAGTACTCATTAGCTTTCAAACGAGTAGTTTGAGCGCTAATGGACATGCGGGCCAAGGATCCACCCCAGCCAACAAGTTGGCTGGGGGCCCCGGAGGATGGTCCGCCGAGCGCAAGCGCTCGCGAGGCAGGGCAAAACTACGCATTTGCCCTGCCGATCGGCGATCAAGGCCAAGGATGGCTTTGATCGCTTATTGGCATAAGCGGACGTTGGCCGCGCTCCGGGATTGGCGAAGGGGACGGCCGTATGCTAGTAATTAAGGCAGGAGAAGGTCATGATCGTCTTCGACCTGCAATGCCACAAGGGTCACGCCTTCGAAGGCTGGTTCGAAAGCCTGGAAGACTTGGAGGGCCAGCTGAAGCGCAAGCTGGTCAGCTGTCCGGTCTGCGGCGGAAGCAGGGTTCGCCGGGTGCCTTCGGCCTTCGCGATCAGCAAACGCAAGACCGAACCCGACCAGGAAATGGCCGCCCGCCTGGTGGGCAAGGCTCTGCAACGCTACCTCAGAGACAATTTCGAGGATGTGGGCCCAAACTTCGCGCGCGAGGCATTGAAGATTCACTATGGCGTGCGGGAGTCCGGCAACATCCGCGGCGTCTCCACTCCCCAAGAGGAGGAGGTGCTGGCCAAGGAAGGCGTGGAATTTTTTAAATTCGCCCCGCCCGCTCCCGAACCTCCGTCGGAAAACGAAGAGGACTGATCGTCAAAGGCCCGCCGGGAGATGGCATCATCCGATCCCTGGGCATGAGATAATTTCCGGCCGGCTTGCCAAACGCCAACGGGCCGGAGGAGGGCCAGGCGTCCTTCCCCGCTTTTCTCACGCCTCCAAGAGGCAAGGCCGGCGCCGCCAGGAGCGAGTCCGAGCATGAACCATCCCGAAGACAAACCCACGGCCCTTTCCCTGAGCGGCTCTTCCCTGAAAAGGCTCTGGGGCGGCGACACTGGCCGCACCATCTCCATCTCCGTACTCATCGGCCTGGTTTCCGGCCTGGGCGCGCTGCTTTATTTCTTCCTGCTGGAATGGGGCACCTGGTACTTCATGGGCCAGTTGGCCGGCGCTCCCACGCCTTCGCCGGCGGGCGAGGGCCTGCACATGGCTGGCGCGGCGGCCCCCTACCGTCCCTGGCTGGTGGTGCTGCTGCCCGCCCTGGGCGGATTGGTCAGCGGCCTTTTGGTCTACACCTTCGCGCCGGAGGCCGAGGGTCACGGCGTGGACGCCATGATCGACGCCTTCCACAACCTCAAGGGCCATATCCGCGGCCGGGTTCCCTTCATCAAGACCATATCCTCGTTGGCGGTGCTCTCCACCGGCGGTTCGGCCGGACGCGAGGGCCCCATCGCCCAGATCGGAGCGGGCTTCGGCTCCTGGGTCTCCAGGGTGCTGAAGCTGGGGGCGCGCGAGCGGCGCATCTTCATGCTGGCCGGCTGCGCCGCCGGCCTGGGGGCCATCTTCCGCGCGCCCCTGGGCGCGGCCATCACCTCGGTGGAGGTGCTCTACAGTGAGGATTTCGAGTCCGAGGCCATCATTCCCTGCGTCATCAGCTCGGTAACCGCCTACAGCATCTTCACCTTCTTTTTCGGCTTCGACCCCATCTTCGCCACCCCCCGCCTGATCGTAAAAGACCCCCGGGAGCTGGTGGCCTATGCCATGCTAGGGCTGATCTGCGCGATGGTGGGCCGCATCTACGTGCCCTGCTTCTTCGCCACCCGTGCCTGGTTCAGGAGGCTCAGCCTGCCCCGCATTGTGCGCCCGGCTCTGGGCGGCCTGGGTGTGGGCCTGATCGGCCTGGTCTCGCCCCAGGCCCTGGGGCCCGGCTTCGGTTATCTACAGGAGGCCATGAACGGCAACCTGGGCATTCTGGTAATGGTCGTTGCGGCGGGGGCCAAAATTTTGGCCACCAGCCTCACCATCGGCTCCGGCGGCTCGGGCGGGGTCTTCGGCCCCACCTTGTTCATCGGCGGTATGCTGGGCGGGGTGGTGGGTCACTGGGGCCACCAACTCATGCCCGAACTGATCGGCCAGCCAGGAGGCTACGTGCTGGTGGGCATGGCCGCCTTTTTCGCCGGCTCGGCCAAGGCCCCGCTGGGGGCGCTCCTGATGGTGGCGGAGATGACCTGGTCCTACGGCCTGCTGCCACCCCTGATGCTGGTGTCGGTCATGGCCATTCTCATCAGCCGCCATCGCAGCATCTACGAAAAGCAGTTGGTCAACAAGTTCTCCTCGCCGGCCCACGCCTCGGACATGACCGTTAACGTGCTCGATGGGCTCAGCGTGAGCCAAGCATTCAAACCCCGTCCGGAGTTTACGGTGCTCAAGGCCGACACCCGCTTCGCCGACCTGCAAAGGATCGTGGCCGACACCCGCCAAACCGTATTTCCGGTCGTCGATGCCCCGGGAAACCTGGTGGGCCTGGTCTCGGTGCGCGACATCCGGGTGGTGCTCTGCGAGGAGTCGGTGCGGGATCTCCTGGTCTGCGGCGAGCTGTGCACAACTCCCCGCAGCGTGCGGCCGGAGCAGGACCTCTACAGCGCGCTCCTGACCTTCCTGGAGACGGGTCTGGGCCAGATTCCGGTGGTGGAAACCAGGAAAGACGGCGGCCAGGGCATCCTGGGCATGCTGGACCACGAAGACGTGATCGCCGCTTACCGCGACGAGGTGCACCGGCGAAAACAGAGCGCCGCTTGAGCCCTCAAGCCCCGGGAGGCCGTTTCCGGCGGTCCCGGCCTCGGACCGGCGCGGCCTGGGATGTGGTGGCATCCACAGCGCAGGGTGCGTTTTTGGCCACCAGCCGGCCCAGGAGGGCGCAGTGCAGGGCGGCGAAGGTGCGGCATGAGCCGGCTCCGTCCACCGCGTCCTGGCCGGGGAAGCTGGCCTGGGGGCACGTCAGGTCGCACCAGCGCATTTCAAGCCTTTTCTCCGGTGGGCCGCTTGGAATTGCGGGTGTCCGGCGGAGTCATGGGCAGGGCCACCCGGAAGAGGGCGCCGCCGCCGGGCCGGTCATCGGCGGTCAGTTCGCCGCCCAGGAGCAGCACCACGTCGCGGCACAGCGGCATTCCCAAACCCACGCCGAAGTCCTTGGTTGTGTATAGCGGGTCGAAAATGCGCCGCTTGTCGGCCTGGGAAAGGCCGGACCCGGAATCACCCACGCTGAAGACCACCCTTCCCTCCTCGCCCATGGTGGCCCCCAGGAAGATCTGTCCCCCCTCGCGGGTGGCCTCCAGCGCGTTCTGGATCAAGGCCGCCAGGGCCTTGACTAGAAGACTCCGGTCGGTGACGGGACGGGGCAGGTCCAAGGGCAGTTCCCAGACCGGCTCCTGCTGGGGGTTGCCCGTGGTCAGCACGGCCTTTTGCAGGGCCTCGCGCAGAACCGATCCCGGCTCCACCTCGGAGAAGTCAAGGTCCTTCTCGCGGTTGAGCTTGAAGGCCTCGTCGAGCATCATCTCCAGACGGCCGATCTCGTCCAGAATCACCTTGACGTAGTTGCCTAGGGGATCGCCGGGCTCCAAGGCCCGGCCCAGGCGGCGGGCGAAGCCGCCGATGACCATGAAAGGATTGCGTAGCTCGTGGGCCAGGGCGCTGGTGAAGCGGGCCACGGCGGCGGTGCGCTCGGCCTGCATGACCAGATTCCAGGTGTCCTGGAGTCGGCGGTTGGCCTGCTCCAGTCCAGCCATGTCCTCCCCCATCTCCTTCACCTGCTCGGCCACCCGCTGGTCGATCTCCCGGCGGAGCTGCGCCAGCTCAAGCTGCGCGGCCTCCAGGCGCTGGGCCCGCACCTGGGCCGCCACCGCGGCGGCCAGAAGCCCCCCCAGGATATCCAGGAAACCCTGCTCCTCGGGGGTGAAGCCCACCCGCCGCCGGCTGGCCACGTTCAGCACCCCCACCATCTCCTGGTGCAGGATCAGGGGCAGGGCGCAGACGGCCTGCATGCCCAGGCCGCTCAACAAGGCCCGGCGCCTATGGTCGTCAAGATGATCCACCGGCATCACCACCATGCGCCGCCGTTGGGCGGCCAAGCCGGTGAAGCCCTGGCCAAGTTCCACCTCGCTCAGCTCCGCCGTTTGCTGGGGCGATATACCATGGAAGGCCACCAGCCGCAGCATGCCCCCCCGCCCCAAGGCGTAGACCCGGGAGGGCGTGAGCCCCAGGCCGCTCTCCAGGCCGGCCAGGGCCTGCCCCAGGGAGTCGGCCAGGTCCCGGCCCTGGGCCAAGGCCCGGGCCAGTCCCCGCAACACGCTCGTGCGTCGCTCGAAATCCTCGATATCCGTTTGGACAGGCCTGTCGTTCAAGGCTGGAGTCACTCCCCCGTTGGAGCTGGCGCATGGCCCCGTCTCGGAAGTTAGCGGTTTCAACCCGGCCGGGCAAGAACGATCTGCGCCCCTGGCCGGCTTTTCTCAGCGCAGTTCCACCGTGGCCAGGGTGACCTCGTCCCCGCCCGCGTTCTCACCCTGGAGGATGGGCAGGCGGGACTTGGTGAAACGCGGATCCCAGAGCCCCACCAGCAGGCGGTAGCGGCCGGGGGCCAGGTTCTCGGGGATGGTGATGCGGTAGCCCTCGCGCACCACCTGGCCCACGGCCAGCTCGGTCATGGGCTGCTTGCCGTGATCCAGCCGGTGGTCGAAGGGCAGCAGGCGGTCCGGGCCCTTGAGATGGACGAAGATGTAATAGTCCAGGGAGGGTTTGGACCAGACCTTCCAATAGTAGTTCACCTCAACCTCGCCCCCCCGCTTGAACTCGCCGCGCGGCAGATCGAAGCCCAGCAGAGTGAGCCCGCCGGCGAAGCGCGCCTCGCGCTTGAGCGAGGGATGCAGATCAGCCAGGTGCCCCTCCACCCTGGCCACGTCCTCGGGCCTCTGCAATTGCTGGTAAAGGTCGCGCACCCTGGCCAGGCTCTCGGGCTGGGAAACGAAGGCAGCCTCCGCCCGGCGCACCCAGGCATAGGAGCGGTCGAGGCGACCGGCCTCGAACAAGGCCTGGGCCAAGAGCAGATAGGCTTGGTCCATGCCCGGGTCCAGCTCCAACAGCGCCTCCAGGGAGCTTACCGCCGCCAAGTAGCGGCCCGCCTGTAAATTGACCCGTCCCCAGGCCTCGTGATACCAGCGCAGGACAGAGCGCATGTGGGCCGGCAGGTCTACCCCCAGCGCGGCCTCGTCCAGGCGCAGATCCCAGGGTCCGGCGAAGTTCAGGCGCAGCTCAAGCTTGTTGCCGGCCCGGGGATTCACGAAGGGCAGGCGCACCCGGCCCCTGCCGCCGGCAAGATCGGCGGAGCGAATGCCCCGGCTGGCCAGGAGGCGGCTGCCGCCCCAGCCGTGGGCCCACACCTCCAGCTGGCCCAGTTCCTCGGCCGGGGCCGGCAAGGCGCCGCGCGCCCAAAGGCGGGCGTCCACTTGCAGACTGCCTTCGGGGTAGGGCTCGGAGAGCCAGAGCTTCAGGTAGCCGGCCGGGCGGCCGGGCTGGCGCAGGAAGGCCCCCTCGTAGCCCTCGCCGCTCAAGGGCACTTCCTGGCCTTCGGAGAGGCACAAGGGCCCCCGCACGCGATAGGTATAGGAGATGGCCTGGCGCAGCAAGGGCAGGTGGTAGCCGGTCAGCTCGGCGAAGCGGGCGTCCCATTCCCCCTGGGGCATGGCCGAGGCGGCCAGGGCCTGGTAGCTCCGGGCGGGCTCGCCCTCAGGGCCTGACAAGACGGTCAGTGCCCGCCCGGCATCATCGAAACGTCCCAGGCGGGCCAGGGCTCCGGCCAGGAGGGCTAGGGCGTCCATGCCCCCGCCCTGCTCGTCCGCCGCCCGGCTCAGATGCTCCACCGCCTCCTGGTAGCGTCCGTCCTCCAAGGCCCGCCGCCCCAGCATGAGGGGGTCCCATTCCAAACGGGCCAGCACCCCCTCGCCCCGGCGCACGGCCACCCTCACCGGGCTCAAGCCCTCGGCCATGGGCGGCCAGGTCACCGCTCTCAGGGCCAAGTTGGTCCTCTGCCCAGGATATAGGACCATCCGCCGTGAGGGCCAGGGCCCTTGGCTGACATCCAGCACCGCCAAGTCCTGGCCCAGGTTGCTCAGGTCCACGCCAAGGTTCTCCGGCGGCGGCGACAGGCGCAGCACCCGCTGGCCCAGGCCCTTGCCGGGCAGCCACATGGCGTTCTCGGCCCGGCTGTAGGCCCCGTCTTGGCCGTAGACCACGGCGTAGGTGCGCTCGGAGCCCAGCCAGGGACGGGCCAGAGCCAGGGGCTGGCTCACCGCGCGCGCAGGCAGCGTGGAATAGACGTCCACCCGAGGGCTGACCCAGCGCGGGAACCCAAAGCTTGATCCCGAGCCCAGGGCCCAGCCTTGGCGCAAGTCGAAGCTCTTGAGCAGTTGAAAGCTCATGGGCAGCTGGCGAACCAGGTCGCCGGCCTGGCCCGGGCTCGGGCCGGCCTGGGGGTCTCCGTCGTCGGCCAGCGAGGTCACCACCAGATACTTGGCCTTGGCCCGCAGACCGGCCAGGCCGTCCTGGGACTCCCAGGGCCTGGCCCAGGGATAGAGGGCGGGCGGCGTCTTGGGTCCGGTCAGGAGCGCCGAATCAGGGGGCAAGTTGCCCTTCAGCCAAAAGCTGGCGCTGGCCAGGGTGTCCTGTTGCCAAAAAAGATAGCTCACCCCCAGGGCCCGCCAAAGAGGCCAGAGGCAAAGCAGGCCCCCCAGCACCGAAACGCCCAGCACCGGCCACCAGCGTCCGGGCAGGCGGCGGCAGAGCACCACCACGGGCCAGCAGGCGGCCAGCGCGGCAACCGGCAGCCAAACCGCCTGTTGACCTTCCACCGAGCCGGTCAGGGTGGTCAGGCTGGCCAGGAAGTACAGGGGCGGAAAAATCACCAAAAGCAGGCGCTGCCACTGCCGCCGCCAGGTCAACAGACCCGCCCCGGCCAGCCATAGCGCCACCAGTTCCAACCCCACGGTGCTGCCCAGGATGGTCAGCGCGGCCCGGCCCCGCTCGGCCAGGAAGGACCACCAGCCCTCGGCCATGGCCGGCGGGGCGCTGAAGGATGCGGTTATGATGTCCCCCACCTGTTCCAGGCGCAGCGCGAAGCCGGGGTAGCCCAGCACCAGCCCCAGCAGGAGCCCGCCCAGGAAAGCCGCCGGCCAATACAGGGCCGCGCGCAGGGGCTCCGGCCGAGTTTGCCGCCAGGCCAGGACATAGGCCCCCGCCAACACCGGCCAGATAAGCACCCCGCTGGCGCGGGTGGTGATGGTCAGACCCAGCAGGAGCCCGCCCAGGGCCATGTTCCTGGCCCGGGGGGTCTCCATGATCTGCCAGGCCGCCCACAGGCAGAACATCACCATCAGGCCCAGGGGCACGTCCAGGGCCAGGTAGTGGGAGTGGGCCACCAACAGGGGGTTTACCGCCAGCGCCGCCGAGGCCAACAGGCCGGTGGCCACGCTGTCGAAGTAGCGCCGGGCCACCAGATAGGCCAGCCAGACCTGGAAGCCGCCCATGAGGGCCACGGTGAGGCGGCCGGCCATCTTGGCCGGCATGACCAGCTCGGTGGCGGTGCGCACCTCGCCCACCCAGACCCCCAGCCAGCCCAGGATGGCCGACACGGCCCCCCTGAGCAGGGCGGCCAGGCTGAAGAAGGTCTGGGTCCAGATTCCTTGGTAGGTGGGGTTGCTGAAGGAAAGCGCCTCGATTACCTGCCAGGTCCATTCATCCGGGTGCTGGATCGCCGCCTGGTCCGTTCCCCAGGCCAGGCCCCACAGGCGCAGCCCCAGGCCCAGGAGAACCAGCAGGGCCAATATCACCCTGCGCGGCAGAATGTGGGCTGATATCTGCAAACAACCTCCTAAGGGGGGGGCGTGCCGCCCCACTCAAAGCGGGTCGGGCGCGTGCCGCGCCAGCCATGGCGGGTCGGAGCCGCTACGGCCCTGGCTGGCCTCGCCCGCTCCCGGTGAAGCTTGCGCCGCTTCCGGAATAACAGGCGCGGGATCAGCTTGCGGAGCGGCCCTTCAGCCGGGTCTGGACCCAAGCTAAAGGGCCGCGCCGCACCCTGTCAAGATATCAGAATTGGCTTTCTATGGCAGCGTAGGCGCAGGTGGGGATACAGGCCTCGCATATGATGCAATGGCTGGCGTCGAAAAGGGTCTCCCGGGTCGTGGGCTCCACGCTCAAGGCCCCGGTGGGGCAGACGGCGGTGCAGGCCGTGCAGTGAACGCAGCGGTCGGGGTAATAGCGCATCTCCTGCACCATGGTGTCCACCTGCACGCCCTGCTCGTCCATGTATGCCAGGGCGCGGTCCAGGTTCTCCTTCTCGCCCTTCAGTTCCACCACCATGCGCCCACGCTCGCGGGGTTTGACCGTGGCCCGCATGATGTTCACCTGCAGGTCGTAGTCCCTGATCAGATGGTAGGTCACCGGCTCCTGGATGAGCCGGGGAGGAAAGCTCAAGACCAGCTTTTTCTTTACCATGCCCCGGACCTCGTTTCTTCGGGCCGCGCGCCAAACTCCGGCGGCCCGAGGGGATTATGTCAGACCAAGCCCTCGGCCAACTCCGCGCCGGGCAGCGGGGCCACCGGGCGGGTGAGCAAAAAGCGGCCTTCGGAGATGCGGGTTTTCAGCTCCAAGGCCACCTCGCGGGCGCGGTGCCGGCTGGCCAGCCCGCCCGTGGGAACCTTCTTGCCTTCCACCTCGATCTGCCCGCTCATCAGATCGGCCATGGAGACCCGGCCCAGGTTGCCCGAGCGGCCCAGGGGATAGGCCTCCGAGTAGTCGATGATGGGCATGGTGATGTCCTGGTCGCGCACCGCGGCATGGGCCATCACCTGCTCGTCGATGATCGGTATGGGTATGCCCAATCCCACTCCCAGGGAAGCGCCGTATCCGGCCAGGGAGGCCGCCCGCAGGAAACGGGGGCTCATGGCCTTGAGGTCGCCCATCACCGCCAGGGTGGCCGAAGGGCTGAGCGGCAGGTCGCGCTCATCGCGGGCGGGGCTGGCCACGTGCTGGGTGCCCGGCCATACCACGTAGCCCTCGCCGCCGCCCAGGAAGATGCGCGTTCCCAGGCCCAGGGTGCGCTGCCGGGGGTCGTTGAGCAAGGGGCTGAGCGCGCCGGCGGTGGAGTAGTTGGCGTTGCCCATGCGGGGCTTGAGCACCCCCATGTAGGTGTATATCGTGCGCTGCGACAAGTTGACGGCCACGTTGTAAAGTTGGTAGGCGTTGCGCGGGTTGAAAAGCACCGCGCTGTTGAAGTCGGCCAACCCGAGCTCCACGCTGTACTCCTTGCGTGGGTAGCAGTCGGTGCCGTAGGTCTTGGCCTCCAGGCGCACCTTCTTGCCGCTGATCAGCTCCTCTATAACGTGGGCCCCGCCGTATTTGAACAGGCCGGGATAAACGGCGTTGCGGGGGTCGTCGTCGGGCATGGCCGTGCAGCCCAGGTAAAGGTCGGCGGCGGCCCAGCCGGCGTAAACCGGCACCCCATTGAAGGTGACCTTGCCGCCTCCGCACTTGATCTTGGGCGTCGACTGGCCGATGTTGAAGTAAGCACCCGAGGAGCACATGGGGCCGAAGGTGCCGGTGGTCACCACGTCCACCTGGCGGGCGGCGGCGCCAACGCCCTTATCGGCTACCAAACCAATAACTTCCTCGGCCGTGGCCACCACCACCTTGCCGGCCTTGATCTTGGCGTTGATCTCCTCGATGCTCCTGATCATGACAGGGCTCCCCTATTTCACCGCGGAAAGACTTGAAGCGGCAGGAACGCAGGTGCGGTCCTTCTCCTGCTGCCTGGCGACCAACTCGGCCAGAGTCAGGCTTGTGAGATAATCGACAAGAATTTTGCCCATTTCTCCCCAAACCAGGTGTACGGTGCACCCGCCCACGCGGTCGCAATAGGCGGCGTCCTCCACGCACTCCACCGGGGCCAAGGGACCTTCCAGGCTGCGCACGATATCATAGAGGTTGATCCGGGCGGGATCATGGGCCAGCATGTAGCCTCCCCTGGCCCCCCGGATGCTCTTGACCAGGCCCGCGCCCTTTAAAGGTATGAGCAATTGTTCCAAGTATTTGGCGGATATTTCCTGCCGGCTGGCCAAGTCGTGCAGGGGCACGGGACCCTTGCCCGAGTTCATGGCCAACTCCAGCATGGCCCGCACGCCGTAACGTCCTCTGGTTGAGAGTTTCATGCGATTCCCCGACTGCTTAGTGAAGGGCCTCGCGGATCCAGGCCGAGCCGACCACGGTGTCGCCTTGTTGAAACACCGCCAACTGGCCCGGGGCAACCGCCCGCTGAGGCTCGTGAAAATACACTGTGACCGCCTCTTCACCCGGCTCGATCCGGCAAGCCGCTCCCTGGTGGGCATAGCGCACGCGCGCCATCAGGGGAACCTCCGGGTCAGGCCGCCGATGCCATAAGGTTTCGCCAGCCTTGAGGCCGCCAGCCCAGAGTAAAGGCTCCGGTCCCACGGTCACTGCGGCCAAATCTGGATCCAAGGCCAGCACGTATATCGGACGCCCTAAAGCTACCCCAAGTCCGCGGCGCTGGCCAACGGTAAATCGGTGCAACCCTTGGTGGCGGCCCAGTTCCCGGCCTTCGGTGTCCAGCAGGGGGCCACCCCGGATCCTGGCGTAACGGGATACCAATTCGTCCCAGCCGCCAGCGGGTAGAAAGCAGTTGTCCTGGCTTTCCGGACGGCTGGCCGCTTCGAGGCCCTCTTGCGCCGCCTTGAGCCGCACCTCGGCCTTGCTCAGTTCGGCCAAGGGGAACCAAAGCTTGGTCAGCAGCCCTGGCTCCACCCGGGCCAGGAAATAGGCCTGGCTCTTGGAGCGGTCGGCCGCCTCGGCCAGGCATGGCCCCAAGGGGCCCGGACCTAGGCGGGCGTAATGGCCGGTAGCCAGGGCCTCGCAGCCCGCCGCCTGGGCGGCGCGCCACAGCAAGGGTAGTTTCACCCTGGCGTTGCAAAGCGCGCAAGGATTGGGGGTCAATCCGGCGGCATAGGCCTCGGCGCTGGGGACCACTACCAAGCGGGCGAATTCCTCGGCGGCCTCCACAACTTGGTGTTCCAGGCCCAGTTGGGCGGCGGCCCGGCCCCCGGCCCGCCAGCCTTGATCCTCACCCTGGCCCAGGCGCAGACTGAAGCCCAACACCTCGTGTCCGGCCTGCTTCAGCAGCAGGGCGGCCACCGAGGAGTCGACCCCCCCGCTCATGGCCATGGCCACCCGCGTCAACGCACCCTCCCCTTATCCTACTAAGCTCGTAGCTAATAGGGAAAATAAAATATATCCGCGGCCTCCACGGCTGTCAACCGCAAATACCCCGGAGCCGGGTGTTTTTATAGGGATTCCATCAAGCAGGACAACTTGGCGTTATATTGCGCTATTATGGCGAAACGCTCAGCGCTTCAGAGCCCGGTGCATCTCGCGGGCCTGTTCGCGCTCCTTGATGGCGTGGCGCTTGTCGTGGGTCTTCTTGCCCTTGGCCAGGGCCAGCTCGATCTTGGCCTTGCCGTTTTTAAAGTAAATACTCAAAGGAATGAGGCTCATGCCCTGTTCCTGCACCTTGCTGGCCAGCTTGCGCAACTCGCGCTTGTGCAGCAGAAGCTTGCGGGGCCGTTCCGGGTCATGCTGGTCATAATGGGCGTAAGGATACTGAATTATATGGCATCCCACCAGCCAGGCCTCGCCGTCCTTGAACTTGGCGAAGGAGTCGGTCAGGTTGGCCTTGCCCATGCGCAGGGATTTCACCTCGCTGCCGGTGAGCACCAGCCCGGCCTCCACCCGGTCGCCCAACTCATAGTCGAAGCGCGCCTTCTTGTTCTTGGCGATCAGCTTGATGCCTTCCAAGGCCGCTTCTCCATCAAGTAAATACTTTAATTGACCGGTGCTGGTACGGGAATGTCCGCCGAACTAGGCCGCGGCGCGCGCCCCGGTGAATATCTGGGGGAATTGGCGCTTGAGCTGGCGGTCCATGAAGCGGATGACCTCTTCGGCGGTGGAAAAAGTCAAGGCCTCCCTGGCCAGGCGCTCCCAGGTCTTCTGGTTGACCAGACGCACGATCCGCTTGACCCGGGGAATGGCCAGGGCGTTCATGGATAGATGATCCAGGCCCAGTCCCAACAGCAGGGGCACCGCGCGCTGATCGCCGGCCATTTCGCCGCACATGGCCACGGTTATGCCCGCCTGGTGTCCGGCCTTGACAGTCTGCTTGATCATGCGCAATACCGCCGGGTGCATGGGCTGGTAGAGATGGGACACCTGCTCGTTGACCCGGTCGATGGCCAGCGCGTACTGGATCAGGTCGTTGGTGCCGATGGAGAAGAAGTCCACATGCCGGGCCAGGAGGTCGGCCACGGCCACGGCCGAAGGCACCTCCACCATGATGCCCACCTCCATCTTGCGGTCGAAGCGTATTCCTTCCTGCTTGAGTTCGGCCCGCACCTCTTCCAGGAGGTCCTTGGCCTTCAACAGCTCGTCCACCCCGGAAATCATGGGAAACAGCACCCGCACCCGGCCATGGGCGCTGGCCCGCAGGATGGCCCGCAGCTGGTCCTTGAACAGCTCCCGCTCCTTGAGGCAGAAGCGGATGGCCCTGAGCCCCAGGGCCGGGTTGATCTCCGGCGAAAGCTCCATGAAGCTGGCGAACTTGTCGCCGCCGATATCCAGGGTGCGGATGTTCACCGGCCGGCCTTGCAGACGCTGGGCCACGGCCTTGAAGTTGGCGTAGAGTTCCTCCGCGCTGGGCAGGGTCCTCTTGCTGATATAGAAAAACTCCGTGCGGTAGAGCCCGATGCTCTCGGCTCCGTAGCCCAGGCAGGTGCCCACCTCCTCGGCCAACTCTATGTTGGCCCCGATGTCCACCTTGCGCCCGTCGACGGTCTCGGCCGGCAGATGGGCCAAGGCCAGGGTCTCCTGGGCGTAGAGTTCGTAGGCTTCCTGGCGGTCGCGGTATTCGTGCAGGGTCTCCTCGTCGGGGTTGATCACCACCACCCCGGCGGTGCCGTCGACGACTATGAAGTCGCCGCTGGTGACCTCGGAGCTGATCCGCTCCAGCCCCAGCACCGCCGGGATGGCCTTGGCCTGGGCCATGATGGCGGTGTGGCTGGTGGGGCCGCCCATGTCGGTGACGAAGCCCAGCACCCAGTCCAGGTCCATCTGGGTGGTGTCGGCGGGCGAAAGGTCGTGGGCCACCACGATTACCTTCTCGCGGATGTTGGACAGGGACGAGTCGTTCTGTCCGCTCAGGTGGCGGAGCACCTGGTCGGTGACGTGCACCACGTCGGCGAAACGCGAGCGCAGATAGTCGTCCTTTACCTTGTCGAAGACCCCCTGAGCCTCGGTCACCGATTGCGAAAGCGCCCATTCGGCGTTGATGCCCTGGGCGCGGATGAGATCCACCGTGCGGTCCTTGAGCATACGGTCGCCCAGGATGAGCAGATGCGCCTCGATGATATAGGAATATTCGGCCAAGGCGGCGTCCAGGTCCTCGCGGGCGTCCACCAGCTCCTGCTTGGTGGCCTCCAGGGCGGCCAGAAAGCGCACCACCTCCGACTCCACCTCGTTCGGGGTGTCCAGGTGGCGGTAGACCACCTTTACGGCATGGCGGGGAACGGACCAGGCCCGTCCGATGACGATACCCGGCGAGGCGCCGACGCCGTGGAGGGTCTTCTCCTTGCTCGCGCTCACTAGCGCTCCCCGAAATCGATGGCGAACAGGTCTTCCAGGGCCTTCAAGGCCTCGGGAGCCTGGCGGCCGGCGGCCTGCACGGTGAGCCGGCTGCCCTGGGGGGCGTCCAGGGTCAGGATCGACAGCACGCTGCTGCCGTCGGCCTCCTGGTCATCCTTGGCGATGCTCACCTGGCACTCGAAATTCTGCACCGTCTGGGCGATACGCGCCGCCACCCGGGCATGCAGGCCCAGGCTGTTGTTGACCATGAGCTGGCGTTCCAGGCGCTGGGGTTGTTCCGCAGTCAACTCTGGCGAAGTCACTGGCTCGTTCCTCGCTGGCGCTGGCTGGCTGATGGGAGCCGCCGCCTCGTCTCGGCCCTGGGTTTCATTTTTCAAAGCGAGCAAGCGCTGATAAACCTCGTCACGGCCCAAGCCCGTGGCCGCCGCCACCCGCCGGGCCAAACGGCTGGGCGGCTCCTTGCCGCCGGCCAGGCCCTCGCGCAACAGCTCGCGCACCTCGTCTTCCGGGGCGAACGCGGCGGTGGAGCGGCCCTCGGCGCCGGCCACCACCAGGGTCACTTCGCCCTTGGTCTGGACGTCGTCCAGGCGTTCGGCCAATTCCCGGCAAGTGGTATGTACCACCTCTTCGTGAATTTTGCTAAGCTCCCGCGCCAGCACGAGCGGCCGGTCGCCCAGCGTCTCCATAAGATCGCGGGAGGTCTCGGCCAGCCGGTGGGGGGCCTCGAAAAGCACCAGGGGCCAGCCGGTCTCGGCGGCCCGCCGCAGGAGCTTGCGGCGCGCCCCGGCCTTGGCCGGCGCAAAGCCCAGGAAAACCACCGGCGCGGCCTCCACTCCGGCCACCGACAGGGCCGCCGCCAGGGCGCTGGGTCCGGGCAGGGGGCTAAGGCGATGCCCGGCCGCCGCGGCGGCCTTGACCACCCAGGCCCCGGGGTCGCTCACCCCCGGGGTGCCCGAGTCGCTGACCAGGACCACGTCGTGGCCCGCCCCCAGGGACTGGACCACCTCCTGGGCGGCCCGGGCGCGGTTGGCCTCGCGGCAGGAGATCAGGCGCTTGCCGCTCAAGCCAAGGTGGCTCAGGAGCTTGCGCGTACGGGTCAGGCTCTCGGCCGCCACCACCGGGGCCTGGGCCAGGGCCCGGGCCGCGCGGGGGCTCAAGTCCTCCAGATTGCCGATGGGCGTGGCGACTACATAAAGGGTGGCCATGCGCTCAATCCCCCACCCGGAAGGCGTCGCGGTGGTGGCGCAGCCGGGGCCGCCCCCCGCCGAACTCCACGGCCACCACGTCGAAACGGCAGACCGGCCAGGGCCCCTCCCGTCCGGCCAGGAAGGCTGCGGCCGCGCTGGCCAGACGCCTGCGCTTGAGCTGGTCCACCGCCTCCTCCGCCGTTCCGCCGGGCCCGGTGGTCCCTCCCTGGGCCCGTCCCTTGACCTCCACGAAGACCAGGGTCTCGCCCTCCCAGGCCACCAAGTCCAGCTCGCCCCCGCCCCGGCGGAGGTTGGTCCCTTCCACCCGCCAGCCCTGGCGTTCCAGATGGGCCTTGGCCAGGGCCTCGGCCGCGCGGCCCAGGGCCAGGGCGGCCTTCCTCGGTTGGCTCTCAACCATTTTCAAAGCCCAAGAGTAGTTGAGCCACCGGCTGGTAGCTGTGGCGGTGGATGGGGCAGGGTCCGATGCGCTCGAGGGCCTGGCGGTGTTCCAAGGTGCCGTAGCCCTTGTTGGCCGCGAAATTGTATTCCGGATAACGGCGGTGCCAGGCCTGCATGAGACCGTCGCGGTGCACCTTGGCCAGAATGCTGGCGGCGGCCACGACCCGACAGGTGGCATCGCCCGCCACCACCGCCCGCTGGGGCATGTCCAGATCGAGGGTGAAGCGGCCATCGATTAAAAGGTAGTCCGGCTGCACGGCCAGGGCCTCGACCGCCCGGCGCATGGCCAGGAGGCTGGCCCGATGGATGTTGAGCCGGTCCACCTCCTCCTTTTCCGCCCAACCCACCGCCCAGGCCAGGGCCTCGGCGGCAAGCAGGCGGGCCAGTTCACTTCTGCGGGCCTGGCCGAGGCGCTTGGAGTCGTCCAGGCGGGGGTCGGTCCAGCGTTCCGGCAGGATAACCGCCGCCGCCACCACCGGCCCGGCCAAGGGCCCCCGGCCCACCTCGTCCACCCCGGCCACCAGGGCATAGCCCTGGCAGGCCAGATCAATCTCCAGGGCGGCCGTGGGGCCTGGCCTCCCCTTGGGGCGGCTCCCCCCCGGAGCCACGCGCTAGGCCTTGCGCACTTCCTTGATGCGGGCGGCCTTGCCGCGCAGCTTGCGCAGGTAGTAGATGCGCCCCTGGCGCACGCGGCCCTTGGTGACCACCTCCACGCGGTCGATCACCGGCGAGTGCATGGGAAAGATGCGCTCCACGCCCACGCCGTAGGAGACCTTGCGCACGGTGAAGGAAGACCCCAGGCCCTCGCCTCGGCGGCGCAGGACCACGCCCTCGAAGGCCTGCAAACGCTCCTTCTCGCCCTCCTTGATACGCACGTGCACCCGCACCGTGTCGCCGGCGCGGAACTGGGGCAGGTCCACCCGCTGCTGTTCGCGGGTAATCATCTCCCTGGCGTCCATTTTCGTTTCTCCTTGCAAGGGCCCGGGCGCGCGAGCGCCCCGGCCACGAAATATCAGTTTGCCTTAGGCCCCCTCCCCGGAGGCCTCCTCGCCGCGCACTTCCTCCAGAAGGAGCAGGTCCTCCCGGCTCAGGCTAGCCCTGGCCAGAAGGTCGGGCCGACGCAGAAAGGTGCGCCGCAGGGACTCCTTGCGCCGCCAGCGGGCGATGGCCGCGTGGTTGCCGCTTAGGAGCACCTCGGGCACCGCCACGCCCTCGAACAGCGGGGGCCTGGTGTAGTGCGGGTGCTCCAAGAGGCCGTCCATGAAACTGTCGGCCTCCGCCGAGTCGGCGCCGTGCAGCACGCCGGGCACCAGCCGGCTCACTGCGTCCACCACGCACAGGGCGGCCAACTCGCCACCGCTGAGCACGAAGTCGCCCAGGCTGAGCTCCTCGTGCACGTAACGCTCCCTGACCCGCTCGTCCACCCCCTCATAGCGCCCGCAGACCAGGGCCAGGCGCGGCCAGCGGGCCAGCTCCCGGACCTTGTCCTGGTCCAGGGGCGGCCCCTGGGGCGACATGAGAATCACCCTGGCCGGCGGCTGGGGCTGCAGGTCCTCTATGGCCCGGGCCAGCGGCGGGGCCATCATGACCATGCCGTCGCCCCCGCCGTAGGGCACGTCGTCCACCGTGCGGTGGCGGTCCTGGGCGTAGTCGCGGATGTTCACCGTCCGCACGTTTATCAGCCCGGCCTTGGCCGCCCGGCCCAGGATGGAGGCCTGGCAGTAGGCCTCGCACACCTCGGGGAACAGGGTCAGGATATCAAAGATCATTTGGGGGCCCGTCCGGCCGGCCGCCGTCCTCCGGCCAGCCTTGGGACTCCAAAAGCCCAGGCGGAGGATCGACGATTATCCGGCCCTCGCCGGCCTTGACCGCCAGGACCACGCCCTCCACCACCGGTATCAGGGCCTCTTTACCATCCGGGGCCTGGACCAGCAACAGGTCGTGGGCTCCCAGGTCGCCGATTTCCTTCACCCGTCCCAGTTCGCGCCCGCGGGCGTCCAGGACCAGAGCGTTCTTGAGCTGATACCAGTAGTACTCATCCTCGGCCAGGGGCGGCAGGCTGGCCTGGGGAAGATAGACCCACTGCCCCCCCAACCCCGCCGCCTGCTCCCGGCTTTGCACTTCGCGGGCGCTTATGAGCAACCTACCGCCGTGCTCCCGCAGGCCGGTCAGGACCAGGGGCCGCGCCGACTCCGGATTGGGCCCCACATAAATTTGGCCCGCCCGTTGAAAGGCCTCCGGGCCGCGGCCGAAGGAAAAAACCTTGATCTCTCCCCTGACGCCGAAGGCACCCGAGACCCGGCCCATGAGGACCAGGTCCTTGCCGCCCATGGCTACTCTATGATCTCCAGCACGGAGCGCTTGCGGATCTTGGTCGAGGACGCGCTCAAGATGGTGCGCATGGCCCGGGCGGTGCGGCCCTGTTTGCCGATAACCTTGCCCAAGTCCTCCTTGGCCACCTTCAGTTCGATGACCGAGGTCTGTTCGCCCTCTATCTCGTTCACCTCGACCTGATCGGGATTGTCCACCAGCGCCTGCGCGATGTACTTGATCAACTCTTTCATCGGGCACCTCCACGTGCGTGGGGAGAATGAACCTTGCGCCATGGGCGGAGTCCCGGACGCGGCCGGTCAAGGCCGTTCCTGGGACTCCCGATCCTCCTGGTCTGCCGGCCGCGGCCCACTCCCCCCCGAAAGGCACGAGCGTCCCGGCAGCCTCCCGGTCCCGAGGGACCGGCTTAGCTCGCCGCCGGGGCCTCGGCCTGGGGCCAGAGCCCGCGGGACTTCAGCAGGCTGCCGACGGTGTCCGTGGGCTGCGCGCCGGCGGCGACCCACTTGTTAAGCAGATCAGCCTTCACGTTGATCTGGGCGGGGTTCTGATGGGGATCGTAGGTGCCCAAAATCTCAAGGAAGGAGCCGTCGCGCGGGGCCTGGGAGTCAGCGGCCACGATACGGTACATGGGCTTTTTCTTGGCGCCCATGCGGGTCAGTCGAATCCTCACTGCCATTTTGTCTCGCCTGTCTCCAGTTCCAACTGGTTGGTTGAAGGGTCCGGGCCACTCATCGCGAGGCCAACAGCCTCGCCAGCTTTTTCTTGCTGCCGCCCAGACGGGTCATGCTCTTCATCATCTTGCGGGCCTCGGCGAAGTTCTTGAGCAGCCGGTTGACATCGGCCACCGTGGTGCCGCTGCCCGCGGCTATGCGTTTGCGCCGCGAGGCGTTAATGATTCCGGCGTTGGCGCGCTCGGCCGGAGTCATGGAGCCAATAATGGCCTCGGAGCGCTTGAGTTCCTTTTCCTCTGGCTTGAAGTCCTTGATTTGCTTGAGCTTACCGGCTCCGGGCAGCATCTTGAGGATGGACTCCAAGGAGCCCAGCTTCTTGAGCTGCGCCAGCTGCTCGCGGAAGTCCTCCAAGGTGAACTCGTTCTTGGCCAGTTTCCTGGCCATCTCCTTGGCCTTGTCCTGGTCGTAGGACTCCTGGGCCTTCTCCACCAGGGACAGCACGTCGCCCATACCCAGGATGCGCCCGGCCATGCGCTCGGGGTGGAAGACCTCCAAGGCGTCGAGCTTCTCGCCCACGCCCAGGAGCTTGATGGGGACCTCGGTCACGGCCTTGATCGACAATGCCGCGCCGCCCCGGGCGTCGCCCTCCACCTTGGTAAGCACCACCCCGGAGAGCTTAAGGCGCTCGTGGAAGGCCTTGGCCACGTTGACCGCGTCCTGGCCGGTCATGGCGTCGGCCACCAGGAGCACCTCCTGGGGGTTAAGCCGCGACCTTATGGTCTGGAGTTCGGCCATCAGGGGCTCGTCCACGTGCAGGCGGCCGGCGGTATCCAGGATGATCACGTCGGCCGAGGCCCGCGAGGCCCCGGAAAGGGCCTGCATGCAGATGTCCACCGGGTTCTTGCCCGGGTCGCTGTCGAAAACCGGCACCTGGATCTGGGACCCCAGGCGCTTGAGCTGCTCGATTGCCGCCGGGCGCTGCACGTCGGCGGGCACCAGATAGGGATGCCGGCCGCGCTTGCGCAGCTCCAGGGCCAGCTTGGCGCTGGTGGTGGTCTTGCCGGAGCCCTGCAGGCCGACCATCATGTAGACCAGCGGAGGCCGGCCGGTCAGGGACAGGGGCTGGGCCTGGCCGCCCATGAGGGCGGTCAGCTCGTCGTTGACGATTTTTATGACCTGCTGGGCCGGGGTCAGGCTCTTCATGACCTCCTGGCCCACCGCCCGCGTCCGCACCCGCTCGATGAAGTCCTTGGCCACCTTGTAGTGGACGTCGGCCTCCAGCAAGGCTAGACGCACCTCGCGCAAGGCGTCGGCGATGTTGCTCTCGCTTAGCTTGCCATGGCCCTTGAGACGCTTGAAGGTCTCGGATAGCCGGTCGCTCAGGTTGTCGAACATGAGCCTAACATCCGCTCAACATTAACCGCCGCTGCATGAGGTCCGCGCGCCAGCCCGTAAACTGAGGGATTATATGGGACGTCCTCAGCCTCGTCAACCAGTTAACATTTTGGCGACAAGAATGCCCTCTTGTGAAATATACCAAAATACAGCGCTTGTTTTCAATCGCCGTTATCCGCCGGCGGCGCGCCGAGGCCGGGCACGGCCCGGTGTTCGGCTGGATTTCCCGGCCCGTAATGAGTATAAAGGTTTTTATGGAAAATCAATCCCTGCTGGCCTTGGACGTTGGCGGCGGCACCCAGGACCTGCTCCTGTGGCGGACCGGCCAGCCCATCGAAAACGCGGTCAAGATGGTGTTGCCCGCTCCCACCCAGGTGGCGGCGGCCCGGGTGCGCGCCGCGCGCGGCCGGGGCCGCGACGTCTTTCTGCGGGGTTGGCTCATGGGCGGCGGGGCCCTGCACCGGGCCGTGGGGGAGCATATCGAGGCCGGGCTCAGGGTCTACGCCACCCCGGCGGCGGCTTCCTCCCTGGCCGACGACCTCAAGCGGGTGTCCGCCCAGGGCGTTATCATAGCCGACCAGGCCCCGGAGACGGCCGAGGTGGTACCCACCACCGACCTGGACCTGGAGGCATTGGAAAAAGCCTTGGGCCTGTTCGAGGTGGAGCTTCCCCGCCGCCTGGCCGTGGCGGTCTGCGACCACGGCTACGCCCCCGGTATCTCCAACCGCAAATTTCGCTTCGCCCAATGGGAAAACTTCCTGGCCCGGGGAGGAGAGCTCGGCGACCTCATCGCCGACCAGGCCCCGCCCCAGCTGACCCGCCTGGCCGCCATCAGCGCCCAGGCCCCGGGGTCCTTGCTCATGGACACCGCCGCCGCCGCGGCCTGGGGGGCCTTGGAGGACCCGGCCGTGGCCGCCCTTGCCCGGGCCGGGGTCTGCATCGTCAACCTGGGCAACATGCACACCGTGGCCTTCATGGTGCGGGAGGGCCGGGTCCTGGGGGTCTATGAGCACCACACCGGCTGCCTGGACGCCCCCACCCTGGCCAATCATCTGACCCGCTTCCTGGAAGGAACCTTGAGTGACGCCGAGGTCTTCGCCTCCCAGGGCCACGGCTGCGCCCGCCTGGCCGAAGCCCCCCGCGGCGGCTCCTGGCCGGTGGTGGTCACCGGACCCCGGCGGGCCCTGGTGGCGGGACTGGGCTGGCGGGTGGCCGTGCCCTTGGGCGACGTGATGCTCTCCGGCTGCTTCGGCCTGGTGGCCGCTGCGCGGGCGCGGGAGAAGATACAACCCTTCGGTCGACCCTAATACAAGCCAACTACCACCTTGCTTTGGCTGGATATTTCATGACCCGTCTGGAAGCCATGCCCCCCCTTTGGTCATTGGTCCTGGATGCCACTCACAACGGCGTGGTCATAATCGACCGCCAGGGCCGGGTGCTGGTCTTCAACCAGGCTGCCCGGCGCATGCTGGGCGATGTGATTGGCGAGCCGGTGGGGCGCCTCTTTTCCGAGATAAGGCCCGACACCTGGCCGGAGATGCGCCATATCCTGGAAACCGGCCAGGCCCAGATCGGCCGGCGCATCTCCCTGCCCGGCGCCACCATCATCGCCAACCGCAACCCCATCCTGGTGGACGGGCAGGTTGCCGGCGTCATCAGCATCTTTCAGGATATCAGCGAGTACGAAGCCATCATCAGCGAACTTCAGGGCTATCGCCGCCTGACCAGGGAACTGGAGGCCATTTTCGAATCCTCCCAGGACGGCCTCTACATCGCCGACGGCCACGCCATCGGCATCCGGGCCAACCGCGCCTATGAGAGCATTACCGGACTCAAACGCCAAGACCTGCTGGGCAAGTCCCTGCAACAGCTGGTGGACGAGGGTTTCATCGACCAGTCGGTGACCCTGGAGGTGCTCAAGCAGGGCAAGCAGGTCACCATCATGCAGGCCATCAAGGGCGACAAGATGGTGATGGTCACCGGCACCCCGGTGTTCGACGACGACGGCCACATCGCCCTGGTGGTCACCAACGTGCGCGACCTGACCAATCTGAACCAGCTGAGGGCCCAGTTGGAGGAAAGCAAGCGCCTGACCTCGCGCTATTACGAAACCTTGCTGGAGCAGGAGAAGTTCGAGCACGCGCTTCAGGACATGGTCGTGCGCAGCAACTCGTTGGTGCAGGTGGTGCGCAAGGCCATCAAGGTGGCCGGCGCGGCCACCTCGGTGCTCATCCATGGCGAATCCGGGGTGGGCAAGAGCATGCTGGCCCGCATCATCCACCAGATGAGCCCCCTGAAGGACGGCCCCTTCGTCAAGATCAACTGCGGCACCATCCCCGAGGCCCTGATGGAGAGCGAGCTTTTCGGTTACGTCAAGGGCGCCTTCACCGGGGCCGCGCCAGAGGGCAAGGCCGGCCTGGTGGAAATCGGCCACGGCGGCACGGTCTTCCTGGACGAGGTGGGCGACCTCACTCCGGCCATGCAGGTCAAGCTCCTGCAAGTCATAGAGGAAAAGACCTTCACCCGAGTGGGCGGCACCCGCACCGTGGCCGTAGAGGTGCGCATCCTGGCCGCCACCAACCGCGACCTCAAGGAACTGGTGGACAGGGGCCAGTTCCGCAAGGACCTTTACTACCGCCTGAACGTCATCCCCATCCATATCCCGCCTCTGCGCGCCAGGCGCGAGGACATCCCGGCCCTGGCCCTGAACATCCTGGAAAAATTCAACAAGTCCATGGGCCTGCTAAAAAGGATGGAGCCGGAGGTGCTGGACCTTCTCATGCGCTACGACTATCCGGGCAACGTACGCGAGCTGATCAACATCATGGAGCGCATGATCGTAATGAGCGAGGGGGATCTCATCAGCCTGGCCGACCTGCCCGGCGAGCTGAAGCAGCCGGCGGCCAGCCGGTCCGAGCCCTGGGGGGAAGAGGGTCTTACCCTGAAACAAGCGGTGGAGGCGCTGGAGACGCACCTTATCCGAGGGGCCCTCAAACGCCATGAGAGCGTGGCCCTGGCCGCCCGGGCCCTGGGGGTGCACCCCAGCACCCTCTGGCGCAAACTCGCGCGCGCGGAGACAGAGGACGCTTTGCAATAATGCTATTATGTCGCATTATTGCAACAAATACTTATCACTTCGATTTTTATCGCCTAATCCAACAAATCTTCCGTATGCGCTAATTTCTCAATAGCATTTTTGCAATACGACTTATCTGGGCCGTCGATCCTCGGCCTTCCAAACATCCATCTTATTGACTGGTTACAACCTAGCTGCCTTGGCATGCATGTTGCTCCTTGGTGGCTGGATTTGGAGAGCAACCAATTGGTCTCGACCAATCAACACAAGGAGGGATGAAGTATGAGAGGTAAAGCTTGGGCCTTGGTCGCCCTGGCCTTGGCAATGGCGATGCTGGTTCCCGCGGTGGCCGGCGCCGAAGACAAGGTCGTCAAAATTGGGGCGCTTTACCCCATGACCGGGCGAGCCGGCCTCTACGGCCTGGATTCGGTGGCCGCGGCCGAGATGGCCATCGCCGAAATCAACGGCAAGGGTGGGGTCAAGGGGTATAAGCTGGAGCTGATATCCACTGACAGCCAGGCCAAGCCCGACTACTCCGTGCAGGTGGCCAAGCGCTACATCACCAGCGACAACGTGCACTTCCTCTTCGGCGTGGTCAGCTCGGGCGTGGGCCTGGCCCTGACCGAAGTCTCCAAGCAGTACAAGAAAATCTTCATCGGCACCGACCACGCCTCCACCCAGCTGACCGTGGACAAGCTCCAGCCCTATTATTTCCGGGTATCCAACAACACCTTCCAGTCCATGGCCGCCGGCGCCCTGGACCTGAAGGAGCGCCAGAAGGCCAAGCCCTGGCAGACCATTGCCTACATCGGACCCGACTATGCCTATGGCCACGATCAGTGGAACGAGCTCAAGTACAACCTGGACCGCTTCGGCGTGAAGTACAAGGTAGTCGGCGAGTACTGGCCCAAGCTGGCCGCGCCCGACTACACCGCCTTCATCACCTCGATCATCAAGGACAAGCCCGACATCCTCATCTCCGGCCTCTGGGGCGGCGACACCGTGGCCTTCATCAAGCAGGCGCTGCCCTACGGCCTGTTCCAGAAGACCCTCTTCTGCAGCCCCGACGCCGGCGGCAACTATGAGGTCATGAGCGCGACCGGCGACGAGCTGGCCCTGGGTCTGGTGCTTTCGGCCCGCCACCACAACAACTGGCCCGGGACCGAGGCCAACAAGAAGTTCGTTTCAGACTTCTTCAAGAAGACCGGCCGCTATCCCTCCTACTCCGCCGAGGGCGCCTACGCCGGCGTTTACGCCATCGCCCAGGCCGTGGAGAAGGTCGGCAACCCCGACGACGCCGAAGCCCTGGTCAAGGCGTTCGAGGGCATGAAGCTCAAGCTGCCCGAAGACCCCGATGGCTTCACCTCCTACATCGACCCCCTGACCCACCAGATCGTCCAGGTCCAGGCCATCGGCGAGACCGTGGCCAACAAGGACTTCCCGCCCGCCACCCGCATGCTGGGCAACTGGAAGATCTACAAGGCCCAGGAGATTCTGCCTCCGCCCGAGTACCTGAAGGAACACGGCAGCGACTACCTCAAGGGCCGCATGAAGTAGAGATCATAAACATCAGGACGGCCCGGGGACCATTGACGGTCCCCGGGCCATCGAGGGCCAGATGGATTCTTCGTTTCTCCTGGTGCAATTCGTCAGCGGCCTGACCATGGCCACCCTGCTCTTTCTGGTGGCCAGCGGGCTGACCCTGATCTTCGGCGTGGGCGGGGTCTTCAACTTCGCCCACGGCTCCTTCTACATGCTGGGGGCCTATCTGGCCTACACCGTGGTTTCCCTGGCCCACGGCAACTTCTGGGTGGCGGTTCTGGCGGCCGGCTTGGGAGCTGGCGTGGCGGGCATGATCGCCGAGGCCGCCTTCCTGCGCCGCATCTACGGCCGCAGCGAGGAAGGCGGCTTCCAGATATTGCTCACCTACAGCCTCATCCTCATCATAGACGACCTGGTCAAGCTGGTCTGGGGCACCGAGTACAAGAGCCTGTCCCGGCCGGCCGGCTTCACCGGCTCGCTAGTGATCGGCGATGTCACCCTGCCCTCCTACAACCTGGCCATCGTGGGCGTGGGGCTCCTCGTGGTGGTGGTGGCCTGGTGGGTGCTTTCGCGCACCCGCCCCGGGCGCATCGCCCGCGCCACCGCCCTGGATCGCGAAACCATGGGCGTGCTGGGGGTCAACGTGCCGCTCACCATGACCCTGGTCTTCGGCATCGCCACCGCCCTGGGCGGCATCACCGGGGCCTTGGCCGCGCCCCTGCGCTCGGTCACTCCCGGCGCGGGCATCGAGGTGATCATCGACTCGCTAATCGTGGTGGTGCTGGGCGGCATGGGCAACTTCTGGGGGGCCTGGCTGGCGGCGCTCCTGCTGGGCGAGGTCAACGCCATCGCCGTGGCCACGGTGCCGGAGTGGGCCAGCCTTTTCAGCTACCTGGTCATGGTCGTCACCCTGATCTTCAAACCCGAGGGCCTGTTCGCGCCCCGCCAGGTTAGAAAGGTTTAGCCATGGAGGCCGCGAGCGACAAGAAGGCTCTCCTGTTCTGGGGGCTGTTCCTGGTGGTCTTCGCCCTGGTCCCCATTTCCCGCAACGACTATTACCTGGCCATGGCCAACCGCATCCTGGTCTGGGGCATGTTCGCAGTGGCCTTCAACATGCTCTTCGGCGTGACCGGCATGCTCTCCTTCGGCCAGGCCCTGTTCTTCGGCCTGGGCGGCTACGGCGTGGGGCTCATGGTCAAGTACCTGGGCCAGGCCTGGTTCCTGGCCGGCCTGGGCGCTGGCGTGGCGGCGGCGGCGGTTGTGGCCTACCTGCTGGGCTACCTGGTCATCCGGGTCAGCGGGGTCTTCTTCACCATCTTGACCCTGGCCTTCGGCCAGCTAGCCTGGCAGATCACCTTCCGCTGGTATCGCGTCACCGGCGGCGACGACGGAATCCAGGGCCTGGTGCCCACCGGCATCCTGGGCGACCATATCGTCTACTACTACTTCTGCCTCATCCTGGTAGCCTGCTCCGTCTGGTTCCTGAAGCGCCTGTCCGCCTCGCCCCAGGGCCTGATCCTGCGCTGCGTGCGCCAGAACCCGGCCCGGGTGCGCTTCCTGGGCCGGCGGGTGCGGCGCAACCAAAGGCGCATCTACGTCATCAGCTCGGTCTTCGCGGCCCTGGCCGGCGGGCTCATGGCCGGAGTGGACAACTCCATTCACACCAACATGCTCAACTGGACCACCTCCGGCGAGGTGATCTTGATGTCGGTGTTGGGGGGCATCCACCAGTTCTTCGGACCCTTCATCGGAGCTGCGGTCATCAAGGTCATCGAGGACGTGGTGGGAGCGCGAACCGAATACTGGTCGCTGATCATAGGCCTGGTGATGATGACCATGGTGCTTCTGTTCCCCCGCGGCCTGGTCGGTGAGTGGGTGTCGTTCAAGGCCCGCATGAGGTCTGGCGGCGCGCGCAAGGAGGGGGTGTGACATGCAGCCCATCCTTGAACTGAGCGGCGTGGTCAAGGCCTTCGGCGGCCTGGTGGTCACCGACGAGGTGAGCTTCAAGGTCCTGCCGGGGGAGATATCGGCCATCATCGGCCCCAACGGCGCGGGCAAGACCACCCTGTTCAATCAGATAACCGGGGCGCTGAAACCCGACCGAGGGAGCATCACCTTCCAAGGAACGGACATCACCGGGTTGGACACCCAGGAGATAGTGGCCAGGGGCATGGGCCGGGCCTTCCAGATCACCTCCATCTTCCCCGAGGAGACGGTGCTGGACAACGTGCGCGTGGCCTGCCTGTCGCGGGCGGGCCATACCAGGCAGCCACTCAAGGGCCTTGGCGCCTACAAGAGCTCCACGGAAAAGGCCATGGCCCTGCTCACGAGCCTGGGCTTGGCCGACCAAGCCCACCGCCTGGCCTTCGAGCTGGCCCACGGCGACCAGAAGCTCTTGGATATCGGGGTGGCCCTGGGCCTGGAGCCCAAGCTGCTGCTTTTGGACGAGCCCACCGCGGGCATGAGTCCGGAGGAGCGGCACCTGACGCGAACCCTGGTGCAAAAGCTCTGGAAGGAGTTCAACCTCACCCTGATCTTCATCGAGCACGACATGGACACCGTATTCGGCATCGCCCAGGTGGTGCGGGTGCTCCAACAGGGCAGGCTCCTGGCCGAGGGCACGCCCGACGAGATCCGAGCCAACCCCGAGGTGGTGAAGGCCTACCTGGGGGAGGAGCTGTGATGGACACTATCCTGGAGGCGGTAGGCCTCAACACCTATTACGCCCGCAGCCACATCCTCTTCGATGTAAGCCTCACCGTAGCCCACGGCGAGACGGTCTGCCTCATGGGGCGCAACGGCGCCGGCAAGACCACCACCTTCCGCTCGCTCATGGGGCTCACCCCTCCCAGGAAGGGCAAGGTGATTTTCAAGGGCGTGGACCGCACCCGCCAGCCTTCGCACAAGATGGCCCGGCTGGGCCTGGGCTTCGTGCCCGAAGACCGGCGCATCCTGGGCCCCTTCACCGTGCGCGAGAACCTGGAACTGGGGCGCATCCCCGGACGCAAGGGGCATTGGAGCCTGGGCACGGTGCTGGAGCATTTCCCCTCGCTCACCCCCATGCTCGACCGCCTGGGAGGAGCGCTCTCCGGCGGCGAGCAGCAGATGCTTACCATCGCCCGGGCGCTCATGGGCAACCCCGACGTGCTGCTCCTGGACGAGCCCACCGAGGGACTCTCGCCGGTGATCGTGGGTACCCTGAAGGACCTGGTGATGAGTTTGAAACTGGCCAACACCACGATCCTTCTGAGTGAGCAGAACATTCGTTTCGCCATGGCGGTGTCGGACCGGGTGGTGGTCATCGACAAGGGCCAGGTGGTCTACTCCGGCACCATGACCCAGTTCAAGCAAGAGTCGGAAATACAGAAAAAATACCTGGCGGTCTAGGCGCCAGCGAAGGCCTTACAGGAGAGCATTCCGCATGGATAATACAGTTCGCTTCTTCCAGACCACGCCGCGCCTGATCATGGGCCCCGGTTCGATCAACAACACCCCCCAGGAGGTCAAACGCCTGGGGGGCCGGAAGGTGCTGGTGGTCACCGATCCGGGCCTGGTCAAGAGCGGCATCGTCGAACGCCTGGAGACCATCCTGGACGCGGCCAAGATCAAGCACGGCCGCTTCGACCAAGTGCTGGCCGACCCGCCCTACGAGATCGCCGTCGAGGCCGCGGCCGCGGTGCAGGCCCTGGGCGCCCAGGTCATCATCGGCATCGGCGGCGGTTCAGCCTTGGACATCGCCAAGGTGGCCTCCCTCCTGGCCACCAACGGCGGTCCCGTCGAAAGCTTCTTCGGCGTAGACGTGGTGCCCAAACCGGGTCTCAAGACCGTCCTGATCCCCACCACCGCCGGCACCGGCAGCGAGGTCACGCCCATCGCCATTCTTTCCGACCACCACGAGAAGCTCAAGAAGGGCATCGTGACCCCCTTCCTCTTCCCGGCCGCGGCCATCCTGGACCCCCAACTGACCCTGGGCCTGCCGGCGGCGGTCACTGCGGCCACGGGCATGGACGCGCTCATACATGCCGTGGAGGCCTACACCAGCAAGAACGCCACCTCCATGAGCGACATGTTTGCGTTATCGGCCATGAAGCTGATTTTCGACAACCTGCGCACCGCGTTCGCCAACGGCGGCGACCTGCCCGCCCGCTCGGCCATGCTGGAGGGCAGCCTGCTTGCCGGCATGGCCTTCGCCAACGCCGGGGTCACCGCGGTGCACGCCTTCGCCTATCCCATCGGGGCGGAGTTCCATATCCCCCATGGCGTGGCCAACAGCATAATGCTGGCCCCGGTCATGGAGTTCAACATGCTGGGCAACCTGCCCAAGTTCGCCCAAATGGCCGAGGTCTTCGGCGAGGACACCTCGGGGCTGTCCGACCGCGAGGCGGCGCTGATGGCTGTGGAGGCCATGCGCACCCTGGCCGAGGACCTGCGGGTGCCCATGAGCCTGTCCCAGTTCGGGGTCAAGGACCAAGACGTCCCGACCCTGGCCGAAGGGGTGATGAAGGTAACGCGGCTGCTGGCCAACAACCCGCGCGAACTGACCCAGGCCGATGCCGAGGCCATTTACCGCCGCGTGCTTTAGGCGCTGCCAAGGGAGCTTTGACATGCAGGGCTTCTTCAACATGGTGTTGAGGATCAACCTCACACAGAAGTCCTTCGATCTGAAGATCGTCTCCGACGAAGTGCTGCGCGGCCGGCTGGGCGGCAAGGGCCTGGCCGCCCATCTGCTGTTGCTGCACAACCCGCCGGGCGTCGATCCCCTCAGCCCTGACAACCATCTCATATTCGCCACGGGGCCGGTTACCGGCACCGCGGTCTGGGGCTCCTGCCGCTACGGAGTCTTCACCAAGAGCCCCCAGACCGGGTTCTTCTCCGAGTCCTACTCCGGCGGGGCGGCGGCCGAGCACATGGCCGCCACGGGCTTCGACGCCGTCATGATCCATGGCGCATCCGAGGAGCCGGTCTGGTTGGAAATCAACGAGGAGGCGGTTCACTTCCATCCCGCCGGCGACCTCTGGGGGCTGGACACCTATGAAACCGAGGACCGCGTCAAGGAGTGGATCAACACCAACCGGCCCGGCAATCCTCAGTGCGCATCCTTGGTCATCGGGCCGGCCGGAGAGAACCTCTGCCGTTTCGCGGTGATCGAAAACGAGTATTGGCGTAGCGCCGGTCGGACCGGCGTAGGCACGGTCATGGGCTCCAAGATGATCAAGGCCGTGGCCTTCTGGGGAAACCGCAAGAAGGAGCTGGCCCACCCGGGGCTATTACGGGACTTCGCCAAGTCCCTGGCGGCCAGGGGTAAGGAAGACAAGGGCGCCCAGGCCTACAAAAAGATGGGCACCACCATGATGGTGGACGTTATGAACAACGCTGGCAGCTTCCCCACCCGCTACTGGCACAAGGGCACCTCCGAACACAAGGGGAGCATCAACGCCGCCGCCCTGCACGAGCAATGTGACGTCACGCCGCACGCCTGCAAAAAATGCTTCATCGCCTGCGGGCGCATGGCGGTGGTCAAGCAAGGCCGACACCTGGGCATGAAGATCGAGGGCCCGGAGTACGAAACCATCTACTCCTTCGGAGGGCTCTGCGAGGTTAGCTCCATCGAGGAAATCATCTACCTGAACGACCTCTGCGACCGGCTGGGGATTGACACCATCAGCGCCGGCAACATCGCCGCGCTGGCTATCGAGGCGTCGCGCCAGGGGCGCATCCCCCTGGACATCGACTACGGCCAGGTGGACAAGATCGCCGAACTCTTGAAGGACATGGCCTACCGCCGGGGCCTGGGTGAGGTCATGGCCGAGGGCATCAAGGCCGCCTCCGCGGCCTGGGGCATGAGCGACCAGGCCATCCACGTCAAGGGCCTGGAACCGGCGGGCTACGACCCCCGCGTGCTCAAGGGCATGGGCCTAGCCTACGGCACCAGCGACCGCGGGGCCTGCCACCTGCGCTCCACCTTCTACAAGCCGGAATTGGCCGGCATGGTGGAGTCCGACCAGATCAAGGGCAAAGCCGCGATCTTCGTGCAATGGGAGGACCGGCTGACCTTCTTCGACACCCTGATCCTCTGCCGCTTCTACCGCGACCTGTATCAGTGGGACGAGTTGGCGGCCATGGTCAAGGGCGTCACCGGCCTGGACCTGACGCACGAGCAGATGCAGGCCATCGCCCGCACGGTCAGCGACGACGCCAGGCGATTCAACCTGCGTGAGGGTCTGACCCCTGCTGACGACAAGCTGCCCAGGCGTTTCACCAGCGAGGCGTTGCCGGAGTCGGGCAAGATCATAACCGAGGAACAGATGGATCTGATGCTGGCCGAGTATTACCGGGCGCGCGGCTGGGACGAACAGGGCCGTCCTCCCGAGGCTACCAAGTAGGTGGAACTAGGCGTGCGGATGCCTGCGCGGACAGGCGCTCGGCCAGACCGGCGGGGAGCGGAGCGCCCGACATTGGGCAAGGCCTTGGTTTGGGGCCGGGGCAAGGAGCGTCCATGACTTTCGCGCGGGGGCTCCATTACCCCTGCCCGCAAATGACCAAGATTAAAACGCGGGTCTAAGCCTCTTCGCCTTCTAGGGCCGACCCAGCTCCCGCTGCCGCTCACGGCCGGGCCCGCAAGACTAGGCCAACCACCAATTCATGGGAGGGAACGCTGTATGTCGAAAAAGGGAATGAACAGAAGGCAGTTTGTGAAGGCCGGCCTGATGACCGCGGCGGCCGCGGCCCTGGGCCCGGCGGTGCTCAAACCCACCAGCCTCTGGGCTGCCGAGTCCAAGGTGAAGGGCCCCATCAAGCTGGGCTATCAGACCGTGCTTTCCGGCACCCTGGCCGGCTACGGCGAGTTCCACAAGATGGGCGCGATCATGGCCATGGAGGAGATCAACACCGCCGGCGGCATCGCCGGCAACAAGCTGGAGATCGAGTTCCGCGACTCCACCTTGAAGGCCCCCGACGCCATACAGAACGCCCGCTACTTCGTCGATTCCTGGGGAGCCGACTTCCTGGCGGGCATAGACAGCTCCGGCCAGGCCCTGGCCTTGGCCCCGGTGATGGCCGAATTGGACCGCGTGCTCATGGTCACCCACGCGGCCACCGAAAAACTTACCGAGGAACAGGTGTTCAAGAACGGGGTGAAGCAGATCTTCCGCATCGTGACCCCCACCTACCAGGATGGCAACGCCGCCGCCTTCGTGGCCAAGGACCTGCCGGTAAAGACCTGGGCTACCATCAACCCCAAGTACGAGTACGGCTTCACCTGCTGGAACATGTTCAAGGAGACCCTGAGCGCGCTCAAGAAGGACGTGACCTTCACGGCCGAATCCTGGGCTCCCTTCGGCACCACCGACTTCCGCTCCCATATCAACACCATCATGGACGCCAAACCCGAAGGCCTCTATTCTGTGGAGTGGGCCGGCGAGCTGATCACCATGGTCAAGCAGGGCATCCAGGCCGGTCTCTTCAACCAGGTCAAACACGTGATGTTCCCCGTAGGCGCGGCCATGGACGTCTTGGAGGGCCTGGGCGCGGAGATGCCCGACAACATCTGGATCTCCGGCCGCTACTACTTCCTCTACCCCAACGACAAGTCCAACAACGATTGGGTGGAGCGTTTCCACAAACGCTGGCAGCACTACCCGGCCTATGTTTCCGAGGGCGCCTACTCCACCATGTACGCTTTCAAGAAGGCCGTGGAGGCGGCCGGATCCAAGGAGACCAAGGCGGTGGTCGGCGCCCTGGAGGGCATGACCCTGGACAGCCCGGCCGGCAAGCGCGTCTTCCGCAAGGAAGACCACCAGGCCATGTATGACGTGCCCTGGGGACTCACCGTCAGCAACCCCAAGTACCCGTTCAAGATCATGGGCAAGCAGGTGATGGTCCCGGCCAAGGATTGCTTCGCGCGTCCGCCCTTCGAAGGCCCGGGCACCAAGCCGCCCTTCAAGGCCTAGCATAGACGCGGCCCCGGCCCGGTGCGCGGCCGGGGCCGCCCCAACTCGGGGAGCCCGTTCATGCTGCAATCCATCGTGCACGTCTGCCTGGCCGGCCTTTCCCAGGGCATGTTCATCTGGCTGGTGGCCAGCGGGCTTACTCTCATCTTCGGGGTCCTGGGCGTTTTGAATTTCGCCCACGGCAGCTTCTACATGCTAGGGGCCTACTTCTGCTTCATGGTGCTCAGGGCCCTGGGTGAAAACTTCTGGTGGGGTCTCTTGCTGGGCCCCGTCTGCGTTGCCGCTGTTGGTTATCTGGTGGAGCGCTTCTTCCTGCGCCGGGTCTACGGCTTGGAGCTGCCCTACCAGCTTCTGCTCACCTTCGCCTTCGTCCTGCTCTTCGACGACCTTGTCAAGATATTCTGGGGCGCGGCCTCCATCGGCACGCCTCCTGCGCCGGGCCTGGCCGACTCGATCATGATCCTGGGCCGCCGATTCCCCTCCTACAACCTGTTCGTCATCGCGGTTGGCCCGTTGCTGGCTCTGGGGCTTTGGGGCCTGCTCGAGAAAACCTGGGCTGGGCGCATCATTCGGGCCTCATCCTCCGACCGGGAGATGGCCTCGGCCCTGGGGGTCAAGGTCCCCACCCTGTTCACGGCGGTCTTCGTCTTCGGCACCTGGCTGGGCGCCCTGGGCGGAGGCCTGGCCGTGCCCTACCTGGGTCTGCTTACCCCCGGCATGGGCGAACAGATCATCATCGAAGCCTTCGTTGTGGCGGTCATCGGCGGCTTGGGCAGCCTCAAGGGCGCCTTCCTGGGGGCCCTGGTCATAGGCTTGCTCTCTGCCTTCGGCACCCGCTTCCTCCCCACCTTCGACATGTTCCTCACCTTCATTCTCATGGCCGGGGTTCTGCTGTGGCGTCCCCAGGGCTTTTTCGGGGAGGCGCGATGATAACAAACAAGGCATATATGGCCTTCGGCCTGCTCTTGGCCGGGCTGGTGGTTTTGGGGTTGGCGGGCGACCGTTTCCTGCTCTACATCTCCATGCGCATCATGATCCTGGCCATTTTCGCCCTGGGCTTCGACATTCTTTTCGGGCGCACCGGCCTGCTGTCCTTCGGCCACGGCGCCTTCTACGCCGGCGGAGCCTATGGCGTGGCCCTCTGCTATATGCATCTGGCCAAGGATCCTCTGCTTTGCCTGCTGGCGGGAGTGCTGCTGGCCACTGGCCTGGCCTTGGTCATAGGCTTCTTCTGCGTGCGCCACACCGAGATCTACTTCGCGATGTTGACGCTCGCCTTCGGCATGATGGTATTCTCGCTGATCTGGAATCTGCGCGAAATCACCGGCGGCGATGACGGCCTGGTGGGGGTGGGACGGCAGGCCATCAACCTGGGCCTGTTTAAGATCCCCCTGCGCAAGGAAAGCGAATTCTACTTCCTGGTGCTGGCCTTCTTCACCGGGGCCATCTGGGTGGCCCACCGCATCCGCACCTCTCCCTTCGGGCTCATTCTGGCCGGCATACGCGAGAACGACCGCCGCACAGAGTTCGCCGGGGTCAACATCAGGAACTACCGCCTGGCGGCGTTTGTCATTTCCGGAGCCATGGCCGGCCTGGCCGGCGGCCTGGGGGTGCTCCTGGAGAGTAACGCCACGCCCCACATCTCCCACTGGAGTCATTCCTCCGATCCGGTGCTGGTCGGACTCATCGGCGGCCTCAACACCCTGGCCGGCCCCCTGGTCGGAAGCCTGGTCTTCGTCGGGCTCAAGGAGTTGGTGATGCGCTTCACCACCTACTGGATGCTCTTTTTCGGGGTGGTGCTCCTCATCATCCTGCTGGGCTTCCGGGGAGGCGTGGTGGGCACTCTGGTGCAAAGACTCGCCGGACGGAGGGAGGTCCGCTCATGAGCTCTCCCCTGTTGCAGGTGAAGGGCCTGACCAAGGCCTTCGGCAAGGTGGTCACCGCGCGCGAAATAGACCTCGACTTCGAGGCCGGGGTGCTGACCTCGATCATCGGCCCCAACGGCGCTGGCAAATCAACCTTCATCAACATGATGTCCGGATCGCTGTCGGCGGACGCGGGAGCCATCACCTTCGACGGCCACGACGTAACCAGGCTGCCCATCCACGCTCGCGTGGGCATGGGCCTCTGCCGCAGCTTCCAGGTGGTCAACGTCTTTCCCGGGCTCACCGTCTTCGAAAACGTGGAGATACCCACCCTGGTCAACCGCCGGCGGGCGGCGCGCTTCTTCAGCCCCCGCGCCAAGGAAACCCAGGTCCGCGACCAGGCGTTGGAGGTGCTCAACCTGGTGGGCCTCGGCCACAGGACGGAGGTCAAGGCCAGCGAGCTTTCCCACGGCGACCAGCGCCTGCTGGAGGTCGCCATAGCCATGGCCGCCCGCCCCAAGCTGCTCTTCCTGGACGAGCCCACCGCGGGCATGAATCCGGTGGAGCGGGTCGACATCTTGAAACACATCCGTCGCATCTCCAACCAGGGCTCCACCACCTTCGTCATCGTCGAGCATGACATGGACATCGTCTTCTCTCTTTCGGACCGCGTGGTGGTGCTACATCGGGGAGACGTGATCTGCGACGGCCCGCCCAGCGTGGTCCAGTGCGACGAACAGGTGCGGGAGTGCTACCTGGGTCAGGAGGTGATGTGATGCTTCTGGACGTCGGCGGCATCAACACCTACTACGGCACCTCCCACATTCTGCAGGACGTCTCATTCTCGGTGGATTCCGGCGAGGTTGTGGCGCTGTTGGGGCGCAACGGCGTGGGCAAGACCACCACCCTGCGTTCGGTTATGGGGCTCACCCCGCCCAGGGACGGCACGGTGCGCCTGCAGGACCAGGAACTGCGCGGCCTGGCGGCCCATGCCATCAGCCGCCTAGGCGTGGCCTACATGCCCGACGACCTGCGAATCTTCCCCGACCTTACCTGCGAGGAAAACCTGCAGATCGCGGCCAAGCTTTCCCCGCGGACTGGATATTGGAACCAGGAACGGGTGGAGGAGCTATTCCCGGTGCTCGCTGATCGCCGGCGGCAAAAGGGCCTGAACATGAGCGGCGGGGAAAAGAAAATGCTTTCCATGGGCCGCGCGCTCATGTCAAACCCGCAGCTGATCCTCATGGACGAGCCCAGCGAGGGCCTGGCGCCCCTGGTGGTGCGCGCCCTGGCCGGTTCCATCATGGAAATACGCTCCCATGGCGTGACCATTCTCCTGGCCGACCAGAACCTGAAATTCTGCCGTCAGGTCTGCGACCGGGGCTACATCATCGAAAAGGGCCGCATCGTGCACCAGGGAACCATGGAGGACATTTGGGGCAACGAGGCGGTGGTCAAGAAGTATCTGGCTCTTTAGGCCGGCTGGCGCGGCCGGGTCATTGAGGAGAAACCATGCAGGACCTATTCGACCTTACGGGCAAGGTGGCCATGGTCACCGGAGCCACCAGGGGTCTGGGGGAGTCGGCAGCCAGGGCGTTGGCCAAGGCCGGGGCCGAGGTGGCGGTTTGCGGCCGTGTTCAGGCCGATCTTGACCGGGTCTCCGGGGATCTCCACGCCCTGGGCCGGCAGGCCCAGGGCTTCAGCCTGGACGTGCTATCCAAGGAAAAGGTCCGGCAAACCGTGGAACTGATCCTGGAGAGATTCGGCCGCATCGACATCCTGGTAAACAACGCTGGCGTGAACAATCGCCAACCGGTGCTTGAATACCCCGAGGAGGCCTGGGATCTGGTGCTGGCCACCAACCTTAAAGGCTATTTTTTGGTGGCGCAGGCGGTTGCTCCGCAAATGATCAAGCGCGGCTACGGCAAGGTCATCAACATGAGTTCGATCCTGGGGACCGTGGGCCTGCCCGGCCAACTGGCCTATGCCGCCAGCAAGGGCGGAGTGGACCAGATCACCAAGGTCATGGCCCTTGAATGGGCCAAGCTGGGCGTCCGGGTGAACGCCATCGGTCCCACCTATTTCGAGACCGACCTGGTTAAGCAGCTGCGCAACGATCCCGAGCGTTTCAACTTCATCAACGAGCGCACCCCCATGGGACGCTGGGGCTATCCCGAGGAGTTGGAGGGCATCGTCATATTCCTGGCCGCCCAGGCCTCGGACTTCATCACCGGCCAGACGATCTACATCGACGGCGGCTGGACCATCTGGTAGGAGCGCGCGGCCATGCTGGTTCATGAAATTCTTGAATACACCGCCGAGCGTTTGCCCGGCAAGATAGCCCTGCGCGAAGACGGCGCCTCGCTGACCTATGGCGAAACCCTGGGCCGAGTTCGGGCTTTGGCTGCCGCCTTGCAAGCGCGCGGGGTGGGGCCGGGCGACCGCGTGGCCCTGCTTTTCCCCAATTGCATGGAGTTCTGCCTGGCCTATTTCGCGGTGCTGAGTCTCGGCGCGGTGGTGGTGCCCCTGAACAACCGCCTGGCCAGCCAGGAGTTCACCTACATCGTCAATGACGCTCAACCCGCCACCTTGATCGTTGGTCATCACCTTTGGGATGCCTACCTTGGTTTCCGCGACGGACTCGAGACTCCGGTCCGGGTCATCTACGCCGGACCGGAGCGCAAGAAAGGCGCCGAATTTTTCGCCGACCTTGCCCAGCCCGGCCCCTGCCCCGCCGCCGTGGGCGGGCTCAACCACGACAGCCCGGCTTGCATCATGTACACCAGCGGCACCACAGGGCTCCCCAAGGGGGCGGTGATGACCCACGGCAACATCTTCACCAACGCCCGCAATTGCGGCGCGCATCTTGACTACAAGGAGTCTGACGTCACCCTGATCGTGGTACCGCTGTTCCACGTTACCGGCCTCAACTCGCAGCTGGTCGCCTTCTTCTACGTCGGCGGCACCTGCTCCATCATGCGCGCCTACAATACCTCGGCCATGATCGAACTGATCGCCAGCCACCGAGTTAGCGTGACCTTCAAGGTACCGACCATGTACACCCTCATGCTGGTCAACCCCGCCCTGACCGCTCACGACCTCTCCAGCCTGCGCCTGGCCGCCTATGGTGGAGCGCCCATGGACCCCGCCACCATCAGGGCTCTGCAGCAAACCCTGGGTGTCGACCTTTACAACGCCTACGGGCTCACCGAAACCAGTTCGCTAACCACCGTGCTTCCCTGCTGCGACGCCCTGCGCAAGGCCGGTTCCGTGGGGCTGCCCGTTTCCGGCGTTTCCCTACGGGTGGTTGATGAAAGCGGCCTCGATCTGCCCCCTGATACGCCAGGCGAGCTTTGGGTGAAGGGTCCCAACGTGGTGGGCCAGTATTGGAACAAACCCGAGGCCACGGCCTCCAGTCTGGCCGGAGGCTGGCTGCGCACCGGAGATATCGCCCGTATCGATCCCGAGGGTTTCGTATTCATCGCCGACCGCAAGAAGGACATGATCTGCCGCGGGGGCGAGAATATCTATTCCATCGAGGTGGAAGCCGCTTTGCTTACCCACTCCCAGGTCCTGGAGGCCGCGGTGGTACCCCGTCCCCACTCCATTTTCCAGGAGGTCGTGCATGCCTTCTGCGTGCTCAAGCCCGGAGCCGAAGCGGCCGAGGACGAAATCATCGCCCATTGCAAGAGCATGATCGCCGACTACAAGGTTCCGGCGTCAGTCTCCTTTGTGGAGGCGTTGCCCAGAAATCCCGGCGGAAAGGTTCTCAAAAACGCGCTGCGCGAACTGGTCCCTCCCGGCGATCCGCCCCGGCGTTAGTTCCTTGGGCCATCCTGGATTGGTTTTGGTTCGATGAAGGTGGCGCTTAAATATTGCGGCGGCTGCAACCCGGACTATGAACGCACTCCGTACTGGGAGGCCATCAAGCAGGCCGCCGGCGACGAGTTTCAGTGGGTGAGGCTTGAGGATGGAGACTACCAGGCCGTACTGCTCATATGCGGCTGCCCCAAGGCCTGCCCCAGGGAAGATATGCCTTCCGGCGTCAACCTGGTCTGCCTCAGCGATCCGGATTCGTCAGCCGAGGCCGTGTTAGCCATGCTTAGGAAGAAAGAGTGAAAAAATGCCCATCGTGACCAAGGAAGACTACCTGCGGAGCCTGCGTGAACTGGGCAGCGTGATCTACCTGAACGGCGAGCGCATCGCCGACATCACCACCCACCCCGCCTTCACTCCGCACATCAACGCCGCAGCAAAAACCTACGAACTTGCCTTGCGCCCGGAAAGTGAAGACCTGGCCACGGCCATCAGCCATCTTACCGGCCAGCGCATCAACCGCTTCACCCACATCCATCAGTCGGTGGAGGACTTGATCAAGAAGGTCCAACTCCTGCGGCTTATCGCCCACGAGACCGGCAGCTGCTTCCAGCGCTGCGTGGGCTGGGACGCCATGAACGCCACCTACATGACCACCTATGAGATCGACGAGAAGCACGGCACCAACTATCATCAGCGATTCATCGAGTACCTCAAGAAAATCCAGAGCGAGAATCTCATGCTGGTGGGCGGCATGACCGATCCCAAGGGAGATCGCTCCTTGCCCCCGGCCGAGCAGCCCGACCCCGACCTTTTCACCCACGTGGTGGAGCGGCGCAACGACGGCATAGTCATCCGTGGAGCCAAGGCGCATCAGACCGGCGGGGCCAACAGCCATGAGATCCTGATCATGCCCACCCAAGCCATGCGCAAGGAGGACGCCGACTGGGCAGTGGTGGCGGCCATACCGCTGAACGCCCCCGGAGTGGTGCAGATTTTTGGTCGCCAGACCAACGACGAGCGCAGACTTACCAGCCGCCTTGATTCAGGCAATCCCGACTACGGCTTGGTCGGCGGTGAAACTCTGATCGTCTTCGACAATGTTTTCGTGCCCTGGGAGCGTGTCTTCATGCTGGGAGAAAACGAGTTCGCCGGCCTGCTGGTCGAGCGCTTCGCCACTCTGCACCGCCAGAACTATGGCGGCTGCAAGGGCGGAGTAAGCGACATCCTCATCGGCGCCTGCAGCTTGGCCACCGAATACCAGGGCATCTCCAAGGCCAGCCACGTTAAGGAGAAGCTGGCCGAAATGATCCACCTGGCCGAGACCATCTACTCCGGCTCGGTGGCCTGCTCGGTCATGGGCTCCAAGACCAAGAGCGGCGCCTATTATCCCGATCCCCTCCTTGCCAATTGCACCAAGCACAATGTCACCCGTCACGTCTATGAGATCGCCAGGCTTGCCCACGACGTAGCCGGAGGGATCCTTGCCACCATGCCCTCCGAGAAGGACCTGCGCAGTGGCGAGGTGGGCAACTACGTCGAAAAATACATGGCCGGCATCAAGGGCGTCTCCACCGAAAACCGATTGCGCATACTTCGCCTCATCGAGAACATGACCAGCGGAACGGCCCTGGTGGAGTCCATGCATGGCGCTGGTTCACCACAGACTCAGAAGGTCATGTACGGTCGGCTGGGCAAGCTCGACATGAAGAAGAAGATGGCCGCAAAGCTGGTGGGCATAGATTCCTAGCGACCTCTGGTACCAATATGCGATTAACGCCATCCATGGCTATCATCGCCGGTCGGCAGGGCAAAAGTGTGGATCGACACCACAAAGCAAGGTTTGTGCGGCCCCCGGTTTTGCTCTGCCTCGCGAGCGCTTGCGCGCACGGCGGGCCATCCCCCCGGGCCCCCAGCCAACTTGTTGGCTGGGGTTAGCTTTGGCCCGCACACCAATAAGCGTTCAAAGTTATCCTTTGAAAGCCTATTGGTATGAACCCTAATTGGGGCGATTATCTACTACTTGACAGGTAGCCCCCGCCATGCTATGCTCTCCTTAACAGTAAGGGAGTATGGATATGGCCAAGCGCAGCAAGCCCCGAATCCACCAGATGACCATTGCTCAATTCGAGCAAGCCTTTACTAGCGAAGATGACTGCTCGGCTTATCTGCACGCTCACCGCTGGCCCGAGGGCGTACACTGCCCGCGCTGCGGTAACGAGAACGTCCACCCCCACAGCAGCAAGCCTTGGCATTGGCAATGCTATCAATGCTCTCCTGGGAGCGTGGGCTATCGCTTTTCGGTGCTGGTCGGTACGATCTTCGAAAACACGAATAAGCCGCTGCGCCAGTGGTTCCGCGTTATTCACTTGATGCTCACCAGCAAGAAGGGCATCAGCGCGCTTCAGATTCATCGCATGATGGGCTTCGGCTCCTACCAGACTGCTTGGTCTATGTGCCACAAGGTCCGCGCTGCCCTCGGCAACGTTGAATTCCGCCAGCTGGTGGGCTACGTTGAAATGGATGAAACATTTGTGGGCGGCAAGGCCAAGAACAAGCACAAGGGTAAGGGCGGTCGTGGCGACTTCGGCGGGACTGGTGGCACGGGCAAGGAAATCGTGATCGGGGCTATCCAGAGGACCGGCAACGTGATCGCTAGGGTGATTGCCAATACCCGCACCGAAACCCTTGACGCCTTTGTGCGCGAAGCCGTGTCGCACCGGGTTAGCCTGCTCTCTACGGATGAGCGCAAGGGGTATCGCTGCCTTGATGGTGAATACCCGCACGGCACGGTTCGCCATGGCCAGGATGAATATGTTGCTGGTGCGATTCACACCAACACCATTGAGGGATTCTTTAGCATATTCAAGCGTGGTATCATCGGCACGTTCCACAAGGTTAGCAAGAAGTATCTGCAATTGTACGTCAACGAATTCGAGTTTAGATATAACAACCGCTACAATGATGATATTTTCGGAGCGGCGATAGCGGCATGCTGATAAAGTTTTGTTTATCAATAATCTTTCTGCTCGGCTTGGCAGTGGTTGCTCCTGCATCAGAGCCACCATCCCCAGGACCAGGGGAAAGCGGTACACCCCCACAAAATCCACCCATCCGCGCACAGCAGCAACCCGATGCCCACAAAGATATTCCTCCAAATGCCCCGCTTCATTTCAACGACAGCATAACCAGCCAAGTTAAATCCAAAAATGATCAAGACAAGACAGACAATGATTCTTCTACCAATTGGTGGACGATGTGGGGGATGTGGGGACTCGTATTCGTTGGCCTCGGCCAGATTGGAGTATTTATTTGGCAGCTCAGGTTGATTCGGCGCAGTCTTGACGTTGCAAAAGATGCTTCCGATGCCGCGAAAGAAGCCGCAGACGCCACCAAAGAACAAATCGAAATAGCCCGGCAAGAATTCCTTGCCACGCATAGACCCAAAATAATAATTAGACGCATTAGTGGTTGTCTTGGGGGGCTTACTTCGGGTAAATTCCGAGAAATTATTTGTGTGGCTCACAACAGTGGGGAGACTGATGCCATTGTTTACGAATACATTGTTGTTGGGGCTTTTCTTGAAGAAGAAATTCCAAATAACCCATTCCCGGAATCCCTGGAACTTCGCCAAAAAGAAATTATAATTCATGCAGGAGAGACCAAAGAATTCCCCGTAAATATTATATATATCAATAGAAACCCCGAGACCATTGAGGAAAACAAAACTCTCCTTGCCCATTGCGTTGGTCTTATCAAGTACAAAGATACCAACCCCACAAACGGTATCTGTAGAGAAACCGGATTCCACCGGCGATATGACGACGGAAGATTCAGCAAAATTGACGGCTCCGACTATGAGTACACCGACTAGCAGGGTGGTGGGTAGCAACTTCATGCTACACCGCGCCTGTCAAGTTTAGGATAATCGCCCTAATTAAGGATCACTTCATCGCCCCGCGCAATACCGGCGAAGCCACGGACGGCGAGGGCAAGGGTGGGTGCAATCCCTCCAGCCGGCGCCCCTTGGACGGCGCCGACGCCAACATCCTGTAGGGAGCCAGGAATATCCTTGCTTGACGACATGCGGGAAAATGTCTAACATGCTGTGTCAAGGGATGAAAAAAGGTGATTAATTCGCCGGTGGCCAAGGCCTGTTCACCAATTTTGATGAAAGGCCGACTTCGCAGCCATGAGCATCCGCTCCGCTCACCCCCCGGCTGTCCGATCAATGAGGCCTCCCCATCGTGATGCCAGGAGATGGATTGGCGGCACCCGCACAAATATTGGATTCCAAGGCCCACCTCAAGGCGGTGCAGAAACGCATCTTCGGCATCAAAAGCCTGGCAGCCATGCCCGAGGTGGCGTGGCGGCTCATGCGTGCCTTGAGCGACGAAAACACCACCATGGCCAACCTGGCCAAGCTCATTGAGAGCGATCAGGCCCTCACCTTCAAAGTCCTGAGCCTGGTGAACAGCTCCTTCTACGGCTTCGCCACCAAGATCAACACCGTCGAGCGCGCGGCCATGATGGTGGGGTTCCAGGAGTTGCAGGCACTGGCCCTTGGCGCCGGCCTCTCGGAGGCCTTCGATCTGCGCAAGGCCCCCGAGGGGTTTGACGGCGAGGCCCTGTGGCTGCATTGTCTGGCGGTTTCCTGGCTGGCACAGAAGCTGGCCGAGGCCATCTCCCACCCAGTGCCCAGCGAGGCCATGATCGCCGGGCTCCTGCACGACATGGGCAAGCTGGTCCTGGCCACCCATCTGAGCGACCTCTATGCCGAGGTCTTGCAGATGGAGCGCTCGGGCACTCCCTACCACGAGGCCGAGGAGCGCCTGCTCTTGCACCACGAGGTGATAGGCTACTGGCTGGCCCAGCGCTGGGATCTGCCGGAGATACACGTGGAGGCCATCAGGTATCACCACGCGCCCAAGCCCAACCTGCCCTATCACGTGACGACCTACCTGATATTCCTGGCCAACCGCATGGCCAAAGTCCTGGGGCTGGGCCTGGTCCAAGAGTCCAAGGACATCTGCCCGGTACACTACTCTAAGGTAATCAACTTGACCGAGCGGGATCTCACCCTGGCCCTCGAACAGGCCAGGCAGGACCTGCCGCCTTTCCTGGAAAAAATGCGCGGCATGCTGGCTGGCGGGGAAGATCGGTGAGCGGACACTCCCACGACGATCAGTCGGCCCTGCGGCTCAGGGTGCTACAGAACAACCTGGCCACGATTTCCGAACGGCTCGACGGCGCGCTCCGGCTTTTGTCGGCCATCTCCTCCTTGTCCCAGGCGCCGGTGCGGGCCAAGGGCCCGGCCCAGGCCGCCGATCAGATGCTTGACGTCCTGGTGCGGGCTCTTGACAACATCATGAACTGCTCCGTCATGATCTATGATGCCGGCAGCAACCAGCTGCGCATGTTGGCGGTGCGTGGTCAGGCCGAATTCTTCGGCGATACCGTTTTCGGAGGAAGCCAGCATCTCACCTTCCGGCCAGGCGAGGGCATCGCCGGGCGGGTCTACAGCGAACAACAGCCGGTTTTTTGGAGTGAAAAAACCGTCCCACAATCGCCTCTCAAGGTATTCGCCGATTCCGACATCCCCGCGGCCATCGCCTGCCTGCCCCTACAGGTCAGGGAAGGCTGCCTGGGAGTTCTCAACCTATCCTTCTCCGACCCCATGGACTTCACCTTCAATGAGCAGCGCAACCTGGTCCTGCTCAGCCAAGTGGTGGCCAACGCCATCCACAACTTGATCCTGCTGGACCAGCCGGCGGCCAGCTGACCTCCCGCCGCTGGCTCCCGGCGGCTGTTTGTTACCCAAAACAATAGTTCCGGCGAGAGATAGAGACTTCCGGCAGAGTGGCGCTGCCGGTAAACTTAAAAGGCTGTGGGCAAAACGGCCGCGGACAGGTGCGAGTTGCTTGAGCAATCCTCCGTCTACCCTACGCCCAGTCCTCAACTGAAAAGCAAAAGGGGCTAGGTCTTATGACCTAACCCCTTGCTAAAACTTGGCAGTCCCAACGGGACTCGAACCCGTGTCTTCGGCGTGAGAGGCCGATATCCTAGACCGCTAGACGATGGGACCGCAGTGCTTCAACCGCCGTTTGGCTGGGGGACAAGGATTCGAACCTTGATAGGCAGATCCAGAGTCTGCAGTCCTGCCGTTAGACGATCCCCCAGCAAGCAAGATACTTAATATCGGAAGCCCGGCTGATCGTCAAGGGCCTTTGCTCAGGATTCACCGCCTGATCCTGGGCCGCTCAGCCCGGACCCCGGCCATGCGCCGACGGCCTACCTGGCGCAGGAGTTGCTCAAGCCGCCCGAGGAACTCCGTACCTGGCAGTTGTAGCAGTTCTGATAGTCGTTGGCCCGGAGGTTGGCGATGCCGCACCAGTACGCCTTGAATTCGCTGTCCCTGAACGGACTCACACGATTGCCGGCTTTGTACTGGGTGGTGTAGGCATCGCGCAGGCGCTGGTCGCCGGCCAGAGCGTCGAAGATGGCCCTGCCCGCATCGGAGGTAATGCCCGCCTGGCCATAGGCCTGGAGAAAGCTGTATTCGCCGCGCCAGAGTGGCAGCGAGGCTCCCACGTCCAAATAGTGGGTGGTGAAGTCCAGCAACGCACCGCTGGCGGGGTCGTAGGTGAAGACCTGAAAGGCGGGGTTGTTGCCGAACTGGGGGCTCGTCGCCGGGGTGATGTGCAGATAGGCCAAGGCCTTCCCGGGCGGGGAGGTGCTCATGACAAGGCGGAAGTCGTCCATGTGGGTATGGCCCGCAAAGGTGCAGACGATGTTGTCGCTGTACCGCTCCATGAGGTCCAGGTAGCGGGCGGTGTGCGATGAACTCCAAAAGCTGGTCACCCTGCTTACATCATCCTGGGTATTGGCCGAGTCATGAATTGTGTTGAAGACGTTGGCGCCCGGCGGGATGTGGGAAAGGAGGTATATCTTTCCCCCTGCGGCCTGGGCCGCTTTCAGCTGCCCCTCCAGCCAGTCCAGCTCGGCCGTGCCGGGGTCAACGCCCGCGCCGGGTTGGCGTTTCACGGAAAAGAACACGCTGTTCAGGCTGATGATCCGGATATTGCTCTCGCCGGACGGCGTTAGGGAATAGTAGCCGCCGGTCGGGTATTGGCGCAGGAAATCATTGCGCTCATAGACGCCGGAGAAAAAGTGCTGGCCGAAGACATCGCCGGTGTCCTTGAGGAAGCTTCCGCCCGCGCTGATCAGGTAATCGCCCTCGTAGGCATCGTTGTTGCCCAGGGAAATGAAAACCGGAATCCCCGGGAAGTGTTGCTCGATCTCCCAGGCGAAGAAGGTCACGGTCTTGGCGATGAAGGACTCCAGGCCAGACTGGCTGGAGTCGCCGGTGGCGGACTGGTAGAGCTGGCCGAAGTTGTGGGCCAGGATGTCGCCGGTGAAGATCAGGAAGTCCGGATTGGGTTCGACCAGGCGCATATCGGCCAGGGTCGAGACGAAAAGGGCGTAGTTGGCTTCCTGGTTGTAGGTGCTGGGGGCGTCAGCCGTGCGCGAGAGGATCGGCTCCCATTCACAGGCCGGCGCTGCGGTCAGCTCGGCCACCAGGGATTGATCGGCGAAGGGGTTGAAATGCAGATCGGAGAAGGCGAGGAACTTGCCGGAGGCGGCCAGGGCCAGGCCCGGGGCAGCCAGCCAGAGCAAAAGGACCAGGCCGGCCAAGAGGCGGGAGAAGGCGCGGGGAAGGGGGCTCGGGCGGGCCATGGCTGCGCTCCTGGCTCAAGGTGCGTCAAGGCTGCGATCCGGTGTGGGTTTTTCAGACTATAAGCCATGAGGGCGAGGCTGGACAAGACCCCGCCAGGGCGAGGGGGGGAGGCTGGGCCGCCTCCTCAAACAAAAAGCGGCCGGGGACCACCCGACCGCCTGCTTTGTCTTTGGTGCCGAAGGGGAGACTCGAACTCCCACACCCGTACGGGTACTAGACCCTGAACCTAGCGCGTCTACCAATTCCGCCACTTCGGCATGGTCCCCGGGGCGTCCGGCCCGGCTTGCGCCAAGGGCCTAAGCTTGCCAAGTTCCGGGGCGAAGTCTATAATCCCACCCCGTGGTTGTCAAGGCCCTAATCCGGCCAAAATCCGAGCCCGCGGGCCCTCCAAACCCCTTCAGGCCGAGCGGCCCGCCGGCCGGGAGCTTTCCGCCCATGAACGTTCTGCAAGGTCTGGAAGAGCTGCGGGGCCGCCTGCCCAAGCCCGTGGTGACCATCGGCAATTTCGACGGGGTGCACCTGGGGCACCAGGCCCTGTTCGCCAAGGTTATCGAGCGGGCCCGGGCCATCGGGGGCACCTCCCTGGCCATGACCTTCGAGCCCCATCCCATGCGGGTGCTGCGGCCGGCGGTGAACCTGCCACTAATCACCCCCGTCACCCGCAAGCTGGCCCTGATCCAGGATTGCGGGGTGGAGGTGGTGCTCTGCGTGCGTTTCGATGAAAACTTGGCCCGGCTTTCGGCCGACGACTTCGTGGACAAGCTCCTGGTGGGCCGCCTGGGCGTGGCCGAGGTGGTGGTGGGCTACGACTTCGTCTTCGGCCACAAGGGGTTGGGCGACCTGGACCTATTGCGGCAAAAGGGCCTGTCGGCGGGCTACGGGGTGCACGCCCTGGGGCCGGTGCTCATCGACGGCCAGCCCGTCAGCTCCACCCGGGTGCGCCAGCTGGTGCGCGCCTCGGACATGGCCGGGGCGCGGCGGTTGCTGGGCCGGCACTACCGGGTGGCGGGGCGGGTGGTCAGCGGCCACGGCCGGGGGGGCCGGGTGCTGGGCTTTCCCACCGCCAACCTGCGACCCGACAACGAACTCCTGCCCGGCATAGGGGTCTACGCCGTGCTGGTGGACCTGGGCGACCAGCTCACTCCGGGGGTGACCAACATCGGCACCAACCCCACCTTCGGCAACGGCGAGGTCACCGTCGAGACCTTCCTGCTCGACTACGACGGCGACCTCTACGGCCGCGAGCTGGCACTGGATTTCGTGGATCTTCTGCGCGGCGAGCAGCGCTTCGCCTCGGTGGAGGACCTGGCGGCCCAGATCGGCCGCGACGAGGAAAAGGCCCGCGGTCTGCTGGCCCCCTGGCTGGCCGAAGGCGTCCCGCCCTCGGCCTGAGCCCCCGCTCCGCCCTCCCGTCCGGCCGCTACTTCACCCCGGGTCGCTGGTCTCCGGGGGCCAGCGCCGTCAATTCGTGGATGGACCAGAATGAGCGCGGGTGGTCCTGGCGCACCGTCAGCCGCAGGAAACGCGCCTTTTGGGGCGAAAAGCTCATCCTGAGCAGCCCACCCTGGGCCGTCAGCAGCCGGTCGCCGGCAAAGACCAGGGGGCCGTGGAGAGCCGGCCGCCAGGCCACCTCCCGCCACTGGCCGCCATCCTGGGAGAGACTCAAGGCCAGGTCCGGGGGCAGATCGGTGAGCGAAATCCGGCTGTCCAGGATCAGGCCGGCCAACTCCCGTTCCTGGCCAAGGTCCAGTTCGAAGAAGTCCCCGGCCCGGCGGTTGTGGCCGCTGTCCCAGCGGGTCCGCTCATCTCCGTCCATGGCCAGGCGCTCGTTTCCGGGGTGGCTGGAGCTGGCCTTGGCCCCTGCCAGGGGGATCGGGCTTTGCCGGGGACGCGGCGGCCGCAGGTCCCAAAACAAGGTGAATCCTCCCGCCTCAAGGCGCTCAAAGCCCACCTCCCAGCCACGCAGGAAGGCCTCCACGCCGTCGCCGAAGCTTGCCTCCACCGCCACGCCCAGTCCGCGCGGGTCGGCGGGCAGCACGTCGCGGTCATAGATGGTCACCGGCCAGGCGGGCGAGCGGGGCGGCGTCAGCTTGGGGGGCATCAGGTCACGCGGCAGACTCGCCTCCAGGTAGTCGTCCACGTAGAGGCTTTTGAGGCCCAGGCGGCGCACCTCGGCCAGCAGCACGCCAAAATCACGTGGCTTTCTCTCGCCTCGGGCATAGACCCCGATCTCCTGCAACGACCAGTAGCTCTCCTGGGATTTGCCGTGTTGCGCCAGGCGCAGGAAACGCGCGGGCTGGGGGGCGAAGCGCAGGTCCATGCGGGGGTTGTGCATTCCCAGCTGGGGAAGCCCCCCACCCCAGTAGAAGGTCCAGGTGGCGGTTTGGAGCTTGAGCACCCGGGTCCACTTCACGCCGTCTTGCGACAGCCAGAGGGCGCCTTCCCGGGGCTGGTCGTCCCGGCGACCGGAATAGAGGCGCACAAGGCATAAATCGTCCACCACCCGGCCCAGGTCCAGTTCGAAGGCCTCTCCCGGCCGCTGCAACTCCAAGGGCGACCAGCGGGTCATGGCGTCCCGGTCCAGGGCCATCCAGGCGTCCTCACCCAGGGGGCGGCCGGTGGCCCGCCAGCCCTTGGGGAGCGTCTCGGCCAAGTCGAGGTCAACGCCCTTGATGTCGTAGAAGCAGTGGAACCCCCCCACGTTGAAGACCTGGTAGCTGGCTCCCATCATGTCCAGCATGTTCCGGACTTCCGTGGTTTCCCGCCAGGTGACCAGTGCCCGCCGCGGGTC
>JAJZPI010000243.1 GCA_021811275.1 Deltaproteobacteria bacterium
CTTGATATAGGTTTGGCCTATGATCATATTCGCTGTGCTTCGATATTAAGTATTTGACCGCGCCCGCCCCATCCGATACCAAAAACAATTATAACATCGCTTTGCCACAAGGAAACCCCCATGACCTCCGCCCGTCCCACCCACCTGGTCAACCTCGAGCAAGCGATACCGGCCCAGCCGGCGGGGCAGCCGCTCGAGGGTGAATTAGAATCCGTCTGCCGCCAAGTGGGGGAGCGGGCCCGCCGGCTCATGGCCGAGGGCGGGCTCTATTGCGCCCCGGCGGTGCTCACGGCTCTGGACGAGCGCCTGGGCGGGGGGCTGGACGAGGACCTGGTCCGGCGGCTCACCGCCGGACTGCCCGAGGGCATGGGCTCGGGCTGCACCTGCGGAGCCCTGAGCGCCGGGCAGATGGCCCTGGGGCTTTTCCTGGGCCAGCGGGGCTACGGCGGGGCCATGACCAGGGCCGCCCGCGGCCTGCATGACGGCTTCAAGGCCCGCGAGGGCTCCACCTGCTGCCGGGTGCTGGTCAAAAAGTCCAAGAGCCGCAGGGCGCGCGGCGAGCACTGCGCCTCCCTGGCGGGCCACGCCGCCGAGCTGGCCTGCCGCCTGGTTCTGACGGCGCGGCCGGAGCTGGCCGCCGCCGGCCAGGAGGCCCCGGCCCCGCCCCAGCGCTCCTGGTGGAAGCGTCTGCGCCGGGGCTAGCCCTCGCCCGGAAACCTCACGCCAATCAATTAATCGTCCTCATCTTCGGGCCGCTCGGGCTCTCCGGCGGCCAGACCAAGGGACAAAAGGCCGGCTCCAGAGGAATCGGGAAGGGTTTCTACGCCCTTTAGCTTGCGGTCAATGGCCCGTGAGCGCACCGCCACCTTGTCCAGGTGCTTGTCCGCCTCGTGCAGCTTCTTGCGAACCTTGTCGATGGACTCCCCGAACTTCATGAACTCGGTTTTCACCTCGCCCAGGGTGCGCCAGACCTCCCCGCTCTTGCGCTGGATGGCCAGGGTGCGGAAGCCCATCTGGAAGCTGTTGAGCACGGCGTAGAGCGTGGTGGGGCCCGCGGTCACCACCCGGCAGTCGCGCTGCAGGGTCTCGGCCAGGCCCGGCCGGCGCAGCACCTCGGCGTAGAGCCCCTCGGTGGGCAGGAACATCACCGCGAAGTCGGTGCTGTGCGGCGGGGCGATATATTTGTCGCTGATCTCCTTGGCCGCGCCCCGCACGAAGACCTCTATGGCCCGCGAGGCCGCTTCCACCCCCTCCGGGTCGGCCTGCTCGGCGGCCTGCACCAGCCGGTCGTACTGCTCGTAGGGAAATTTGGCGTCCAGGGGCAGCCACACCTCGCCCTCGTCCTGGCCGGGCAGGCGCACCGCGAACTCCACCCGCTGGCCGCTGCCGGGCTTGATCTCCACGTTCTTGGCGTACATGTCCGGAGCCAGCACCTGCTCCAGCAGGGAGCCTAACTGCACCTCGCCCCAGATGCCCTTGGTCTTGACCCCCGTGAGCACCCGTTGCAGGCCGGTCACCCCGGCGTCCAGCCCCTTGGCCAGAGCCATCATCTCGCCCAGGCTTTGGTTGACCTTGTCCAGGTTGTCGCGCACCTGGCCGAAGGATTCACCCAGGCGCGCCTCAAGGGTGTTTTGCAGCTTCTCGTCCACGGTGGCGCGCATCTGCTCCAAACGGGCCTCGTTGCTGGCCTGCATCTCCCTCAGCCGCCCCTCGACCGCCGCGCGCACCTGCTCCAGGCTGGCCCCCACCGTGGCGGCGATCTTCTCCAAGTCGGCGCGCACGCCCTCCAGGCGCTCGCGCTGGGTCTGCGTGAGGGCGGCCATCTCCTGGCCCACCGCCTCCAGCCGTTGCTGCTGGGCCTGGCGGAATCCCTCCAGGGCCTGCTCCTGGGCCTGCCGAAAGCCGTCGAGGTTGGCGCCCAGGCTTTTGGCCGTGTGGTCGCCGGCGTCCTTGAGGCCCTGGGCGATCTCCTGGCGGGCCTGGGCAGCCTGAGCCTCGGCCTGATTGCGGAAGGCCTCGAACTGGGCCCGCATCTCCTGGCCGAAGCCGTCGAGCTTGGCGGACATGGCCGCCAGTGACTGCTGCTGGGTGCCGGCCAGGCGGGTCATGGTGTCCACAACCTCGGCGCGCAGTCCCTGGGCCCGCTCCTGGTCCTCACGACGCGAGCGCTCCAACTCCTCCCGCAGGGCCCGTTCCTGGCGCTCGCTCTCGCCGCGCAGGCGCTCCAGTTCCAGGCGCAGGCCCTCCTCGGCTTGGCCCGGCTTGAGCCGCAGGGCTAGCAGAACAACCCCGGCCAGGGCGGCCAGGGCGATAATCAGTATCAGGGCGAGCATGGTTTCCGGGGTCATGGGCCCTCGCTTCAGGGGATCAACTTTCGCGCCGCCTCGCCCAGGATCAGGGCCAGATCCTCCGGGCCCAGGCCCGCCTCGGGCGCGGCCAGCTCCCGGCGGTAGCGTTCCACCTTGAGCAGGGGGTAGTCGCTGCCCAGGAGCATCTTCTCCGCGCCCAAAAGCTCCACGGCCAAGCCGTAGGCCCGGGGCTTATAGAGAAAAGGCGCGGCGGCGGTGTCGATCCAGACGTTGGCCAGGGCCGCCGCCACTTCCTTCTTGAGCAGGGCATAGAAGAAAAGCCCCCCGGCCATGTGGGCCAGCACCAGCCTGGTGCGCGGGTGGGCCTTTATCAAGGCGTAGAGCGCGGCAAGCGTCATGGGGGCCTTGCCCGGGTAGCGGTGGCCCACCGGCTCGTTGGTGTGCAGCAGGAGTGGCCTTTCGGCCTCGGCGCAGAGCCCGCAAAGAGGGGCCAAGGAGCCCAGGTCCAGGTCGCCGCCGTAGAAGGCCAGCTCACCCAGGCCGGAGAGCCCCAGGCTTAAGGACC
>JAJZPI010000005.1 GCA_021811275.1 Deltaproteobacteria bacterium
GGGCTCGTCGTAAATATCCGGCAGGCGGGGCACCACGGCCAAGGCGTCTTCCCAGGTTACGTAAAGCTCGGTGTGCTCGGTGCCCAAGTGAGCAGCCACGGCCTTGGCGTGCGGGGCCTCGTCAAACGCCGCTTCGGGAAAGCCGATGGAGAAGGTCTTCACCGGCCGGCTGCTCTGGGCCTGCATGAGGGCGACGATGAGCGAAGAATCCACCCCGCCGGAGAGGAAGGCCCCCAGGGGCACGTCGGCCACCATGCGCATGCCCACGGCGTCGGCGAGCAGCGCCTCAAGCTCGGCGACGGCCTCGTCCTCGCTGGATTCCAGAGGCTCGGCCGCGCCGCGCTCGGCCATGGCCCGGGCCGACCAAAAGGGCGCGGGCTCGGGGCAGCGGCCGGGCCGGGCGGGATCGATGGTCAGCATCGTGCCCGGTGTCAGCTTGGCAATGCCCCGATAGATGGAGTAGGGGCCGGGAACATAGTTGTGGCGCAGGTAGAGGGACAGGGCCCCCCGGTCAACCTCGCCCCGGAAGTCGGGGTGAGGGGCCAGGCTCTTGAGTTCCGAGCCGAAGATGAAGCTCCCGTTCATCCAACCGTAGTAGAGGGGTTTTTTGCCCAGGCGGTCGCGGATCAGGTGCAGGCGGCGATGGCCGCGGTCCCAAAGGGCCATGGCGAACATGCCGTTCAGGCGGCGGGCGGTCTTCAGGGGTCCCCAGGCCGCCACGCATTCCAGCACCACCTCGGTGTCAGAATGCCCGCGCCAGGCTATCGGTCCCTGCGCGGCCTCCAGTTCGGCCCTGAGCGCCTGGAAATTATAGATTTCGCCGTTGAAGGCGACAACCCAGGAGCCGTCGTGGGAGAGCATGGGTTGGGTGCCCGCGGGCGAGAGGTCGATGATGGACAGCCGCCGGTGGCCCATGGCCGCGCCGGCGGGGGCCTCGGCCCAGACCCCGCCGGCGTCCGGCCCGCGATGGCGCAGGCAGCCGGCCATGCGCCCGGCCAGGGCCTCCAGGTCGGTTTGGCTCAAGGCCGCCCGGCTGTCGATGAATCCGCAGATGCCGCACACGGCCCTTGCCCCCTTTAGCCCGCCAGCTCGGCCAGCAGGGCCAGCTCCAAGTCCAGCACCCGCTGGAAGGCGAAGTTCTCCAAAACGAACCGGCGCGCCGCCCGGCCCAGACCGGAGCGCAGGCCGGCGTCGGGCATCAACGCCTCCAAGCCGGCCCGGATGCCGGCCGCCTCCGGAGGGCATAGCCAACCGGTGCGGCCGTGGTCGATCAGCTCGGCGATGCCGGGCACCGCCGTGCCCAGCACCGCCACGCCCGCGCTCATGGCCTCCAAGAGGGCCTTTGGGTGGTGCTCGCCCTTGGACGGCAGCACGAAGGCCCCGGCTCGCGCCAGCAGGCGCGGCAGCTCGGCGTTGTCCACCCGGCCCAGGAACTCGGCCCGCGCCCCGAAGTCGCGGGCGGCGCGCTCGAGTTCGGCCTGATGGGGGCCATCGCCGGCCAGTTGCAGACGATAGGGCAGGCCCTTGAGCGCTTCGATCAGGGCGAGCAGGTTCTTCTCCTGGTGCAGCCGGCCCACGTAGAGCAGGAGGTCGTCCTCGCGCGCCGGGGTCTGGGGCCCCTCCTGGGGTCTGAAAAGTTCGGTGTCCACGAAGTTGGGCACCACCCGCACCCGCCCCGCGTCCACGCCGTAGCGCTCGGCAACCGTGGCGGCCATGGCCGGAGTGGTCACCGCCACCAAGTCGGCGGCCCGGAAGACTTCCCGCTCCAGGCGCAAAAACTCGGCGGCTTGCGGCGCGCCGGGGCCGTGCCGCCAGAGGGCGATGTTGGAGGGCAGATAGCCGCAGCGGGCCAGGAAGGCGTGGCCAGCGCGCCGGGCGGCCTTCAAGGCGGTGTCCGCACCCTGCATCTGGTTGGTCTTGACCACGCCGGGCCGGCCTCGGCGCAGGCCCCTGCCCAGGGCCAGCCAGCGGCAGTACAGGGGCAGGGGCAGGCCCAGGCGGTTGTCGATCACGCCCAGGCCGCCCAGGCGCGGCAGATAGCCGCGGTCGCGCCGGCCGTAGGTGACCAGGCTCACCCGGCCCAGGTGGGCCAGCAGGGCGCGATAGAGGGCCGTCTCGCGCTCCAGGGTGCCAGAGCGCTCCCAATCCCCCAGGGATGAGCCGCGGCTCATGAATAGGTAGAGGCTGGCCTGGCCCAAGGCGGTCAGCTCCCTGCCGCAGCGGGCCCCGGGGGGGCGGCCGCCGGGCTCACTCTGGCAGGAGGCCGCTGGCAAGCGCCCACTCCACCAAGGCCAGGTCGAAGGCCGAGTCGATGTCCAGGGACTCCTCGGGACTCATGAAAAAGGGCAGGGTGCGCTGACCGTAGATCAAGCCTTGTTTCATGATTACCTCCCGGGTGCAGGCCAACACCGCCGGACCGTTGCGGGCCCAGACCTCTGGCTTGTCCTGTCGGCGCAGGATGGGGGTGTCCTGGGGCAAGTAGGGCTTCAGCAGGCCGTTTTCCAGGCGCAGCAGCGAAACAGGGTTGAACTGGTGGGGCACCGGAATCACGCTGACCACGGTGTCGGCCCCCTGGGCGATGAGCAGATCCACCGCGCCATCGATGTGACGGGCCCGGCGCAGGGGAGAGGTGGGCTGGAGGTAGACCAGCACATCGGCGCGCCAGCCCTCGGCCTCCAATGCCTCCATGGCGTGCCGCATGACCGGCAGGGCCCCGGCGGTGTCGGCGGCCAACTCGGCCGGACGCAGGAAGGGCGTCTCCGCGCCCCAGTTCCGCGCGGAACGGGCGATCTCTTCGTCCTCGGTGGATACCACAACCCGGCCGAGGGCGCGGCTGGCCTTGGCAGCCTCGATGGTGTGGGCGATGAGCGGCCGGCCCGCCAGAGGGGCCAGATTCTTGCGGGGCAAGCCTTTGGAGCCCCCCCGGGCTGGTATGAGGCCCAGGATGTTCATCGGCCGCCCCCATTGAAATTGGCGTCAAACCTTCGGCGCAGAGCCCATGATATATCCCAGGGAGGCGATCTTCAACCGGGCCCTGGGGAAGTCCTTTCCGTCCATGCACGCGAGCCGGGTGGATAACCATCGCCAAAATGGCTATGATTCGATGAGTAGCGGTACACAATACTTGCCCAGGAGCCCCCATGGCAACAGAACAAAAGATAGGATCCGGAGTCGCGCACCTCGACAGCCTGCTGGGCGGATTGTTCATCGGTGACAACGTGGTCTGGCACGATGACGCCGGATCCCTGGCCTCGGTTTTCTGCCTTAACTTCCTGCGCGCCAGCGCCGCCCTTGAACGGCCGCTGATCTACGTCTGCTTCGACCGCTCCCCCAAGAACCTCCTGGATAAGCTGGGCCCCTTGGCCCGCTACGCCGGCCTGACCGTGCTTGACTGCTTCACCTGGGGCAAGGGGTCAGGCTCCCAGGTATTCACCCGCTTCTACGACCAGTCCCGGGAGGACCTGCCCTGCGCGGTGGTGCCCATGAAAAATCCGCGCGACATGAGGGAGTTCGGCGAGGCCCTGGCCGCCCTGCACGCTCCCTACGACACCGACGTCCGCTTCATCTTCGAAAGCCTCACCGGCATGCAGGAGCTTTGGGGCGGTGAAGAGCAGATCATCCGCTTCTACTCCTACACCTGCCCCCGGCTCTACGAGCTGAACACCATCGCCTACTGGGTGATGGAGAAGGACGCCCATTCGGCCAAGCTCAGGGCCCAGATCAACCAGATCGCCCAGGTGGTCATCGATCTGTCGGTCAAACGCGGCACCACCTCGCTGACAATTTTGAAGGCCGAGCGGCGCTCGTCGGAGAGCCACCATCAGCCCCAGGTCTACTGGAGCCGCGACCTGTCCGTGACCTTCGAATCCCAAAGGGAGGGGGAGGCCAGGTTGGGCCTGGGCCAGCACCTCAAGGAGCTCAGGGGGCGCAAGGGCTTTTCCCAGACCGAGCTGGCCCGCATGGTGGGGGTCACCCCCAGCACCATAAGCCAGGTGGAGAGCAACCTCATCTATCCGTCGCTGCCGGCGTTGTTCAAGATGGCCGAGGTTCTGGCGGTGGACGTGGGCTCCCTGCTCGGGGAACGACAGCCGCAGGAACGCCGGGTGGTGGCTCCGGGGCAGGAGGCCGAGGAGGTGGGGCTGGAGATGCCCGCCGAGGCGGTGCGTGCCTGGCGGCTCCTGCCCGCCGACCAGGCCGCCAAGGCAGAGCCCTATCTGATCGAGATAGCGCCCAAGCGGGAGCTGCCCGCGCATTTTTTCGTGCACAAGGGCGAGGAGATGGGCTACCTGCTGGCCGGCCGCGCCCAATTCAAGATCGGCCAGGCCGTCCACGCCTTGCGCGCCGGCGACATGATCCACCTGGCCTCGGAGATGCCCAACCGCTGGATCAACCCTGGCCGGGCTCCGGCCCGCCTGCTCTGGTTGAAGCTGAAATAGGCTTATGTCCGCGCCGGCGCGTCGGCTAGCGCCGTTTCTCGTCGGTGCGGTCGTAGTGGGAGAACTGCATGGTGTACATGGCCCGGCCCTGGGTGGCCGAGCGCAGGGAGGTCGAGTAGCCGAACATGGCCGCCAGGGGCACCAGGGCGCGCACGATGTTGGCCCCTGCCTTGGGCTCCACCCCCTCCACCGAGCCGCTGCGGGAGTTCAGGTCGCCGATGACCTCGCCCATGAATTCCTCGGGCGTGACCACCTCCACCTTCATCACGGGTTCCAGGAGCGCCGGCGCGGCCTCGGCCAGGGCCTTCTTGAGGGCCAGGGAGCAGGCCAGGCGATAGCCAAGCTCGGTTGACATCCCAGGAGTGAAGGACCCGCCCACCACATGCACCCAGGCGTCGAGAACGGGATAGCCGCGCACCACGCCGCTGGTCAGGCCCTCGTCCACGGCGTTCTTGAGGGCGGCGCCGAACTCGGGGGGTATCTGCTCGTCGGCGGCCTCGATGCGGAAGGTGTTGCCGCCGCCCCGGGGGTTGGGTCCCAGGGCCAGGACCACCTGGCCCAGCTGGCGCGAGCCGCCCAAGTCGCGGTCGAAGGTCTCCTCCACTCGTGCCACGGCGGTGACGGTTTCCCGGTAGACCACCTGGGGCCGGCCCACGTGGACCTCCACCCCATATTCGTGCTCCAGGCGGTGGGTCAGCACCTCAAGGTGAAGCTCGCCCATGCCGCTAATGATGGTCTGGCCGGTGTCCTCGTCGGAGCGCACCCGGAAGGTGGGGTCCTCGTCGGCCAGCTTGGAAAGCGCCAGGGCCAGCTTGTCCTGGTCGCCGACGGTGCGGGGCTCCACCGCCACGCTGATCACCGGCTCGTAGGTTTGTATGGGGTCGAGCAATATGGGGCGGTCCTTGGGCGCCAGGGTATCGCCGGTGGAGGCGTTCTTTAGCCCCATGATGCCCACGATCTCGCCGGCCTGAACTTTTTCCAGGCGCTCGCGCTTGTTGGCGTGCATGCGCAAGATGCGGGCCACCTTCTCGCCCTGGCCCTTGGAAACGTTGAACACCTCGTCGCCGGCCTTGATCTGGCCGGAATAGACGCGCACGTAGACCAGCTTGCGGCCCTGGTCCATCTGCACCTTGAAGCACAAGGCGCTCAAGGGCGCGGCGTCATCGGCCAGCCGCCGCTCCTCCACCCCGGTCTGGGGGTTGACGCCCTCCACCGGGGGGATATCCAGGGGCGAGGGCAGGTAGCGCACCACGGCGTCCAGCACCGGCTGCACGCCCTTGTTGCGCAGGGCGCTGCCGGCGAATACCGGCACCAGCTTCAGCCCGATGCAGGCCCGGCGGATGGCGGCCAGGAGGTCCTTTTGCGGTATTTCCTGTTCGCCCAGATAGAGTTCCATGATGGCGTCGTCGGTGTCGGCCACCGCTTCCAGGAGGGTCTGGCGGGCGCTAACGGCCTCCTCGGCCATCTCAGGGGGTATGGGCCCGCGGGTGATGGTGGCGCCCTGGTCGGTCTCGTCGAAGGTGACGCATTCCATGTTCACCAGGTCCACAACGCCCTTGAAACTCGATTCGGCCCCCCAGGGTATGGTCAGGGGCAGGGGCGAGGCGCCCAGCTTGTCGCGCATCTGCTGGAGCACCCCGGAGAAGTCGGCCCCGATGCGGTCCATCTTGTTGATAAAGGCGATCTTGGGCACGTGGTAGCGGTCGGCCTGGTGCCAGACCGTCTCGCTCTGAGGCTCCACTCCGCCTACCGCGCAGAAAACCGCCACCACGCCGTCGAGCACCCGCAGAGAGCGCTCCACCTCGATGGTGAAGTCCACGTGACCGGGGGTGTCGATGATGTTGAAGGTGTGGCCGTCCCACTGGGAGTAGGTGGCGGCGCTGGTTATGGTGATGCCGCGTTCCTGCTCCTGGTCCATCCAGTCCATGACCGCCGCGCCGTCGTGCACCTCGCCCATCTTGTGGGTGCGCCCGGTATAGTAGAGCACCCGCTCGGTGAAGGTGGTCTTGCCGGCGTCGATGTGAGCCACGATGCCGAAATTGCGGGTTTTCCTGAGGCGCGCTTCGCCGGCCATGTCAGCCTTCGCTTTCGTCTGGGGGCTTGGGCACAAAAGAGAGCCGCCCAGCCAAGGCGGCGATATAGTATGTATACGCAGGGGCCTACCCTGTCAACCGGTCCCGCCGCGCGCTTCAGCCCATAATCCCGTCGGAGGAGGCATGGACCAGGCCGACCGTCTCATTGAGCTTTATCGGCTGCTGGCCGATCACTTCGGCCCCCAGCACTGGTGGCCGGGTGATACCCCCTTCGAGGTGGCGGTGGGGGCGGTGCTCACCCAGAACACCAGCTGGAGCAACGTGGCCAAGGCCATCGAAAACCTGAAGGCCGCCGGCGCGCTCTCCCTGGCCAAGATGCGGGCCCTGCCCCCGGCCGAGTTGGCCCGGCTCATTCGGCCGGCCGGCTACTACAACCTCAAGGAGAAGCGCCTGCGCAACCTGCTGGACTTCCTGGCCCAGGGCTCTCGGGCCGGGCTGGCGGCCCGAGCCGGGCTGGCGGCCTTGGCCAGCCGGCCCCTGGACGAGGCCCGGGCCGAGCTGCTCACGGTAAAGGGCGTGGGGCCGGAGACCGCCGACTCCATCCTGCTCTACGCCTGCGGTCATCCTACTTTTGTAATAGACGCCTATACCTTCAGGGTGCTGGGCCGCCACGGCCTGGCCCCCGATGGAGTGGACTACCACGGCCTGCGCACCCTGTTTATGGACAATCTGCCCCACGAGCCCGCCCTTTTCAACGAGTTCCACGCCCTCTTCGTTCGTCTGGGCAAGGAGCGCTGCCGGAAGGGCAGCCCCCTCTGCGAGGGCTGCCCCCTGCAAGGCTGGTAGGACGGCCGAACACCGGCGCTATCGGCCGGAGGCCAGATTCTCGGCCCAGGCCCGCTTTTGCTTGCTCCACTGCGAGCAGAGCACCGGCTGGCCTTGCTGGATCCGCTTGAAGCAAAGCGAGCAGGTGGGCTCGCAGGCCACTATCTCGGCCTCGCGGCCTTGCCGGGCCTTCAACGGCCACTGGGGATCGGCCAGGAGCACCCGAGCCAGGCCGATCAGGTCGGCCTGACCCCGGGCCAGCAGCGACTCGGCATAGGCCGGCTCCTGGATGCGGCCGGCGGCGATGACCGGTATGTCCACCACCGATTTGACCGCCGCGGCCAGATCGGCCATGTAGCCCTGTCTTTTTTCCTGGCTCAGGCGCTCGGGCAGGAAGAACGACTCGTAGCAGCCCCCCATGACCGAAAGATAGGCCAGGCCGGCCTTGGCCAGCCGGGGGGCGGCCTGAAGGGCCTCGGCCAGAGTCCAGCCGCCGGGCAGCCACTCGTCGGCCAGGAAGCGGTAGCCGACAGGATAGTCGGGGCCGACCGCCGCACGCGCCGCGGAGATGACCTCCAGGGGGAAACGCAGACGGTTTCCCAACGTGCCGCCGTACTGGTCCTGGCGGTGGTTGGTGCGCGGGGAGAGGAACTGGGAGAGCAGGTAGCCGGTGCCGCCGTGCAGTTCCACCAGGTCGAAGCCGGCCTGGCGCACCCGGCGGGCCGCCGCGGCGTACTCCTCCGTGACCCGGACGATGTCTTCCGCGGTCATGGCCCGGGGCGTCCTCTCGCCCGTCGCCACCGGCGAAGGCGCCAAGGGTTGGGGCGCGTGGGCGTAACGGCCGCCGTGATTTAGTTGCAGGCCGGCCCAAGCTCCGCCTTCCTTGACCGCCGCCGCCACCTTGGCCAGCCCCTCCAGGAAGCGGTCCTCGTGCAGCAGCATGGTGAAGGGCGAGCCCTTGCCCTCCGGAGAAACAGCCACGTTCTCCACCATGACCATGGCCGCGCCCGAGGCGCCCATCAGGCGGTAATGCTCAAGGACGAGCGGGCTCGTCTCGCCGTTGGGCAGGCCGTAGCCGAGGAAAAGGGGAGCCATGGTCACCCGGTTGGCCAGCTCCAGGCCGCCCAGGCGCAGGGGCGAAAACAAGGTCGGGTAGTCAGCCATCATGCTTCTCCTATTGGTTCAGGCGAGCTTGAACTCCTCGCGCAGACGCCGCGAAAGCTCCCGCACCGCCGAAAAGGCCATGTCCACGGTTTTCACCCCGTCGGGGTTGATCAGGCAACAGGTGGCCGGGGAGAGCAGGCTGCGGCTGAGCAGGAAGTCCCGGTCTATGCCTGCCTTGTCCAGAATCGTCCACAACTCCTTTAGCTTGCGCGCCAGCTCGGCCACGCCCTCGGCCTCGAAAAGCTCGGTCTGGGTGGGGATCATGCCCCAGATGAGCACCCCGCCCCGGTCCAGGAACTTCCTGATGGACTTGACATAGGATACAAAGCGCTCGCCGTTGCGGTACATGTCCAGGGAGAGCACGTCCAGGTCCAGGTTCAGGAGGAAGTCCCAGTCCGGGTTGCCGCAGAGGTGCACGCCCCGGGGCCGTTCGATCAGGGAGAAGAATGTCTCCAGGTCGCGGCGGGCGGCGGTCTCGCCATAGCCGGCCATGCCGCTGAAGACGAACTGTAGGCCGGGCTCGTCCACGAACATGAAGGCGTTGGGGTTGAGGCCCTGCAGACGCTTGAGCTGCGCGTTGACCCGCTGGGCCATGAACTCCAGCAGGAAGGGCCGCACCTCGTCGTTGAAGATTACCGGCCGGTCGTCCTGGCCCTTGACGTTGAAGCCGAAGCTGACCGGACCCTCCAACTGGCCTCGGATAGCGGGCCTCCCGGCCAGGTCCAGCCCCAGGAACCTATGGTAGACCACCGAGTAGGCCGGGCTGATGTCGAAAAACTCCGGCTCGGCCATGTGCTCCAGGGCCCCTTCCAGCTTCTCCACGAACTTGTCCATGGAAAAGCTCAGGCGCTTTCCCTCCAGGTCCAGCACCATGCCCGGGAAATGCTCCGAGGCCTGTACGTACATATCCTCGTAATAATTAAGGTTTGGCAGTTGGGGCCAGAATGGGATATCCAGTGAGAGGGCGGCGGCCAGGGCCTGGTCGGCGTCCTTGTGGGGCATGACCGCCATGGCGGTGGTAAGCAGGTTGCCGGGTATGGGCATGCCATTCTCCTTGCGGCCTGGTGAGCGGGACAGAAGGGCTTTTGCTCTATATAATGAACCACGCGCCCGGGTCTTGGCCAGGGGCAAGGGCCCGCCGCCCTGTGATCGGCCTCGCCTGCCCGGCGCTGGAGGATGACCCGTGAAAGCAACCCGGCCCCGGGGGCCGTTTTTCGTGACGTGGCGTGGCGCGCTCCTGGTACTGTCCTTGGCCCTGCTCCTCACCGGCTGGTCCGCCCCGGCCGCCCAGGCGGAGTCGGTGCGGGTGCCGGTGAGCCTGGATTATCCCCTGGTGCGCTCGCTGATGGTGCAGCGCGCCTTCGAGGGCCCCGGCGAGAGCGCGGTGGTGGTGGACGAGCTGGACGGTTGCACCCGCATCGTGCTCAGCCAGCCCCAGGTCACGCCTGTGATGGACCGCCTGAGCGTGGCCTGCCGCATCAAGGTCCGGGCCGGGGCCCCGGTCATGGGCAAGTGCGTCAAGCCGGTCGAGTGGGAGGGCTACATCCAGCTCTTTGAGAGGCCCTACCTGGAGCAGGGCACCTGGCTTCTGCGTCTGAACACCGAAGACTCAAAGCTATACGACCGCGAGCAGGGACCGCCGGCCAAGGTTGCCCAGATCATATGGGATGTTATCAAGACCCACGTGCACGCCTACCTGGACAACAAGGTCGGCGTCAACTTGGCCCCGCCGGTCAAGGATCTCAAGGAGTTCGTGCCTCTGATCTTCCCGGCTCAGGACCAGCCCCGGGTGGCGGCTTGGTTGGGCAGCCTGCGTCCGGGGCAGACCCGCGTCACCCCCGCCGGGTTGCAGGCCGAGTTGATCATGCAGGTGGAGCCCGGCCCGCCGGCCGGGCCTGAGGCGCCCCTGCACATTTCCCAGGCCGACCTGGAGCGCTTCATCTCCGCCTGGCAGCAATGGGACGCCTTCCTGGTCCTGCAGATCAACGCCATGGCCCGCTTCTCCCTGACCGCCGGCGAGCGCCGGGTGCTCCTGGAAACCTTGCTGGACACCCGTTACCGCTTCGTGCGGGAACTGAACGATCCCGAGACCCTGGGCCGCAAGGACGTGGTGCGCGAACAATTCGTGGCGGCCTGGAACCGCCTGGCCCCGGTGATGCGCCGGCATCTGGAGAAGGAGACCGAGGGAGCCCGACTGAGCTACCTGGCCTTCTTCACCGCCTCCGACGCCTTGGCCGCTCTGGACAAGCTGGGCCCCACCCTGGGCCTGGACATCAGCCGCAACGGCCTGATCCGCCTGGCCCGCCTGCTAACGGCCAAGGACAAGCCCGATCTGGGCTACTCCTACGCCGTGGACTCCAGCCTGCGCCGCACCCTGGGCCTGGGCCCGGCCCTGGACGAGTCCGGCCCGGCCCTGAACGCCGAGGAGTTGGATGCCCCGCCCGGGGATATCGAGCCCGAACCGGCGGCCCCAAGTGGAGCCGAGGCTCCGCCGGCGGCGACCAGTCCCGCCAAGCCCTCCGGCCCATACCCCTGGTCCAGCCGGCTCTCTCAGGCCCCGGGGCAATGGCTGGCCGTCCTGGCCAACTGGCTCGTCGTCCCGGCCTGGGCCAGCGTTGAGCCCCGGCCGGAAGATTGGGCCCAGATCAAGCCCTGGCTGTTAAGCGGCAACAACCGCGACGTCTACCTGGAGCGCATCAAGGAGGCCCTGCGCCTGGCCGCGCATAAGTTGGCCGGCAACGGGCAGTTGGACGCGGCTCAGCGCCAGGCCTTCGAGAACCTGGTCAAGGCCTCGGCCTGGCAGGAGAGCTGCTTCAGGCAGTTCATCAGCCCCGGGGGCAAGATCACCTTCATCCGCTCCAGCAACAACACCTCGGTGGGCATGATGCAGGTCAACGAGCGGGTCTGGCGAGGGCTTTACAACACCTCCAGCCTACGCTGGAACGCCCTCTACAACATCAAGGCCGGTACGGACATCCTGCATCTCTACCTCACCCGCTACGGTCTGGACCGCCAGGTGGCGGGTCGGCCCATGGCCCCGGACCTGCTCGCTCAGGCGGTCTATGCCATGTACAACGGCGGGCCGGGCCAACTGGACAATTTCCTCAAACGCCAGGCCCGCAAGTCCCCCAGTCTGCACGACCGTCTCTTCTACGACAAATACGAGTGGGTGCGCACGGAGCAGTGGGACAAGCTGCAACGCTGCCTGGGCGACTAGGTCCCGGCTTTCCCGCCGGGCTCAGGCTCGGATGAGGCCCCGCGTGGGGCGGCCACGCTCACAGTCGGCGCGGCCGAAATCGCGGCAGGGCAGGGGCTTGATGGGGTGCAGCCCGCAAAAGTAGAGCGGCTGACCCAGGGCCTGGAAGAGGAAGGGGCAGAAGGGCTGGAAGTGCAGGGCCTCGCCGGAAAGGGCATGGTACCAGCCTGGGGGATAGCTGACCCCCGGCGGCGGCGCAGGCACGGTGCCGCAATGGCAGCAGCATTGGCCGCAGAGGTCGCACCAGCCGCCGTCGCCCTCCAGTGCGTTGGCCGGCAGGCCTGCCGCCGGCCAGTCGACCACCCCCTTCAATTTCTCACTCAGGCGCAGGTGCAGGCGCAGGAAGACCAGCAGGTCGCGGGCCAGGCGCGCGCCATCGCGGTCGCGTGGACGCAGGTGGTGCGGGTTGCCCCGCAGCCCCAAGCCCAAGGTGCGCCAGAGCATGGTCAGGGCCAGGTAGGGATGGCACAGGGCCTGGACTGCCTGGGTTCGCTCCCCCGTATCGCCCCAAACCCCCGCGGCCAGGGCGTGGGCCTGCTCCGGGCGGGGCGGGGGACCCTGTTCCCGCCCCCCGCCCAGGTCCTCGAGCAGGGCCAGGCAGGCTTGCAAACGCTGGTCGTCGGGCAAGGTTAACATGCTCCTTGTGCGTGGCTTAGGCTTCCCATGGGTGGGAACGCATTTGAATTATACAGACTATGCCTGTGGTCGCCAGGCGCGGACGCGGCCGGGGGCAGGAGTTTTCTGACCGCCCGCACTTGACAGAAACCCTTTCCTGATGCAGGGTTGGGGGCTATGAGGACCATCGTGCCCAACCCAATCGATTCTTTCGCCTCCCCGGCGATGCGGGAGTGAACTTGCTCGCGCGCCTATCGTCTCGCCTCGTGGCCGCGGCCCTGGGCTTGGCCCTGTTCGCGTCGGCCGGCCCGCCGCCGGCCTGGGCCCAGGACCTGGGGCTTAACCAGTGCCTGGAGGCCGCCCAGGCCAACAGCGCCATGGTGCGCCAGAACCCCGAACTGAGCAACTGGGAGCGAGAGAAGGTTTCCGCCGCCGGCCGGCGCTACCTGCCCCGGCTGGATGTGGACCTCTACCACCAGCCCAAGGTCGACTACTTCGGCCGGCCGCTAACCGAGGACGACATCTACACCAACGAGGTGAAGGTCACCCAGCCGCTCTATGCCTCCGGGGCCATCAGCACCAACCGCGCCAAGGCGGTTCAGGGCCTGGCCAAGGCCGGCCTGCTGGCCTCCAAGGCCTCGCTGGAGTCGGCCCTGGAGGTGATCCCCGCCTATTACCGCCTGCTCACCTGGCGCAAGGTGGCCGCCCTGCGCGAGATCCTGGTGGCCAAGGCCGCCGAACTGGTGGAGGGAGCCCGGCGGGGGGTGGGCCTGGGGGTGCTGCGGCAGGAGGACCTTCTGGCCGCCGAGGCCCGCGCCCTGGAGGTGAGCTATCAGGTGGCCGAGAGCCGCAGCCAGGCCCGGGCCTCGGGCTTCGCGCTCAAGCAACTCATGGGTCTGGAGCGCGAGCAGGCCCTGGAGTTGAAGGCCCAGCGGCCGGACTATTATCCCCAGGGGAACGCCGAAGCCCTGGTGGAGCGTACCATGACCGCCAACGCCAGCCTGCGTTGGGCCAAGGCCGAGGACGAATACCAGAGCCTGGGACTGGCCCTGGCCCAGGCTGCCCAGGGACCGCGCTTCAACCTGATCGGGCGCTACGGCCTGGAGGGCGAAAGCTTCCCCGGCCCGGACAAATACGCCGGGGTGATGCTGCAGTGCGACATCAGCTGGGGCGACCACTCGGCCAAGGCCTTCTACGATTTCGAGCGTCAGTTCGAAAACCGCACCTCCTTCTATTTCGAGCAGCAGGACCTCTACCGCAAGGGGCTCAGGCTTTCATTATTCGACGGCAACGGCAGTCAGGTGCAGGAGGCGGAGGCGCTCTTCAACCGCCAGAAGGCCCGCGAGGAACTGCGCGAGGCCAGGCTGCGCATGCGCGCCGATCTGCTCTCGCTCCTGGAGGAACTCAAGCGCCAGGAGCAGATGCGCGAACTGGCGGCAAAGCAGTCGGACCTGCAGGGCGAGCGCCTGGCCGTGGCCCGGGCCAAGGCCGAGGCCGGGGCGGCCACTCCGGCGGAGGTGTTGGAGCGGGAGCTGGACCTGGCCAACGCCAAGGCCAGGCTGATCCAGTCGGACTTTGAACGGGACCGCATTCTGGCTACCATCTGTCTGATGACCGGCGACCAACTCAAGCTCAAGGACGCGCCATGAAAGCTATTCCTTCGGGCCTGGCCCCGCTGGCCGCCGGCCTGGCCGCCCTATGTCTCTGGACCGCGCCTAGCGCGGCCCAGGACGCGGGCCGGGTGCCGGTGGCCATCCACCGGGTCACGGCCGAGCAGGCACAGGCCGGGCTCACCGGTCTGGGCAGCGTGCGCTGCCGGCACACCATGGAGCTTTCCTTCGAGCAGCCCGGCCTCATCGCCGAGGTGGCGGTGGAGGAGGGTCAGCTGGTCAAGCGGGGTCAGGTGCTGGCCCGCCTGGACGACCGGGTGCTCAAGGCCGAGTCCGCCGCCCGTCTGGCCGACCTTGCCGCCCAGGAGACCGAGGCCGCCCGCCTGAGCGAGAAGAAGGCCGAGAAGGAGAAGCTTTTCCAGAGCCGGGCCATCACCCAGGCCGACCTGCGCGATACGGGCTTCGAACTGGACAAGGCCAAGGCCCGCCTGGAGGCGGCCCGGGCCGAGTCGCGGGCCCTGGCGGCCAAGCTGGCCGGCACCGTGCTCAAGGCCCCTGTCGACGGGGTGATTCTCAAGCGTGAGATGGAGGTCGGCGAGGTGGCCTCCCCCGGCCAGCGCAAGACGCTCAAACTGGGCCAGTGCGCCACGGTGCTGGCCGAGGTGGAGTTCGGCGAGAAGCTCTACTCGCGTCTCACTCCCGGCCTGGAGGTGGGGGTGAGCGCCGACGCCCTGCCAGGGCGGCAGTTCAGAGGCGTGGTCGAATCGGTGAGCCCGGAGGTCGACCCCAAGAACCGCACCTTCATGGTCAAGGCGCGGGTGCCCAACGCCGACCTGTCGCTAAAACCGGGCATGTTCGTGCGCGCCCAGGTGCGGGTGGAGGCCCCGGCCGCCGAGCAGAGCATTTGGATTCCCCGCGAGGCCCTGGCCGCCGACCAAGGCCAGCGCGGCGAGGTGATGGCCATCGAGGACCGCAAGGCGGTCAAGCGCCAGGTGGTCCTCGGCCGGCGGGAGGGCAGGCGGGTGGAGGTGCTCTCCGGCCTCAAGCCCGGCGACCAGATCATTCTTTCCGGCGAGTCCGGCGCGCCCGCCCCGGAGCCGGGACGGCCTTGAGCCAGGTCAGCTTCCTGCGGCGCCCCCTGGGCCTGGCCGCTCTTTTCGCCGCCTTGGCCCTGGGCGGCCTCTTCTGCTGGCCGCGCCTGGCGGTGGAGCTGCTGCCCCGCCTGCCCTATCCCCGCCTGACCGTCCTGACCACCTATGAGCACGCCTCTCCCCAGGAGGTCGAATCCCTGGTCACCCGCCGGGTGGAGGGAGCACTTGGCACGGTGGGGGGCTTGCGGAGGTTGGAGTCGGTCTCGGCGGCGGGCTCGAGCCAGATCAGCCTGATTTTCGACTGGGGCCGCGACCTGGGCGCGGCGGCGGCCGAGGTGCGCGAGAAGCTCGACGCCAGCGCCGACCAGCTCCCGCGCGAGGTCCCGCCGCCGTTGGTTTTGCACTACGATCCCTCCGAGGCCCCCATCATCACCCTGGGCCTGACCGGGCCGCCGGGAGGGCAAAGGGAACCGGGGGATGAGCCCGAAGGCCTGGCCCTGCGTCGGCTGGCCTCCACCAGCCTGAAGAATCGCTTGGAAACCCTGGAAGGGGTGGCGGCGGTGCGCGTTTCCGGGGGGCTGGCTCCGGAGGTGGAGGTCTTGGTCGACCGCGGGCGCCTGGCCGCCCAGGGCCTGGACCTGGGCATCCTGGTCGACCGCCTCAACCAGGCCAATCAGAACGCCCCCGGCGGAGACCTGCGCATGGGCCCCATGGAGTTGCCGGTGCGCACGGTGGGCCGCTTCCAGAACGTAGAGGACGTGGCGGCCACGCCCCTGTCCGAAGACGGCTCCAGCCTGACCCTGGGCCAGGTGGCGGCCGTGCGCCTGGGCCACAAGGACCAGACCGGCTTCTGCCGGGTGGACGGCCGGCCGGCGGTGCTGCTGGCGCTGATCAAGGAGCCGGCGGCCAACGCCGTGGAGGTCTCGCGCCGGGTGCGGGAGACCGCCCGTGAACTGGCTGCCCAGATTCCCGCCGGCTGGTCGCTCGCGGTGGTCGATGACCAGGCACCCTTCGTGGAGGACTCGCTGGGCCAGCTCAGGGACGCGGTGCTGGTGGGCGGGTTGCTGGCCTTCGGGGTCCTGGTGGCCTTCTTGCGCCGGCCCGGTTCGGCGGCCCTGGTGGTCCTGGCCGCGCCGGTATCCCTGCTTTCCACCCTGGGCTTCATGTACATGGCCCGGGTGGGTCTCAATCTGATGTCCATCGGCGGCCTGGCCCTGGGGGTGGGCATGCTGGTGGACAGCTCCATCGTGGTGCTGGAAGCCTATCAGCGCCACTTGGCCCAGGGCCCGAACCCGGAGGGAGCGGCGCGCGCGGCCTTGCGGGAGGTGCGCGGGGCCCTGGTTGCGGCCACGCTGACCATCGTGGCGGTTCTCACCCCGGTGCTGTTCATGACCGGACTGGCCCAGCGCCTATTCCGCGACTTCGCCTTCACCCTGATCTGCTCGCTGCTGATGTCCCTGGCCACGGCCCTGTTTCTGCTGCCGGCTCTCCTGGTCTGGCTGGGCGGGCGGGGCACGGCCGCCGCGCCAGGGGGCCGGGGAGCCCCGGGGGCCGGGCGCTATGCCCGCCTGCTGGAGCGCTGCCTGGTCCGGCCGGGGCGGGTTGCCCTGCTGGGGGCCGGGGCCACGCTCCTGGCCGGGCTGGGGCTGATGTTCATGGGCGCGGCTCTGTTGCCAGAGGTCAGCGGCGGGCGTCTGCTGGTGCAGCTCAGCCTGCCGTCGGAGAGCGGCCTTCCCCTCCTCACCCAGGCCGTGGACCGGGCGGAGGCCTACCTGCGCGTCCAGCCCGAGGTCCAAGGCCTGGTGACCCGCGCCGGCTCCGATCCCGAGGAGGGCAGCTCCGGCCAGGAAGGTGGCCTAGAGCCGGGCCGGCCGCACCAGGCCACGCTCACGGTGCTCTTGAAACCCGGCCGAGGCGGGGACCTGCAGGACCTTTCCCGGCGCTGGGAGGAAGGTTGCCGCCAAGGCGGCGAGCCTGGCCTGGTGGTGGAGTCACTGCCCGCTGGCAACCTGGCCGAGCCCGGCCGCGAGGGCCTGAGCGCGCCCCAGCTGGTGCGCATACTGGGCGAGGACCTGGACGTCCTGCGCGGGCTGGCCCAGGAGGCCCTGGCCGCCCTGCGCCCAGACAGGCACTTGGTGGGCCTGGCCAGCGACGGCGACGGCCTGGCCAGCCAGCTCCAGGTTTTGGTGGACCGGCCCGCCGCAGCCCAGACCGGATTGAGCGTCAGCCAGGTGGCCAAGGAGGTGCGCCGGGCGGTCCAGGGCGAGGTGGCCGGCAAGCTGGCCCAGGGCGAGCGGGAGATCGACATCCGGGTACGCCTGCGCCCGGAGGACCGCGCCGAGCCACGGGACCTGGATGCCCTTCTCCTGCGCAATCCCTCGGGGGTGGTGGTCAACCTGGGCGAGGTGGCGCGGGTGGAGCGCGGCCAGGGACCCCAGGAGGTGCTGCGCCAGGAGCGACGACGGGCGGTGCTGATCCGGGGGCAGGTGACAGGGCTCCCCTTCAGCCTGGGCCAGGACCGGGCACTGAAGTCCCTGGATAATCTAAACCTGCCGGGAGGTTATGAGTTGCGGCCCGGCAGCCAGCGCCTGGCGCTCACCGAGTCGCTCACCGCCTTGGCCGGAGCCCTGGCCTTGTCGCTCATGCTCATCTACGTGGTTTTGGTGGTGCAGTTCGAGTCCCTGCGCCAACCTCTGGTGATCCTGCTGGCCCTGCCCCCGGTGGGTATCGGTCCGGTGGCGGCCCTCTGGGCGGCGGGCATACCCTTGAGCGCCCTGGTGCTCCTGGGCGCGGTGGTGCTCATGGGCATGGCCGTGAACACCTCCATCCTGCTGGTGGACTACACCAACCAACTGGTGGGCCAGGGGATGGAGACCGGCCAGGCCCTGCGCCGGGCCGCGGCGGTGCGCCTGCGGCCCATCCTCATGACCACCCTGACCACGGTGCTGGGCGCGCTGCCCCTGTGCCTGGGCTGGGGAGGGGCCTCTTCCCTGGGCCGTCCCCTGGCGCTCACCGCCGTGGCCGGCCTGGCCGCCTCGCTGCTGGCCACCCTCTGCCTGGTTCCGGCCCTCTATTTGCTGTTGGGCCGGGGGCGGGGGCGGGAGTGACCCGCCTGACCGCCCTGGTGCTCTCCCGGCCCCTGGGCGGGATCACGGTCTGCCTGTGCCTGGCCGCCCTGGGCCTGGTGGCGGCCTGGGGCATCAACGTCAGCCTTTCTTCGGGCAACCGTTATCCCGCCCTGACCGTGGGCATAAATCTCCCCGACGCCGGGCCCGAGGAGGTGGAGACCCTGGTCACCCGCCTGGTGGAGGAGGAGGCCCGGGCCGTGGCCGGGGTGCGCAAGGTTTTCTCGCTTTCGCGCACCGGCCGTTCCCAGGTCACTGTGGAGCTGACCAGCGCCAGCCGCATCTCCGAGGCCGCTCAGGACCTGCGGGGCCGCCTGCGCCGTATCAAGCCCAAATTGCCCCATGACGCCAAGCCTCCGGTCATCAGCCAGTACAGCCCCGCCGATCAGCCCGCCGCGGTGTTGGGAATCACCGGAGGCGAGTCGCTGGCCGCCACCGGCGATTGGGCGCGCGAGATCCTGGCCCCGCGCCTGCGCCGGGTGGAGGGCTTGGCCGAGGTGCAGGTGAGCGGCGCGCCGGAGCCGGAGATCATGGTCGACTGCGACCCGGGCCGCCTGCGCGCCCTGGGGCTCACCGCCCGCCAGGTGGCCCTGACGGTCAACCGGGCGATCATGGACCTGCCGGCCGGGGTCCTGCGCCCCGGCGACGAGCGCTTGCCCTTAAGAGTGGCCGGGCAGGTGGCCGGGGCGGCGGAGGTGGCGGCCCTGCCCGTGGCGGGGCGGCCCGGCGGAGGGGTGCTCACCCTGGGCCAGATCGCCACCGTAAAGGCCGGCCACCGCGATCCCCAGGAGATCACCCGGCTGGGCGGCCGGCCGGTGGTGACTATCGCGCTTTTCCAGGCCGGCGGCGCCAATCTTAGCCGACTGTGGTCGCAGGTGGAGGGGGAGTTGAGGGCGCTGGCGCCCGCCGAGGGCGCCGGCCCCCGGGCGGAGGTGGTCTACAGCCAGGCCAGCATGCTCAGCGAGGCCATGGGCCGGCTGGCCTGGATGGCCCTGATCGCCGCCGGAGCGGCGGCGGCGGTGCTCTACCTGTTTCTGAGGCACCTGGCCTCCACCCTGGCCGTGCTGGCGGCGGTGCCATTTTCCCTGCTGGTGGCCCTGCTCCTGGTCCGGCTATTGGGGATCGAGCTGGACGTGGTCTCCTTGAGCGGACTGGCCCTGGCCATGGGCATCCTGGTGGACAACGCCGTGGTGGTCATCGAGGCGGCGCATCACCACTGGCAGGCCGGCCTGGACCGCCGCCAGGGCCTGGTGGCCGGGGTGGGCGAGGTGGCCTCGCCCATCGCCTTCTCCACCCTGACCACGGTGGGCGGCTTCCTGCCTCTGCTTCTGGTCTCAGAAAAGGTTCGCCAGAGCCTGGGCGGCTTTTTCTGGGGCATGAGCCTGAGCCTTTTGACCTCGCTGATGGCGGCCCTGGTGCTGGTGCCGCTCCTGCTGCTGTTCACCGGCGGCGGCGCCCGGCCGGCCCCGGTCTTCCAGGCCCCGGCCCTCTACCGGCGCGTGCTGGCCTGGGGCCTCAAGCGGCCAGGGCTGGTGGCGCTCATCGCGGCGGCGACGCTGGGAGCGGCCGGGCTGTTGGCCCCCGGGCTCAATTTTCAGAAAGGGGCGGGGCTGGAGACCAGGGGGCTGAACTTGCTGGTGGTGCTGCCGCCGGGCACGGCCAAGACGGTTACCGACCAGGAGGCCACGCTCCTGGAAGACAAGCTAGCCAAGCTGCCCCAGGTGCAGCGAGTGCACTCGCGGGTTTGGGGCAGCCAGGGCCGCATCACGGCCATCCTGACCCCGGAGGCCGAGGAGAGGGCCGCGCTGGCGGCGGCCGACCAAATCCTGGCCGAGAACAAGGGCCAGGCCCAGCTTCATCTGCTGCCCCTGCACGAGGGCGGCGAACAAGCCACCTTGAGCCTCCACCTCTTCGGCCCCGACTTGGCGGGGATCATGAGCTGGCAAGCCGAGTTGGGCAAGCGCCTGCGCGAGCTGAGCCAGGTCAAGGACGTGGTGGTGCGCATGGGCAGCCCCACGCCCGAGTTGGAGATTTTCCTGGACCACCGCCGGCTGGGGCAGGTCGGCCTCAAGGCCGGGGCGGTGGGGGAGGAGGTTAGGGCCCACCTGACCGGGCCGGTGGCCGCGCGCATACCCCGGGGTGAGCAGGAGATAGAGGTGCGGGTGCGGGGCCGGGAGGCGGAAACTCCCGCCGCCTTGCGGAACCTGTTCCTGCCCGGGCCGCAAGGAGCCATGATTCCCCTGGAGGAGGTGGCGATCAACCGCATCCGCACCCGTCCCCCGGAGCTTATGCGCGAGGACCTGCGCCGGGCCATCCAGGTTTCCCTGGTGCTCAGGCAGGGCGACACCCTGGCCGCCGCCGAGGCGGTGGCCGAACTCATGGCCGCCCAGCCGCCGCCTGCCGGATACGCCTGGCAGATGGGCGAGGAGGTGGAGCGCATCCGCGCCACCCGCCAGGAGATGCTCACCGGCGTGGCCCTGGCCCTGGTCCTGGTCTACCTCATCATGGTGGCCGCCACCGAATCGCTGCTGGGCCCCCTGGTGGTTCTCTGCTCGGCGCCCTTGGCCGGGGCGGGGGTGGTGGCGGCGCTGAGGTCCCTCTCGCTGGCCGTGGACATGCCCGTCTACCTCGGCGGCATCATCCTCTGTGGGCTGGTGGTCAACGTGGGGATAGTGATGCTGGACGCCATGGCCCGCCAGCGCCGGGATGGATTCGCTCCGGCCGAGGCCGCCGCCCAGGGGGCCCTGCGCCGGCTGCGGCCGGTGCTCATGACCACCCTGGGCACCAGCGCCGCCACCCTGCCGCTCCTGCTCGACCGCGGGGTGGGCTCGGGGGCCTGGGCCCCGCTGGCCCTGACCCTGGCCGCCGGACTCATAACCTCGGCCTGCTTCTCCCTCGTGCTCACACCGGCCCTGTTCCCCCTGGCCGCCCGCCTGGAGGCCAAAATCCATGGAGGAAAAAACTCAAAAAATACTTGCGTTTCCCTTGGAAAAACGTAGAATACGACCAATAAGTGGGAATGTGAGACCACATAACCAGGGAGTGGACAGGGCGGGCACAATGCGTAAAGGCAGGAAGACAATCTGCGCGTTGCTATGCTTTGCGGCCCTGGCAATTCCGGTGGCGGCTCTGGCGGCTAGCTCCGTAAAATCAACTACCTACTACAATATTTACTACGATCAATGGCAAGGCGTGGCCGATGCCATGGGCACCTATCTGGATGCCGCCTTCACCACCGCCCGCGATGTTCTGGGCTATGACAACGGCAGCAACGGCAAGATCGAGATACATTTCTACAGCGACCCAGGTAGTTCTACCTTGGGGTACACCATCCCAGGATCCAATTCATTCTACTTGAACCTCACCCACGGCTCTTCCACCTCCGACTCCTACTTGCGCGACTACGGGGCCACGGCGGCCCATGAAACCAGCCACGTGCTGTTCTTCCACGAGACAAGGGTCAACATGTCCTCGGGCGACGCCGCCGCCTACACCTGGCTGACCGAGGCCATTTCCTATTACGTCGGCGACGTGGTCTATTCTTACGGCGACAAGCTCAGCAAGAGCGCCCTGGGCTCCTACCTGTCCTCCTACAGCAGCAACGGCTCCAAAAAGGTCAGTTGGTGGACCAGCGGCGACAACTATAAGAACGGCTCCTACAGCGCCTTGGACTTGGTCCAACTGGAGTCCATCGGGCTCTATCTTGACAGCCTCAAGGGCTGGTCCGGCATCCAGAGCGTCCTGACCTACCTCTCCCAGGGCAACAGCGTCGACTCAGCCTTCCAAAAAGTCTACGGCAAGGAGACCGGCCAGAAGGACACCTCCACCGGCTCCACGGTCAACACGCTCTACTCGGGTTACATTTACTACTACCTGGGTCACTATTAGCCACCAGGCGGGTGGCCAACGGCAGAGGCGGCCGGCGCCCCGGCCGCTTTGTCTTTTGCGATGGCCGACGGCCGTCCCGCAACCCCGATCCCGGACTGCGGCGGTCTCCCGCATCCGCCCGGGGTTTATCCCAGACAGGGAGAAGGCATGCCCAGACAAAGCACCGACCGAATCACCCCCAAGCATGACCACCGGTTCAAGGACAGGGCCATTTGGACGCTCGCCGCGTTCCTGGCCCTTTCTTTGGCCCTGGCCTGGGGCCTGCCTTCGCCGGCACGGGCCCAGTCCGCCAAAACCGCGGGCAAGGCCCCCGCGGAGGCCAAACACGAGGAGCCCCCGGCCTGCCTGACGCAAGGGCAGCAGGTCCTGAACCAGCGCGAGTTCACCAAGGCGGCCGAGCTGTTCGCCGCCTGCGCCAAGGCCAACCCCAAGAGCGCCCCGGCCTGGTACTGGTTGGGCATGGCCCACTTCCTGGCCCACCAGGCATTGCCAGCTCGCGAGGCCCTGGAGAGGTGCCTGGCCCTCGACCCCAACTACCTGGCCGCCGCCTCCATCCTGGGTAAGCTCTATTCCTTCGACAAGGCCAAGCTGGCCCAGGCCGAGGATCTGTTGCAGAAGGTCTTGTCTCAGCGGCCCGACTATGAGGACGCCAGGTTCGACCTGGCCCGGGTTTACGCCATCACCGGTCGCTACGACCAATCCTTCCGCGAGTTCAACGTCATCTTCAAGTCAGAGGTGCGCTACGCCCTCTATCACACCGAGCTGGGCAAGATATTCAAGTCCATGGGCCTGGAAAAGGAGGCCCGCCAGGAATTCAACCGGGCCCTGGCCCTGCAGCCGGACTTCACCCCGGCCAAGGACCAGCTCAAGGCCCTGGATGAAAATCCCTCCGTCTCCAAACCCGATGCCAAATCCGAGGCCAAGCCACCAGCCCGCTGATCCCGCCCATGCCAAGCCCCGCCGCCCCGCTCCTTGACAGGGGCGGCGGGCTCGCCTAGCCTATCGGTGAAGCCCCGCAGTTGACCTGACCAGAGGCACAGGTGGAGGATCACATGGCCAGCACCGTATATTTCGCCGATCTGCGCGCCAACTTGAAGCGCTCCTTCATGGACAAGATCGATTCCCTCGTCAACAGCCTGAACCCCGGCGCGCGCCTGAAGGCCGGGGGCCTGACCGCCATCAAGATACACTTCGGCGAGCGGGGCAACACCGCCTTCATACGCCCCGTGGTGGTCAGGCGCTTCGTGGACGCGGTAAAGTCGGTGGGCTGCAGGCCCTTCCTCACCGATTGCAACACCCTTTACGTGGGCACTCGCTCCGACGCCCCCAGCCATCTGATCACAGCCACCGAGAACGGCTTCGCGTTCAGCGTGGTGGGCGCGCCCCTGGTCATCGGTGACGGCCTGAAGGGGCATTCCTCCACAACGGTCAAGGTGGACCTGCCCGAGTGCGCCGAGGCCCACCTCGGCGCGGAGATCGTCGAGGCCGACAACCTGATCAGCCTGGCCCACTTCAAGGGACACGAGCTGGCCGGTTTCGGCGGCACCATCAAAAACCTGGGCATGGGCTGCGCCAGCCGGCACGGCAAGCTCTTCCAGCACAGCAACGTTTCCCCCGAGGTCAAGCCCAGCATCTGCATCGCCTGCGGCGAGTGCATCCTGCGCTGTCCCGGCAAGGCCATCAACTTGGTCAAACGCGCCGCCGAGGAACCGGCCCCCAAGGGCTCCAAGCACGCCAGCCTGCGCGCCCTCAAGGACCCGTCCAAATGCATCGGCTGCGGCGACTGCATCCTGGCCTGCCCCACCGGGGCCATGCAGATCCAGTGGGACGCCCAGATACCCCAGTTCATGCGCCGCATGGTGGCCTACTCCAAAGCGGTCCTGGCCGGCAAGCAGGGCAGGGCGCTCTTCTTCAACTTCCTCACCCAGATCAGCCCGGCCTGCGACTGCTATCCCTTCGCCGACGCTCCCATCGTGGGCGACCTGGGCGTGTTGGCTTCCCTGGATCCGGTGGCCATCGACCAGGCCTCGGCCGATCTGGTCAACCAGGCCCAAGGCGCGCCGGGCTCCTGCCTGAAGCACGCCCACGCCTCCGGCCAGGATAAGTTCCGCGATGTCTACCCCAATGTCGACTGGGAGGTTCAGTTGGCCTACGCCCAGGAGGTGGGCCTGGGCAGCCGTGAATACGAGCTGGTCAGGGTCTAGGAAGGTCGTTCATGGCCGAGACCAAGGGACTGGAAGTGGTTACTCCGGGGACCGCGCCTCCCTGCCTGCGCACCGGTGGGCTTATCTGCCGCGGCTGCCCGGGCTGGGAGGCCATGCTGGGGGCCATCGCCGAGGACGGAACTTGGGCCGGGACGGCCATCCACTGCGGATGCACAGGCCTGACCGTGCGCCGCTCCCTCGGCTCCGGCCAGGCGCGCTAGGCTTGCGCGGGTTTTCGACAAGCGCCCCGACCCCTCTGGCCTGGCTTTTGGTCCCGGCGCTCGGCGTAGTCCTTTGCGCCACCGCGCCATGCGGCATCGCTTGGGCGGCAGGGGTGGCCTTGCCGATGGGGGCCTTCAGCGCAGGCGACATGGCGGGCTGGCAGGTCAAGGAGTTCAGGGGCCCGACCCAGTACGACCTGGTCCGCGACCAGGGCCGCACCGTGCTCAGAGCCCGCAGCCGGGCGGCTGCCTCGGGCCTCATCAGGGAGGCGGACGTAGACTCGGCCAAGCTCCCCCTGCTGCGTTGGTCCTGGCGCATCGAGCGCACCAAGCAGGGTGACGATTATGCCGTTCGGGTATACGTGGTCTTTCCCAGCGCGTTTTTTCGGCGTACCCGGGCCATCAACCACATCTGGGCCAACCGTCTGCCCAAGGGCCGGCACCTGCCCAACGCCTTCAGCGCCAATGCCGTGATGGTGGCGGTGGAGTCCGGCGACGAGGTGGCCGGGCGCTGGCTGAATGCGGAGCGCAGCTTCCGCCAGGACTATCTCAAGCTCTTCGGCGAGGATCCTCCCAGCATAGGCGCTGCGGCGGTAATGACTGACACCGACAACTCCGGCGGGGAGGCGATGGCCTTTTACGGCGACATCTCCCTGGCCTCCCTGGATTGAGGACATGAGGCTCACCTTCTGGGGCACCCGAGGTTCCATCCCCGTTCCGGGGCCGGACACCGTGCGCTACGGCGGCAACACCAGCTGCCTGGAGATCGAAAGCCGCGAGGGCCGTCGGGTGGTGGTGGACGCCGGCACCGGTATCCGGCCCCTGGGGCGCAAGCTCATGGCCCAGGAGCCGGACGAGATCAACCTGCTGATCACCCACCTGCACTGGGACCACCTGCTGGGATTCATCTTCTTCGAGCCGGCCTATAGGAAGGGCTGGGTCATCAAGCTGGGCGGCTGGCCCCTGGGCTTGAGCGGCCTGCGCGGCCTTTTCGACAACCACCTGGGCGACGGCCACTTCCCGGTGGGCTTCGACGACCTGCCGGCGAAGATCATGCCCTCGAGGGAGCTGGAGGCCCCGCGCTCCCGTCTGGGCGGCCTGACCCTGCGCGCTTGCCCCCTCAACCATCCCCAGGGCGGAGTGGGTTTCCGGTTCGACGAGCGCGAGGCCTCTCTGGTATTTCTGACCGACAACGAGTTGGGCGGGCCCGGTCCGGCCAGCCTGGATGATTTCGTCCGCTTCTGCGCCGGGGCCCGGGTGCTGATACACGACGGCCAGTATCTGCCTTCCGAGATGGCTGGCCACGCCGGCTGGGGCCACTCCGATTGGGCCTCGGCCCTGGACCTGGCGCGCCTGGCCGGGGTGGAGCGCCTCATCCTGACTCACCATGACCCCTCCCGGGACGACGGCCAGGTGGATGACCTGATCGGCCAGGTCCGCCGGGCCGCGCCGCCGGGGCTGGTGGTGGAAGCGGCCGCCGAGGGAATGGTGGTGGAGGTCTAGACCCTCCGGCCGGACCCCAGCAGGTTGGTCAGGTCAGACACCGTGCCTTGCAAGGCCAGGGCTTGGCCGTCCAGCTGGGCCGAGGTCTCGGCCGATTCCCGCGCCGCCTCGGCGTAGTTCTCGGTCACGCTCTCCATCTGGGCCAACGAAAGGTTGATGCTCTCCAGTCCCTGGGCCTGGTTGCCGCTGGCGGTGGCGATGTCGCTCAAAAGCCCCGCCACCTCCCGCACGGCGCTCGCGACCTGGGCGAAGTTGCCCAGGGTCTTCTCCACCAGCGCGCCGCCCGTTCGGGTCCGCTCCACGGCGTCGTTGATCAGAGATTGGGTTTCGCGGGCGGCCCGGGCGGCGCGCTGGGCCAGACCGCGCACTTCTTCGGCCACCACCGCGAAGCCGGCTCCGGCCTCGCCGGCCCGGGCGGCCTCCACCGCGGCGTTCAAGGCCAAAAGGTTGGTCTGGAAGCTGATCTCGTCTATAGAGCGCACTATCTTGACTATGCGCTCGCTGGACTGGGCCAGGGCCGACATGCCCTGGGCGGTCTGCTCTAGGTCTTGTGAGGCTCCGTCCATGGATTGGCGCGCCTGGCCCATGAGCCGGTCGGCCCGGGCCGAGTGCCCGGCGGTGGCGCGCAGGCCGGAGGCCATCTCCTCCATGGCCGCGGCGGTCTTGATAAGCTCCGAGGCCTGCTGTCCCGAGCCTTCGGCCACCCGCTGGGAGGACCGGGCCATGCGCGAGGAGACCTCGGCAACCTCATCCACGTAGGCATCCAAATCCTGGGTGGCTTCCCAAAGCCCGCGATTGATGGAGCGGGCCAGCCAGTACCCCACCACTCCCACCAGGAGCGCCCCCAGGGGTATGAGCACCGCCAGGAAGGCCTTGCCCTTGGCGCGCTCGGCCACGGTATGGGCCGTGGCCTGGGCCATGAGCGCCGACTCGCGCCGGGCCAGATCCCCGACGGCATCTATGGCCTCGCGCAGGATTTCCTGACCCGGCGGCAGCGGCGCGCGTTCGGGCCGTCCGGCGCGCTCCAGATAGGCGGCGGCCTGGTCCCGGACCTTTTGGGCGGCCTCGGCGCCTATCAGCCCCCGCCTGGTCAAGCCACCCAGGCTTTCCCCCGCGGCCATGGCCAGCTCCCGCGCCTGGCCCAGCAGCGCCGCGCGACCGGACTCGGGAGTCTGCCAGGCGGCCAACTCCGCCGCTCTCAAGGCCCAAAGGTCGCGCTCGGCCAGCCGGGCCGCCTCCACGGTTTGGGCGTTGACTTGGAGAAGCGCCACCAAGTTGTTGAGCACCCTGGTGGTGTGGGTGAATCCCAGCGCGCCGGTGAAGGCCACCAGGAGGATGGAGAAGGTGAAACCGACCGAGATCCTTTTGGAGACTGACATCCGCATGCGCCGATTCCCCTCTGGGGCGAACCTCGCCTTCGTCCTCGCCGGCGGGCGGGAGGCGTGGTTGAAATGGGGCAGGCGAGGAGGTTGGAGAACCCCGCGCCAGGGCGAACGTGCGGGCGAAAACAATATATCAGAACATTGACTTTTTGCCCAAGCGAACGCCGCCGAGAGGAAGGTGTCGCCGGGATTGCCGTTTCCGGACGCGGGCCGATTGACGAACCCCACGGTCTTGGATATCCTCCACTTGCTTACCCCCCAGCTTTTTCCCGGAGGTCTTGACGGTTTGGCAGATCAAACACGTACCCGCAACTTCAGCATCATCGCCCACATCGACCACGGCAAGTCCACCCTGGCCGACCGGCTGATCCAGGCCTGCGGAGGCGTGACCGAACGGGAGTTCTACAACCAGCTCCTGGACAACCTCTACCTGGAGCAGGAGCGGGGCATCACCATCAAGAGCCAGGCCATCACCTTGCCCTACAAGGCCCAAGACGGCCAGGTCTACGAACTCAACCTCATCGACACTCCCGGCCACGTGGATTTCTCCTACGAGGTGAGCCGGGCGCTCTCCTCCTGCGAAGGCGTGCTCCTGGTGGTCGACGCCAGCCAGGGCGTGGAGGCCCAGACCCTGGCCAACCTCTACCTGGCCATGGAGCACGACCTGGCCGTGGTGCCGGTGATCAACAAGATAGACCTGCCTAGCGCCGACGTGGAGGCCACACGCCTGCAGATCACCGAGGACCTGGGCCTGGACGGCGACGAGGCCATCGCCATCAGCGCCAAGGAGGGGACCAACATCGAGGCGGTGCTGGAGGCGGTGGTGGCCAAGCTGCCTCCTCCGGTCGGCGACGTCCAGGCCCCCTTGCAGGCGCTCATCTTCGACGCCCAGTACGATCCCTACCGGGGCACGGTCATCTCCATCCGGGTGAAGCATGGGCGCATGAAGGCCGGCGACATGATCCGCTTCATGCACACCGGCGCGGCCTACAAGGTCGAGGAGGTGGGGCTTTTCGGCCTTAAGCGGGTGCCGGCCAAGGAGATTGTGGCCGGCCAGGTGGGCTACGTCATCGCCGGGGTCAAGACGGTGGCCGACACCAACATCGGCGACACCATCACCCACGATGAGCGCCCGGCGGCCGAGCCCTTGCCGGGCTTCAAGGAAGTTAAACCCGTCGTCTTCTCCTCCATCTACCCGGTGGCCACCGACGACTACCCCGAGCTGGTCGATGCCATCGAGAAGCTAAAGCTCAACGACGCCAGCTTGACCTACCACAAGGACTCCTCCCAGGCCCTGGGCTACGGCTTCCGCTGCGGCTTCCTCGGGCTATTGCACCTGGAGGTGGTGCAGGAGCGCCTGGAGCGCGAGTTCGGCCTCTCGCTCATCCTCACCGTGCCCAGCGTGCGCTACAAGGTCTTCCTGAACGACAAAACCATGCTGGAGGTGGAGAACCCGGCCTACTTCCCCGATCCCTCCAGCATCGAGCACTGCGAGGAGCCCTACATCAAGGCCAGCATACTCATGCCCGAGCGCTACATCGGGGCGGTGATGACCCTCTGCCTGGACCGCCGGGGCGAGAACCCCAACTACCACTACCCCAGCAAGGGTCGGGTGGAACTGACCTTCGAGCTGCCCCTGGCCGAGGTCATCTACGACTTCTACGACAAGCTCAAGACCGTCACCCAGGGCTACGGCTCCTTCGATTACGAGCTGATCGGCTACCGCAAGACCGACCTGGTAAAGCTGGACATACTTGTCAACGGCGAGAAGGTCGATGCGCTCTCCAGCCTGGTGCACCGCGAGCGCGCCCGCCTGCGCGCCCTGCACGCGGTCAACAAGCTCAAGGACGCCATACCCCGCCAGCAGTTCAAGATAGCCGTGCAGGGGGCCATCGGCGGCACCATCATCGCCCGCAGCAACGTCAGCGCCTTCCGCAAGGACGTCACCGCCAAGTGCTACGGCGGCGACGTTTCCCGCAAGCGCAAGCTGCTGGAAAAGCAGAAGGAGGGCAAGAAGCGCATGAAGCTGGTGGGCAACGTGCCCATTCCCCAGAAGGCATTCCTGGCCGTCCTGCAGACCGACACCGACGAATAGCCATGATCAGGGCGTCGGCAAGAGCGCGGGTTTGGGGTTGGATTCTGGTGCTGGCGGCCGGCCTTGCCCTGGCCGCGCCGGCCCGGGCCGCCGACAGCCGCGCCGAGGCCGAGATCAGGGCCCTGCTCAAGGGCCTGGCCCAGGCCTACGCCGCCAAGGACATGGACCGGCTCCTGGCCGCCGCCGCGCCCGAGGCCCTGGTGGAGGTGGAGGGGCCGCTGGGACTGGACCGGCGGGCGGGACGCCAGCGCATCCGCGCCGCTTACGAGCCCGACCTGAAGGCCGCCCAGTCGCCCAGCCTCACCTTCACCGCCCTTTCAATCGAGGCTGACCGCGGTCGCGCCCTGGTCCGGGCCGATCTCCTGGCCGGGGCCTGGATCTACCAGCGCCGGATGAGCGTTCCCGCTCGCCTGAGCGCCCGCCTGGAAAAAAGGGCCGGACATTGGCGGGTGGTCAGCGCCCATCTGCGCTACCCGCTGCTCGCCGGTGATCTCGAGGGCCTGATTCCCTGGAGCGAGTAAAGGGGGAGCTGGCGAGGGGCGCGCCGGCGCCTACTTGCCCTTCTTGGGGACGGCCGGCACCGGCCCACCGAGCAGGCCGGAAAGGGCGGACGCCTGCTCGGCGAGCGCCTCGCGGATGCCGGCCAGCTCCCCGCTGGCCTCCAGCCTTCCCAGGGTTTTGTTAAGGTTGATCAAGGCCACGGTCTGGCACAGCGATAGAAGCTCGCGGGTGTCCAGATAGGTCGAGGTTTCCTCGACCATCCAGCTGACCTTCCGCAGCAGCCACTGTTCCAGATCAACGGGCTTGGCTTCCATGGCGGCCTCTCCTGGGCAAGGGTGGGAGCGGCGGAGAGCGCTCGCGCCCTCGGCGTCTATTTGTCAGCCCATTTTAGCACCCAAAGGCACCAGAGGTCCTGACGGGTGCGCTCTGGGGGGCAAGAGACAACCTCCAGAGCGACCTTGGGGTTGCATTCCCTGACAAAGGCTTGCAAGTAGCCTTCGCGTACCATCCGGCAGGGATGGGGCTCCAACCCCTTGTCGATCCGGATGAGCTGGGTGCGGCAGGCGTCCACGGCAAAGGAGACCGAGCCATCGGGACGCTCGGCGAAGGATTTGGCCGCATGGCTGACCGCCCAGGATGTGTGGCGCAGGATGGTGAGCATCTGCGCCGGGCTGGGCTCGTCGATCCCCAGGAAGGCCTTCAGCTCACGGGCCTCGGTCTTGCCCATGTAGGCCCAGCAGTCGGCGTCAACCTGGGTGGCCTCGGCCATGCCGTGGCGTTTCTCGATGCCCAGGAAATAGAGCCCATCGACGCGCCAGATGTTGCGCACCTGCATGTTCAGGTATTCATAGAGGCGCTCCCTGTCCAAGGCGTCGAAGAGTTCGCGGTCGGAGGTCGGCAAGTTTGAGTTGGCGGGTTGGCGGTGCGCCTTCTGGAGCGGGTCGCTCATTGATTGCTCTCCCTGGGGGTGTGGGGGCTTCTTGATAAAACCACCATATCCCAGGGGTATTTGGCCGTCAAGTCTGACGCTGCGCCAGGCTGACACTGCGCCGGGAAGGGCGGGGGCGCGCGAAAGGTTGACAGCCGGCCGGACGTAGATAGTAGAATCAGCACTTGGAGTATGCCATGTCCAACCAGACCCCACAGACCTCAGCCGGCGAGGCCCGCCGGCGCAAGCGTCAGGACGCCGCCCGCCGCCTCATGGAGGAGGGCCTCAAGCTCGTGGCGCACAAGGGGCTCCACGCCTGCAAGGTCGAGGAGATAACCCGCGCGGCCGGGGTGGGCAAGGGCACCTTTTTCACCCACTTCCCCTCCAAGGAGGCCTTCGTGGCCCGGCTGGTGGATCAGGTGCTTTCCGACCTGGCCCGCCGGGTGCGTCCGGTGGGGCTGATGCCCACCGAGGCCGAGGGGCTTCTGGCCGGGGTGGGGAGTGTGCACTTGCGCTATTTCCAGCTCCGGCCCGAGGCTGCGGCCTTGATCAGCCAGGCCTGCGCCTTGGTGGAGGACGGCCAGCCGGGGCAGGAGATTCGGGCGCGGGTGCTTGAACACCTGGGCATGGTGGGCGAGCTGGTCGCCCCGGCCGCCGAGCCTCTGGGCTGGCCTCGGGAGCGGGTGGTCGACCTGGCCCTGATGCTCCTGGCCACCAGCTGCGGCTTCTATTGGTTCAGTTGGACCCTGGCCGTGGGCCAGGACGCGCCCCCAGCCCTGGTCGACCGCCTGGGCCGGGTCTTGGCCAGGGGCCTGCGCGGGGCCTGATGCGCAACCGCTTCGATGGACGGCTCGCCCGGACCAGGACGGCGGGCCAGGCCGGTCTGCCGCGAGCCGCGGGGAGAGGGAAGAGGGGGCATGAGCCGTGCTATCGAACCGCAGATAATGGACGACCTCGCCAGGCCGGTGGACATAGGCCAGTGCAAGAGCGTCAAGGTGACCTGCGTATCGGAGGTCGGCTGGTGGGACGACAACCGGGTGTTGGCCCCCATCAAAGCCGTGGGCGGCCTCGATGAGGGCGACCAGTGGCAGGCGGCCTGGGACCTGGGCAATGCCGCCGGGTCCTGCACCCTGGTGGAGGTCGAGGACCTGGAGGGCGGGATATCGCGCATCCTCCTGGACGCGGGCTGGAACAATACCTACATGGCCTGGCGCTTTCAGGCCCTGGGCGTGGACCGGCTGCTCAGTCAGCGCCAGGTGGACCTGTTCATGTTCAGCCATGAGCACATGGACCATTTCTGGGGGCTGGAGGCGGTGCTAAGTCTTAACCCGGAGATCACCCTCATGGTCCCCTCCACCTTCAGCCTCAAAGCCCTCACCCTGATCTTCGGCGGGTCATTCCCGAACTGCGGCGCGATCAACCGCGCCCCCCACCAGGGCCGACTGATAAAGGCGCACCCGGGCCGGGTGCACAAACTAATGCCTGGCTGCGCGGCGGTAACCTTCGATGTGCCCATAATACTGGGGGTGCGCGGCGAGCAGTCGCTGTACTTCAACGTGGCCGGTAAGGGCATGGTCTGTCTGGCCGGGTGCAGCCACCAGGGGGCGCTGGCGTTGTGCGACTTCGCCCGCGAGCATCTGGCAGGCGGCGAAAAGCTCTATGGCCTATACGGCGGCCTGCACCTGGCCCCCTTCCAAACCCTGGACCACCAGGCCGTGGAGGTCATCCGGCGCCTGGGCGATTACGGCCTGGAGATCATGGCCGTCAACCACTGCACCGGCAAGCCGGCGGTGGAGATGATGCGGGAAGTGGGTTATCCGGTGGTGTCCGGGGGGGCCAGCCAGGGCTCGCGCACGGATCTCTACCTAGGCAACGGCGACAGCGTGATCTTTGGCTAGATAGGAGCGGCGGAGCCAGGGCCGGCGCTCGCGCCTGAAGTCATCCCAGGCCTTGGGCGGGCGGGACGGGTTGGCGGGGAGATAGTCGTCACGCTTTTCCCGCCAGATACCGTACGTGGCCGGCAAGGCCCCGGTCCCCCATGCCGTGGCGGAAATGATCCCTCCGGCGGGGTCAGGGCAGACGGCAGTGCTCCGGCCCGCGCACCGATAAGACCGGGCAGGTGGCCCGGCGGAAAACCTTCTCGGCGGTGGTGCCGAACAACGCCCCGGCTAGGTTGGTGCGGCCCTTGCAACCCATCACCACCATTCCCGCGCCCTCCTCGACGATGGCCTTGACGATCTCCTCGTAGGGCAGGCCAACCCGGAAGACCAACCGTGCGGGCGTCTCTCCAGCGCGGGAAAGGTAGTCGGCGCTAAAGACCGCGTTGCGCTCGGCCTTGATTCCCTCGGTGTATTGCTCGAAGGATACGGTGAATCCTTGGGCGTTCAGGCGGTCCAGGGTCTCCCGGCCGCGGGAGTTGATGACGTTGAGCAGGATCAGCTCCCGCTTGAGCGCCCGGGCCAAAGTCAAGGCGTGGACAAAGACGGTCTCGGAGTAAGAGGACAGGTCCAGGGCGGCCATAACCGGGCCCCCACCGACTTGGCAGTTTTCCATGCTAACACCCCCTAGAGAGGAAACGGCCCGCTATTTGAGCTCCGTCCTGAAGGTCACAGTACACCTAACACACCTTGGCCGGTGGCGGTTGATCGGCTGTCATCGGCGTTCTGGCCTTCCGCCCTGCGGGCAAGGCGCGAAAGGCGGTGGCGCGGGTGGCGCACCATAAGGTTGGCGACCACCCCTAGTCCATCTCCAGGGCGGCCAGGCCCTCCTTGGCGGCCTGAAGGTTGGGCTCCAGGGCCAGGGCCCGCCAGAATTCGTCGCGGGCGGCGGCCTTTTGCCCGCGGGCGGCTTCCACCTTGCCCATCTGCAAGGCCAGGAAGGGGTCTTGGGGGTGGGCCGCTTGGGCCTGGCGCAGGGTTTCGGCGGCCTCCTCCAGCTTGCCCAGGCTCACCAGGGCCTGGGCCGTCACCCGCAGGTGGCGGGGAGCCTGGGGCTCCAACTCGCCGGCGCGGCGGGCCAGCGAGAGCGCGATCTCCAGATTGGCCCCGCGTTCGAGGTAAAGCCCGGCCAGGCTGGAGAGGGCCGAGGCGTCGTGGGGGTTGGCCTTGACCGCCTGCTTGAAGGCATCCTCGGCCTCGGCGAAACGGCCGCTGGCGGCCATGACCTCGCCCAGGTGGCGGAATACCGCCCGCCGGCAGTCGGGCCTTTGCGCGGCCCGGGCCAGGAGGTCCTGCGCCTGGGCTAGGCGGCCCTCGCCCTGGGCCAGGCGGCCCAGCTGGAACAGGGTGTCGGCGTGTTCCGGGTCCAGGTCCAGGCTTTCCTCCAGGCGCTGGCGGGCCTCGGCCAGGCGGCCTTGGCCCATCAGGGCATAGCCAAGGTTGTAGTGAGCCATGTAGTCATGGGGCGCGGCGGCCAGGGCCCGCTCGAAGTGGGACATGGCCTTGTCGGTCTGCCCCAGGTGGCCGTAGCAGACCCCCAGGGAGTTGAGCACGTTGGGCTCGGCGGGGGAGAGCAGCAGGGCGCGCTCGTATTCGGCCACCGCCTCGCTCAAGCGGCCCTGGTTGAACAGGGCGTCGCCGCTTATGTTCAGGCTCACGGCGTCGAAGATCACCACCGTCCCGGGCTCCAGGAAGCCGGCGTGAACCAGGGCCTTGGCCGCGTTGTCCAGGGCGTCGGCGGCGGTGAAGCCGGGGCAGGGGTGAAAGGACACCCCGGCGCGCAACCCTCGCTCCAGCTTGCGCGAGAGGCGCGCCAGCACCTCGGCGGCCAAGTCCCGGGCGGCCTCGGCCTCCACCCCCGGCAGGAGCGCGGCCAAAGTGTCGGGAGCGAAACGTCCCAGCAGCTCGGGCGCGGGCAATACTTCTCGCCCCACCGCGGCCAGGGCGGCCATGAGTGAATCCGCCCCCACCCGGCCGCAGACCTCGCGGATCCCTTCCAGGCCCTCCAGGCGCACCAACACCGCCGAGAAGGGCTCCTGGCCGGCGCCAAGGGCGTTGAATAGGGTCATGAAGGAGCGGTGGCAGGCCAGGCCGGTAACCTCGTCCAAGATCACCTTCAGCTCACGGCCGGAAAGGGAAACCACCATTTCCAGGCCCGCCTCGGCCTGGGAGCCGGCCTCGTGGCCCAGGCGTCGCAGGCGGTCGCCGGGGCGCAGGTTCCAGGTGGGGTCGTCCAGGCTCACCACCTCGGCCACCGACTCCTCCTCGCCCACGCTGACCACCATGATCTCGGCCTTGGGGGCGTCGCGCCCTCCGCCGTCCTGCTCGACTCCCATGACTTGGAAGCGCTCGCCGTCGCCCAGGCCGTGCAGGCGTCCCAGGTTCAGGCGCAGGCGGTTCAGCGGCAGCAGCTCGGTCAGCCTGCCGGCCTTGTCCACTATCTCGCTGAAGAAAAGCACCTCCTCCAGGCCCACCCGGCCGGAGCAGCCCAGGGCCCTCTGGGCGCGGGCCTTGAAGGCCGCCGCCGCCTCCACGGCCAGCGCGCCGCCCTCCCAGGACTGGGCGTCGACCGTGGAAGCCCCCATGCGCAGGCCACCCGGCCAGGGCGGTCCCTCGGCGGGGGCGAGTTCCAAGGACTTTACCTCCCGGCGCAGGCGGGCCGCCAACTCGCGCACCACCGCCGCGCCTCCCTCCAAGAGCAGCAGGAAGCAATACCCCGCCCGCGCCGCGCAGAGCACCGGCGGTCCCAGCTCGCGCACCCGGCGGGCCACTTCCTTGAGCAGGCGATCGGCGAAGCGCCGGCCAAAGCGGTCCACCAGGCCGCCCAGGCCCTCGGGCTCCAGGGCCAGAATGGAGAGCCCCTGGCCGCCTCCCTGGCGGTCCAGCGCGGGCCGGCCGCGAACCTTAGAGGGGGTGAGCCGTGATAGCGCGCCGACCAGCGCATTGTCCAGGGCGGCCTCGTTGGCCAGCCCGGTCAGGCCGTCGGTCTCTGCGGCCAGGCGCAGGCGCGCCATCTCCAGGCCAGCCTCCACTAGGGCCGAGAGGAAGGGGCTGACCGCCGGGGTCAGGCGCTCGGCGCTCACCCCCCAGACCACCAGAAGACCCAAGGGCTTGCCTTCCAGCCACAGCGGGACGACCAGGCGGCCGTTTTTTTCGTCGAAGACCGCCCGGCCCTTGGCCGCGGCCCGGGCCAGAGGGTCGTCGGAGTCGGGGTCCAGGGAGGGCAGGGGCAAGAGGTCGACCCGGCCGCTCTCAAAGGCGCGGCGGAAGGGCGGCTTCAAGGTTTCCTCGAAGCGCAGCAGGGTCTCGTAGGTTATGCCCTCGGGCGAGGTGCTGTTTTCTGGGCTCACGCCGATTCCCCCCCTTTGTCGGGCGGCCGCCGTCAGGCAGCCAGGCCGGCCAGAATCTCGACCATGACGCGGGCGTCGTCGCCCACCAGGGTGCGCACGTCCATGAGCAGGCGGCCATCTTCCAGGCGCGCTATGACCGGCGTTGGCGCGGCGCGCAAGGCCTGTTCCAGGCGGGTGGGGCTCATGCCCTCGACGCTCACTTGCACCAGGCGGGTGCGAGGCGCGGCCAGGGGCAAAGCTCCTCCGCCCACCCGGCTCTGACCCTCCAGGGTGATGGCCTTGAGCCGGGGCAGCCCCAGGGCCATAAGCCGCCGGACCAGGGCTGCGGCGCGCCGGCGCAGCTCATCGTAGGGCGTGGCCAGCATGCGCAGGGTGGGAATCTCGGCCGCCGCCCGCTGGGGATCGCGATACAGCTCCAGTGTGGCCTCCAGGGCGGCCAGGGTGAGCTTGTCGATGCGCAGGGCGCGGTTCAGGGGGTTGACCCTAACCCGCTCGATGAAGTCGGTCCGGCCCAGGATGATGCCCGCCTGGGGCCCGCCCAGGAGCTTGTCTCCGCTGAAGGTGACCAGGTCCGCGCCGTCGGCCAGGGCTTCCTGCACCGTGGGCTCCTTGGGCAGCCCGAAGCGCGCCAGGTCCAGGAGGACGCCCGAGCCCAGGTCCTCCATCAGAGGAATGTGGTAGCGGTCGGCCAGAACTCGCAGGTCCTTGAGCGGAACCTCCTGATGAAAGCCCACCAGGGCGAAATTGCTGGTGTGAACCTTGAGCAGCAGGCCGGTGTTGGAGGTGATGGCCTTTTCATAGTCACGCAGATGGGTCTTGTTGGTGGCCCCCACCTCCTTGAGAATCGCCCCGCTCTTGGCCATGACGTCGGGGATGCGGAAAGAGCCGCCGATCTCCACCAACTGGCCGCGGCTGACGATGGCCTCCCGGCCCTCGGCCAGGCTTTGCAGGCAGAGGTAGACCGCCGCGGCGTTGTTGTTGACCACCAGTGCGGCCTCGGCCCCGGTGATTTCCCGGAGGATCCCGGCCACGTGGACATAGCGGCTGCCGCGCGCGCCCTTGGCCAGGTCGTACTCCAGGTTGGTATAGGTGCGGTTCAGCTCCAGCAGCCGTTGAATCGCGGCCTCGGCCAGCAGCGAGCGGCCCAGGTTGGTGTGCACCACCACTCCGGTGGCGTTGATCAGGCGGCGCAGGCTGGGCCGGGCCGACTCGCGCGCGCGCCCCCCGGCGGCCTCGGCCACGGCGACGGCGGTCAGGGTCTGGGGCATGGGGGCCTGGCCGGAGAGCAGGGCAGCACGCAGCTCTTCCAGGACCGTCCGCACGGCCTCCAGTACCAGCGCCCGGGGCAGTTCGGCCAGGGCTTCACCCAGGATTGGCTCGGCCAGCACCTGGTCCACCTTGGGCAGCCGGGCCATCAGGTTCTGGTCAACCATGGCTTCTCCTCCCCGCGCGGGCGCTAAACAGGCTTAGAGTGGCTTACCTCAATTCGGGGCCGGGGGCAAGGCCCGCGAGGCCCGCTGATCCCGCATTCACCTGAGCCTCGGGCAGGCCGCTCAGCCAGAAGAAGGCCAGGGCGGCGATGACCAGGCTATGGATGATGCGGCCCTCCCGCACCAGGCCGGGCAGGGCCGAGACCGGCGCGGTGACGACCTCGATGCGCTCGGTGGGCTCCAGGCGGGAGGGGCCGTCCAGGCGGCAACCCCTGGCAAGGTAGGTGTGGCAGCGGTTGTCGAACAGCGCCGGGTTGGGGTTGACCTGGCCCAGGTAGACCATTTCGCTCACCTGGTAGCCGGTCTCCTCCCGCAGCTCGCGCGCTCCGGCCTGCTCCGGGCTCTCGCCTGGGTCGATGATGCCGCCGGGAATCTCAAGGGTCGCCTCCTGGCTTCCCTGCCGCCATTGGTTGATGAGCACCATCTGGCCGCTGGGGGTGACAGGCACCACGTTGACCCAATTCGGGCTGTGCAAGAGCACGAAGTCATGCTCCACCCCGTCCTGATTGCGGCGGCGGGCGGTCTCCACCTTGAGCACAGGATGGTCCAGGTCCAGTCTGGAATTGACGGTGAGCCACGGCTGCATTTTCATTCCCTTTCCACCCCCGAGGCTGCTTGCAAAGCCGGGAAGCCCATGCTAATTTTATGAATTATTTCCCAACGCCAACCCGCGCAAAATGAATAACAACGGGGCGCTCCGCCGATGAATGTCGAATACATCAATCCCTTCCTCAAGGCCACCATCAACGTTCTCAAGACCATGGCCTTCACCGACGCTGTCAGCGGCAAGCCCTTTCTCAAGAAGGACCAGTTGGCCGGCGGGGATGTTTCGGGAGTGATCGGCATCACCGGCGAGACCGAGGGGTCGCTTTCCGTATCCTTTTCCGCGGCGTCGATCTGCTTCATCGTAAGCAACATGTTTGGCGAGAAGGTCACCGCCATCACCCGTGAAGTGCAGGACGCGGTGGGCGAGATCACCAACATGATCTCCGGCGACGCCCGGCGGGAGCTGGCTGAAAAGGGCATCGTGCTCACGGCCGGAATCCCCACCGTGATCAGCGGCGTCAATCACACCATCAAGCACATGACCAACGGCCCCATCATCGCCATCCCTTTTTCCACCAAGGCCGGCGACTTCATCGTCGAGGTGGGCTTCAAGTCCTGATCAGGCCCGCCCTTCCCTGGCTGCTCGCGGCGGCCTCGGTCGTCACGCGGCTTTATGGCCGTTGATCGCGGGCGGGACGGGTAGCCTTGCGCCGGCGGACGCGCCCTAGCGGCCGGGCTAGCGTGCCAATAGGGAGGCCAGGCTGGGTATGATCACCTGCTGCACGAAGATGATGGCGAAAATCACGAGCATGGGGGCGATGTCCAGCCCGCCGAAATTGGTGGGGATGCGCCGCTTGATGCGCCAGAGGACCGGCTCGGTCGCCGCCCGCAGGAAACGCACGATGGGGTTGTTGGGGTCGGGGTTCACCCAGGTTATCACCGCCGAGGCGATCACCACCCACATGTAGGCGGTTAGAAGCCAGTCGATAAAGCCGAGCAGCCGGTAGATGAAGATCATGGGTCCTCGCAGGATTGGGGCCTGGATTATGGGCCTATACTGATATCCCGGGCCGAGGCTGTCAAGACCGGCCCCAAACTAAATCTCCGCGGCCGCCGCCCCGCCCGGGCCTGGCCGGATAGCGCCAAGGGAGACCATGCCATGCCCGCCAGCGACCCGCGTTCCCACGCTCGCGCCATCCTGGAGGCGGCGCTGGCCGCCGTGGACCCCGCCCTAGCCCTCAAGACGGCCTTGCGGCGGGAGGGCGATCTTTTGCGCCTAGGCGGAGAGGTTCTGGACCTGGCCGGCTTCGACAGGATCATCGCCGTGGGCGCGGGCAAGGCGGGGGCGCCCATGGCCCAGGCCTTGGAGGAGGTGCTGGGCGAGCGCCTGACGGCCGGGCGGGTGGTGGTCAAGGACGGCCACGCCGCCCCCACCCGAGTGGTGGAGATGTTGGAGGCCAGCCACCCGGTGCCGGACCGGCGCGGGGTGGAGGCGGGGGCCAAGCTGGCCGAACTCCTGGCCGGGGCCGACGAGCACACCCTGATCTTATGCCTGCTCTCGGGAGGGGGCAGCGCCCTGATGGTGGCGCCGGCACCGGGCATCTCCCTGAACGACAAGCAGCGCGCCACCAGCCTGCTCCTGGCCTGCGGCGCGGACATCGCCGAGATCAACGCCGTGCGCAAGCATCTGAGCACGGTCAAGGGCGGCGGCCTGGCCCGCCTGGCCTCCCCGGCGCGGGTGATCAGCCTGATCGTCAGCGACGTGGTGGGTGACCGCCTGGACGTGATCGCCTCCGGCCCCACCGTGGGCGACGGCTCCACCTGGGCCCAGGTCGGCGATATCTTCGACCGCTACGGCCTATGGGAAAAATTGCCCATCCCGGTGCGGGAGCGGGCGCGGGCGGGCCTGGCCGGGCAGCTACCTGACACCCCCAAGCCGGGCGAGCAGTGGTTCGCGCGGGTGAGCAACCTGGTGATTGCCAGCAACCGCCAGGCCCTGACCGCCGCATCGGAAAAAGCCCGCGGCCTGGGCTACCGGCCCCTGATACTGAGCTCCACCATTGAAGGCGAAACCCGCGAGGTGGCCCGGGTGCACGCCGCCCTGGCCCAAGAGGTGCGCGCCAGCGGCCATCCCCTAGCCGCGCCCTGCTGCCTCATCAGCGGCGGAGAGACCACGGTGACCCTGGGTGAACGCCCCGGCAAGGGCGGCCGCAACCAGGAGTTCGCCCTGGCCGCGGCCCTGGATATCGCCGGCCTGGAGGGGGTGCTGGTGGTGAGCGCGGGCAGCGACGGCACCGACGGGCCCACCGACGCGGCCGGGGCCTGGGCCGACGGCCAGACCGTGGCGCGGGCGGCCTCCCGGGGCCTGAAGGCCCGGGACTTTTTGGCCCGCCACGACGCCTACGGTTTTTTCGCGCCCCTGGGCGACCTGATCATCACCGGGCCCACCCGCACCAACGTCATGGACGTGCGCCTGGTGCTGCTGGGGGGCTAGATTCTTTCTAGCTCTTCTTGGAAGTGATGGCGTGGAAGCCAGTCAAGAGCTGGCTGAGCTTTTTGCTCTTGCACTTGGGGCAGGAAACCTTGCCGGCCTCGTGCTCGCTCACGGTGAGAATTACGCTGAATTCTTCCCGGCATTTATCGCAACGGTACTCATAAGTCGGCATGGCGTTCCCCTCTCTTGGCTGGGTCCGTCAACCTGTCTTTATCTTATTTAACTGAAAGGCGAAGGCGTCCGTCAAGGGCCGTTGCGTAAGGGGTGGTTGCTACAGCCCCAACAGGCCCGGAATCTGGCGGAAGTCATCTACGTGGGCCCAGGCCCTGAGGTGGGGATTGCGGAAGGCGATCAGTCGCACGCCGCTGCCCTCGCAGACTCCCTGGTCCACGTTGGTGTCGCCGACGTAGACCACCTCGCCGGGGCTCAGCCTCAGGCGCTCAAGCAGCAAGAGCATCAGGGCCGGGTCGGGCTTGGGCACGCCGGCATCCAGCGGCGTGACCACCTCGACGAAGAACTCCAGAAGATCGAAGCGGGCCAGGGATGAACGCGCGGTAAGGGTGCGGTTGGTGGCCACGGCCAGGGTGAGGCGCTGGCGGAGGCCGTCCAGGGTCTCGCGCACGTAAGGATACAGCGAGAGCAGGTCTAGGAAGGGAGCGGAGTCCATGGTGCGCCAATAGGCCATGGCCCGGTCGTACTCGGGCCCCCGGCCGACCAGGGCCTGCATGGAGATGTCCATGGGCTCGCGATGGATGATGTCCAGAGCCTCCTCGGCCCGGGGCGGCTGGCCGATGGCCTCCAGGATGTGGTTGTAGAAGGCCACGTTGGCGGCCAGGGAGTCGAAGATAACCCCGTCGAGATCGAAGATGACCGCGCGCGGCGGAGTCCTGGCCGCGGGGGTGTTGTGGGCGGCGGTGTTCATGGGCCCTATCTACAGCGGCGCCGGTGGGCTGTCAATGTCGGGCTGGCCGAGGGGAGGGGCTCAGCGCGGGGCGGGGTGCCGGGCGTGCAGCGGCAGCCGGGGGTGGGACGGAGCGCGGCCCAAGGATTTCGTGGCGGCCTTTTTCAGGCCATACTTCTTGATGCGGTAGCCGATCTGGCGCAGGGTGAGGCCCAGATCGCGGGCAGCGTGGGACTGCACCCAGTTGTGGCGCTCCAGGGCCGCCACCACCTCCCGCCGCTCAATCTCCTCCAGGCGGGAGAGGGAATGCCCGGCCAAGTCCGTGGCCGGCCTCTCCGGCCGGGGTGCCAGGAAGGCCGTCAGCTCCGGCAAGTCCACCCGCTCATCGTCGGCCAAAAGGGCGATGCGCTCCAGCAGATTGGCCAACTCGCGCAGATTGCCCGGCCAGTGGTAGGCGCACAGGCGCTCCATGGCTCTGGGGGTGAGGCGGAGGCAACGGCCCAGGTCCTCGGCCAAAATGTCGAGCAGGTGATCGAGCAGCAGGGGGATATCCTCGACCCGCTCCCGCAGCGCGGGCAAATGCACGGGGAAGACATTGAGGCGGTAGTAGAGGTCCTCGCGGAAGCGGAAGCGGTCCACCTCGCTTTTAAGATCGCACTGGCACCCGGCCACCACCCGCACCTCGGCGGGCCGGGGGCGGGTTCCCCCCAGGCGCTCCAGTTCGCCATCCTGTAGAAGGCGCAGGAGCTTGGCCTGTAGGGGCAGGCTCAGGAGCTCGATGCTCTCCATATAAATGGTGCCCCGGTGCGCCAACTCCAGGCTGCCGGTGAGCGGTCCGGCCATCACCGGGCAGGCCCCCGGCTCGCAGCCGAAAAGGGCGGCCTCCAGCCGGTCTTCTGGCCAGGCCGCGCAGTTGGTCCTGATCAACTCCCCGCCGACACGTCCACTGTGCTGATGGATGAATTGGGCGGCCGTCCGCTTGCCCACCCCGGTCTCGCCCAGGAGCAGGACTGGGGCCCTGCTGGGGGCGACTTGTTCCAAGAGGTTGCGCGCCTGACGGATGGCCCGGCTTTGGCCGGCCAGGGCCAGTTGACCCAGGGGAGGGCGCGGGAGAGGGCTCCCGCTGTTGTCAGGGTGGACCGCCGCGGCCTGGCGCATCTCTTGGTCCAAGACCAGAAACTGGCCCACCAGCTCCGCCAACTCGGCCAGGAAGGCCAGGTCTTCGCCGGGCTCGACCTCGTCGCCGAAGAGGCGGTCGGCCAGCAGCAGGCCTAGGGGTTCACGCCCTTGGCCGATGGGCGCTCCCAGGAGCCGTACGGCTTGGCGGTCGGGCGCAGGCGTGGCGGGAGGCGTGGCCACCAGGGGACGGCCGGGGCAGCGCAGGACATAGAATGGCCGGCCCGCGGGGGCGTTGTCGAAGATTTGGTCAGTCTCCAGCCCGGCCAGGACCTTGGCGGCGGCCTCCGGGCACCAGCCCCGGCTGAGGCGTACCAGCAGGCCTTTGTCCTCCACCTCGGCCAAGGCCACGGCGATCTCCCGGGCCGCCAGGACGCTGACCATGATGTCAAGCAAGCGCTCCAGGAAGGGATTAAGCCCGCATCCAAAACTGATGGAGCGGCTCAGCCGCCGGTAGAACTCGAGCTTGGCTTGTCCGAGGCCTTCTTTCATGACCAGAGGAATGGCAAGAAGCGTGCCTTTGGCCCTTGCCCGCCCCAGCAGGCCAAGGCCGGTCCGGGGCAGGGATGGCTCTTGCGGATTAACTTATTTAAATAAAAAACAATCACGATAATGTTCGCGGTATCGGCGGGTTCTCGCGCTCATCTGTTGAGGGGCGGCAAGGCGCCTGCCGCTGGCTACAAAAAGGTAGGTTTGGTGCGCAATGCTACGGTCCGGTATGAAAAATGGGGCGGCTACGGTCTGGAATTTCCTCCGCCGGGAGCGGCAACAGGCCAGGCTTCCGGTTGTTAAGGTTAACTAAACAATTAACGCCGAAGCCCGGAACCTGAATCGCGGTGTCGGGGAGGATTAACGATAAAAAATCAATAAAAACAATGAAATTTATTTGTGGGTGTTAAGTGCGGGCTTGGCACGGGCGTTGCTCATGGGAAAGTCCGGAGGAAGCAGGGGCGCCCCCTGCCTTTTCGGAGAGCTAGCGAGTCTGCTGGAGAACGTCGACCAACCGGAAATGCGAGGAGGCCGCAATTGATCAGGGGTATCAAGCTGGGGCTGCTGGTGGTCTGCCTGGCCATGGCCTGGGGTTTCCCGGCCCAGCCAGCCGGGGCCAATAGCGATATGCCCAAACCCGCCGCGCGCTGGGTCACCGCCGACCACAGCAAGTTCGAGGCGCTGAAGCAGGATTTCAAGAGCGGGCCCGAGGTGACCAAGGCCTGTCTCTCTTGCCACAACGAGGCGGCGGGCCAGGTGATGAAGACCATCCACTGGACCTGGCTGAGCCCCGATGCCCCGCCCGAGGCCAAACTGGGCAAGGGCGGGCTGGTGGTGAACAACTTCTGTATCGCGATGCCTTCCAACGAGCCGCGCTGCACCTCCTGTCACGCGGGCTACGGCTGGAAGGACAAGAACTTCGACTTCGCCAAGCAGGAGAACGTGGACTGCCTGGTCTGCCATGAGCAGACCGGAACCTACAAGAAGTTTCCGGCCGGGGCGGGCAACCCGGCCAGCGAGCCCAAGAAGATGGGCCCGGAGACCTTCCTGCCTCCGGAGTGGAACAAGGTGGCCCAGAGCGTGGCGCGGCCCTCGCGCGACAACTGCGGCACCTGCCACTTCTACGGCGGTGGCGGCGACATGGTCAAGCATGGCGATCTGGACTCCTCCATGAAGAATCCCGATCGCAACCTGGACGTGCACATGGACGCCAAGGGCGCCAACTTCGCCTGCACCCGCTGCCACACCACCATCGCCCACAAGATTTCCGGGCGCGCCTACAAGACCCCGGCGGCGGCCACCCGCATCTCGCTTCTGAAGGACGATCAGATCAGCCGCATCACCTGCGAGAGCTGCCACTCCGAAACGCCGCACAAGGTCGACGTCAAGCTCAACGACCACACCGACAAGGTGGCCTGCCAGACCTGCCACATCCCCGAGTTCGCGCGCAAGCTGCCCACCAAAATGCGCTGGGACTGGGCCACCGCCGGCCAGCGTGACGCCGAGGGCAAACCCATAAAGAAGAAGGGACCCCTTGGCCCGCCTTCCTACGACGGCATGAAGGGCGATTTCACCTGGCAGAAGGATGTCAGGCCCGTCTACCAGTGGTTCAACGGCTCCATCACCAACGTGATGGCCTATACCAAGATCGACCCCAGCCAACCGGTGACCCTGGCCAAGATCGACGGCGACCCGGGCGATGCCAACTCGCGCATCTATCCCTTCAAGCTGCACACCGGCCGCCAGCCTTATGACAAAAGCAACAACACCATGGTGGTGCCCAAGCTCTTCGGACCTCCGGGCAGCGGCGCCTATTGGAGCGACTACGACTGGAACAAGGCCATATCCGCGGGCATGGCCTACGTGGACCTGCCCTACAGCGGCCAGTACGACTTCGTGGAGACTAGGTACTTCTTCCAGACCTCCCACATGGTGGCGCCCAAGGATAAGGCCGTCTCCTGCCAGGAGTGCCACACCGTCGACAGCCGCCTGAAGGGCATCAGCGGCGTCTACATGCCCGGCCGAGACTACAACCGCCCCCTGAACTACTTAGGCTGGGGTATCGCGGCGGCGGCGCTCTTGGGCGTGGGGCTGCACGGCCTCGGCCGCGCGGTGGCGCGGCGCAAGAACGGCAACCATGACCATCAGGCCTAATGGGGAGCATTGGGAAATGAACGGCAACGGCAACGGCAACAAGCCCTTGTACCTCTACACCCGTTTCGAGCGCTTCTGGCACTGGGCCCAGGCCGTCCTGATCATCGTCTTGGCGGTGACCGGTCTGGAGATCCACGGCTCCTACACCTGGCTGGGCTTCAAGCGGGCGGTGGAGGTGCACAACTTCTGCGCCTGGACCTGGCTGGTGCTCTACGCCTTCGTGCTGTTCTGGATGGCCACCACCGGCGAATGGCGGCAGTACATCCCCACCACCAAGCGCCTGATCGACGTGGCGCTCTACTACATGGTCGGCATCTTCCAGGGCAAGCCCCATCCGGTGCCCAAGAGCGAGCGCGACAAGCACAACCCCTTGCAGCGCATGACCTACCTGAGCATCTCCCTGATCCTGATCCCGGCCCAGATGGCCACCGGCTTTCTGTACTACTTCTACAACTCCTGGGCGCTGTGGGGCTGGGGCGCCAAGCTGACCCTCTCCACGGTGGCCTTTATCCATACCGCCGGTATGTTCGGCTTCCTGGCCTTTTTGGTGGTGCACGTCTACATGACCACCACCGGTCACACCCTGACCTGTCACCTCAAGGCCATGTGCACCGGCTGGGAGGAGGTCGGCGTGCCGCCGAAGTCGTAGCGTGTCGGGGGATGCCCTCGCGAGAACAGGTCTTGCGGGCTCCCGTTGCGAGGCTACATATAAGTTTGAGGCGGGGGTGACCCCGCCCCAACCAGCAACTTTCCATCCACCTCCCCTCTCCTTCGCCCCGGGCGGTCCCCCTAGCCGCCCGGGGCCCTCCTTTTGGGGCGCGACGGTTTCGCCGGGCCCTGCCACTCTGGAATAGAAAAAGGGCGGGGATGAACCCCGCCCGCCTTCGTCTTCATACGCCAAGCCCTCAGTGGGGGCCGGCAAGAGCCGTTCTCACCAACCAACCCCACGGCCCGCTATGGCTGCGGCGGCACGCCGTTAGAGGCCCTTTTCGGCCATGAGGGCGGCCAGGTCGGTGACCCGGCAGGAGTAGCCCCACTCGTTGTCGTACCAGGTGACGAGCTTCATGAGATCGTCGCCCAGGACCTGGGTGAACTCGATGTCGACGATGGATGAGTGGGCGTCGCCCTTGAAGTCGCTGGAGACCAGCGGTTCCTCCTCGCAGCCCATGATGCCATTCAGGGGGCCGGCGGCGGCTTTCTTGAGGGCCGCGCGCACTCCGTCGGTGGTGGTTTTCTTGGCCAGCTGCACGGTGAGGTCGACCACCGAGACGGTGGGGGTGGGCACGCGCAGGGCATAGCCGTCCAGGCGGCCCTTCATCTCGGGGATGACCAGGCCCACCGCCCGCGCCGCGCCGGTGGTGGTGGGGATGATGTTCATGGCCGCGGCCCGGGCCCGGCGCAGGTCCTTATGGGGCAGATCGAGGATGCGCTGGTCGTTGGTGTAGGAATGCACCGTGGTCATGAAACCCTTGATGATTTCGAAGTTGTCGTGGATGACCTTGGTGGGCGGGGCCAGGCAGTTGGTGGTGCAGGAGGCGTTGCTGACGATGTTGTGCTTTTTGGGGTTGTAGGTGTCGTGGTTGACGCCCAGCACGAAGGTGGCGTCGATCTCCTTGCCTGGGGCGCTCAGGATGACCTTCTTGGCCCCGGCCTCCAGGTGGGCCGCGGCCTTGGGGCCGGTAAGGAACAGGCCGGTGCTCTCCACCACGATCTGCACTCCCAGGTCGTCCCAGGGAATTTGTTGGGGATCGCGGTAGGACAGGCTCTGCACCTCGGGGCCGTTGACCACGATGGACTGCTCCCGGGCCTCGACCATGCCGGGGAAGCGGCCGTAGTTGGTGTCGTATTTGAAGAGATGGGCGTTGGTTTTCACGTCACCCAGGTCGTTGATCGCCGCCACCTCCAGGGTGTCGGGGTGCCTTTCCATGACGGCCTTCAAGACCTGGCGGCCGATGCGGCCGAAGCCGTTAATGCCTATGCGAACCATGACGGCCTCCTGCTACGCCGTTCTGGCGGTTGGGTCGGACGGAAGCTCCACGCTGGCGGGGTCCCTCGCCCTCGCCCTAGTTGTCATCCAGGCGGTCGGTGTTGGCCACCAACAGGTCATAGTCCTTTTTGAGGGCCTGGTGCAGGCGGGCGTTGTCCAGGGCTATGGCGCTCAGGTTGGCCGCCGCCTCCAGGAATTTGATCTCGTCCTTGCCGAACTTGCGCACCTCGCCGGAGTAGACGCGCAGGACCCCCACCGCCTTCTTGCCCACCATCAGGGGCACCACCAGCACGGAGTGGATGCCCTCGGCCTTGGCCCGCTCGCCGTACTGGAAGTCGGGGTCGGTCTGAGCGTCCTTCATGTAGACCGTTTCGCCCTTGAGCACTTTCTGGTCCAGGCCGCTTTCGCTGACCACGATGGGGCCCTTGTGCAGATAGCCCTTGGACAGGCCGCAGCTGGCCCCCATCAGCAGGCGCTTGCGCCTTGAGCCCAGCACGCGCAGGGCGCAGGCCTTGGCGTTCATGGCCTTGGCCACTTGGGTCACGATTTGTTTCAGGACCTGGCCGGGGTCGAGCGAGGCGTTGATTACCTTGGCCACGTCGTAGAGGGCGGAGAAATAATCCGGCTTCTTGGCTTGCATGTCGCCATCCCTCTGCCTGCCCGCCATGCACGGCGGGGCTTTGGTGGATAAAGGGGCGGGGCGCTCACTTGGCCTTTATTATACCCGGGTGGTGACGGGAAAAAACAAAAACCCCGGGCAGGGCCAGCCATGACGGACGGGCCTACTTGAATTCCTGTTTGTTCAGGCCGAACTTGGTCATGAGCTTGTGCAGCTGGCGGGTGGTGATGCCGGCCTGGGCCGCGCTGGCGTTGATGCGTCCCTTGTTAACTGCCAGGAGCTCGCGCAGGTATTCCCGCTCCAGGCGCTCCACCGCCCGGCGGCGGGCTTCGCCCAGAGTCAGGCGCAGGTCTGCGGTGAACCTCTCCCCCCGGACCTCGCCCTGGAAGAGGTCGCTGGGGAAGCCTTCGCGGGTCAGCACGTTGGATTTTTCCAGGATATAGGCCCGTTCGATGAGGTTTTCCATCTCGCGGATGTTGCCGGGCCAGGGATAGGCCTCGAAGGCATCCATGACCTCCGGGTGCACCTCGGCGATGTTCTTGCCGTAGAACTTGTTAAGGCGCGCCAGAAAGAGGTCTGCGAACAGGTGGATGTCTTCCGTGCGCTCGCGCAGGGGGGGAATCTCGATGGGAAAGACGTTGAGCCGGTAGTAGAGGTCGCTGCGGAAGCGGCCGTCCTTTACCATGCGGGTGAGATCCACGTTGGTGGCGGCGATGATGCGCACGTCCACCGCGATGTCCTTTTCACTGCCCACCCGCTGGATGGTCTTGTCCTGCAATACCTGCAACAGCTTGATCTGGGCGGGGGGGGTCACGGTGCCCACCTCGTCCAAAAAGATGGTGCCTCCGTCGGCTATCTCGAACTTGCCCAGCTTGCGCCGCACGGCTCCGGTGAAGGCCCCTTTCTCATGGCCGAAAAGCTCGCTTTCCAAAAGAGTGTCGGGAATGGCCCCGCAGTGGACGCTGATGAACTGGTGGCCCTTGCGGTTGCTGTGGCGGTGGATGAGCTTGGCCAGCACGCCCTTGCCGGTGCCGGTGTCTCCCGCCAGGAGTACCGTGCTCTTGGTGGGGGCCACGGAGCGCACCTTCTCGAAGACCTTCTGCATGAGCGGGCTTTTGGTGCGCACCAGCTCCAGCGAGTCCTCCTGCCAGAAGGTGTCGCGCAGGTACTGCAGCTCCGACTGCACTCTCAAGGACTGCTCGATGGTCTCCTTGACGTGGCGGACCTCGGAGGGGTCGATGGGGTAGGTGAGGTAGTCGCTGGCGCCGGCGCGCACGGCGTTGACGGCGTTGCGGATCATGGCCGGGCTGCTCATGACCACGACCTGGGCGCTGTGGAAATTGTCGCGCAGGGTCTGCACGGCCTCCTTGTAGTCGGCGCGGCCGTCAACCATGGCCGCCTCGCCCAGAAGCCCCACATCAACGAAAAGGTAGTCGAAACGCCGGGCCTTGGGCAGGCCCCAGAGGGCGGCGTGGCTGGCCGCCACCTCCACTCCGTATTGTCCATCGAAGCAAGAGCGGATGGTCTTCTGCACCTCCGGCTCTCTGGCTACGATCAATACTCGGTTCATCGGGGATGCTCCCGTCAAACGCCCCCGCCAGGCTCGGTGCGGCTTGTTTTCGGCCTCATTATATCATCAGCGCCGATTCAGAAAAATCCATCGGCCTTAGTTCTTGGCAGGGGGGCGGCGATAGGCTAAAAATGAAACCGCGGCGCATGGGCGGCGCGGGAAGGAGGGGGTTGGCGCTTGACCCAGGAGAAGGACCAGGAGCTGCTTTCATTGGCCGGCCTGGCCGCCATGGTCCTCCTGGCGGCCTTCCTTGTCCTGCCCTCGCGCATGGAGCTCATGTTCGACGGACTTCCCTGGTCCCACCGGTCCGAGTTTTGGGTGGCGGCCGGCGTGCTGCCCCTGCTGGCGATCCTGGACCGCTCCTACCTGAACCAGCGGTTGCCTTATCTCGCGCTGGCCCTGCTGGTGGTGCTGAAACTGGTCATGTCCATCATGGCCCCGGCCGGCGGTTGGGAGGTGCGGGTCTACGCCACCCCCCGCGCCGTGCAGGAAGGCCAGTGGGAGCGCACCTACTCCACCTTCTGGCGACCCGGCTTGAGCGAACTCCTGGACAGGCCCTGGAGCAACGCCCGCGAGTTTCCCATCGAGTGGATGAACCGGGGGCCCACGCCGCCGCCGGGCGGTTTCTGGCTGGGCGTGGAGTTCCAGGGCATGGCGCGGGTGCCCGAAGGCGCGGGATTGGCGGTGGTGGCCTCGGGCCTGGAGGGGGGCTCGGTGAAGGGTTATGACGTCTCCGGGGGATTTCGCGAGGCGCCGCTGGTGCCCGGGCTAGCCGAGGCCTCGCGTCTGGATCCCGCCGCCCTGCCCGGCGGGGCCTTCAAGGTCGAGGGCCGTCTGCGCTACGGTCCCGGCAACTGGTCGCTGGTGCCGGTGCTGGTCTGGCCCGGGGGCAGGGTGGAACCCGCTTTCCAGCAAGGCGTGCTCTGGCGCAACCAGTCAGGGCTGACCATTTCCTCCGGCAGGCTTGAGGTATGGCTGGCCCTGGCCAAGGCCATCAACTACGGCTTCCTGGCCTGGCTGACGGGCTGGGCGTTCTGGGCCTTGGGGGCGCTCTGGCGGCGGCGGATCGTTGACGCCTGGCTCGTGCTTCTGATGGCCTTGACCGCGGGGCTGCCCCACCTGCTGGTCAGGCATATCTCCGACCCCGTCCATCTGCTGCCCCTGGCAGCGGCGGCGGTGCTGGCCAGCGCCGGCCTGGCCCTGGACGCCGGGCTGCGGCCGGCGGCCTGGGCCCCTCGGGCCGGCCGCCCGGGGCTGACGGTGCTGGCGGTGCTGGGGCCCGGAGTGCTGGCTTGGTTCCTCTGGCTCTATGGCTCCGAGGCCGGGGCCATGACCTTCTACAGCCAAGGCGACGACTGGCTGACCTACCAGAACCTGGCCCGGCGCATATTCCTCACCCGCGACTGGCTGGACGCGGCCGACGGCGTCTGGCACATGCAGCCCATCTACCGCTACGTGGTGGGAGCGCTGCACACCCTTTTCGGCCAGTCGGCGGCGGCCCAGAACCTCCTGGACGTGTGGTCGGCCCTGGGCACCGCCGCCGTGACCACGGCGGTGGCTCGGCTTTTAGGCCTGGGGACCTGGCCGGCGCTCTTGGCCGGCTTTCTCTTTCTGGCCCCGGAGCTGCTCGGACCATTCCGATATCACCTGGGCCGGGGACTGCAGGAACATCTGGGCATGTTTGCGGTGATAGCCACGGCCTGGGCGGTGCTGCGCGCGGGCACCAAGGGCTTCTGGGGGGCCTTGTTGGCCGGGGGAGCGGCGGTGCTTGCCTTCTGGGTGCGTCAGGACCACCTGGGAGTGCTGGCTAGCCTGGGGTTGTTCTGCCTGGAACCTGGCCAGGGTGGAACGGCCACGGCCTGGCGGACCTTTTGGATGAGCTTCGGTGAAAAATGGCGCTGGCTGGCCGTCTATCTGGGAGTTTTGGGAGCGGGGGCGCTGTTGGTTGCCTTACACAACTGGTGGTTCGGCGGGCTCTTCACCCTGATCGCCCCCGGCAACCTGAACTTCCTGAATATCCACACCTGGGACGGCCGGGCCTGGAACTACTACGTGCTGTTGGCGGCCAGCGAGGGTCAGCCTTCCTGGACGGCTTGGCTGCTGGTGCCGGGGACGCTTTTGGGGCTTCTGACCCTGGTTTGGCGGCCCGGAGAACTGAGGCGCTATCCCCTGGCCCTGGGGATGAGCCTGGCCGGCCTGCTCGCGCCCTACCTGTACGTGAAGGTCTCGGCCTATCCGCCGCGCTTCAGCCTGCACCTGCTGCCCCTGGCCGCCTTGTCCCTGGCTTTGGGGTTGGGGCTGCTCATTGAACGGAGGCTGGGACGCAGGCGGGTGGAGAAGCCGCCTACAGGGACCTGAGCACCCTCTCGGCCGCCTCGTGGCCCATCTTGAAGGCCACGTGGGCGTTGACGTACTGGAAGCGCCCCTGGCGTCCGGCGCTGGCCAGGTTGGGCAGGTCCTCCATGGCCTTCAGACAGCGGGCCAGATTCTCTTCGTAATCCAGCAAATAGACTGGATAGGCGTGGGCCGAGCGGTAGACGTGGGTCTCCACCACCTCATCGGGCTCCAGCAGCCCCTCCGCCCGCAGCTCCCCCAGCACGCTTGACGCCGCGAAGGCCTCGTCGGTCCAGGGGCGTTCATGTTGCTCGCAGGCGATCTCCGCCACCAGCACGGTGTGTCCCGGCGGGTCGATCTCGATGCCGAACTGGCCGAGGTCGGAGACGCGGTTGAAGCTGTGCTCGCGGAAGTACATGAAGGAGGCGGGCAGCACCCGCTGGCGGCGCACCAGGAAACCCACGAAGACCGAGGGCCGGAAGCGCAGGCGCCGGGCGGCCTGGACAGCCTCCATCGGCGCGGGCGGTTCCAGCATGGCTAGGGCCAGGTTCACCGGCAGGGTGCTCACCGCGCCGGCGCAGGCCAGGGTATGCTCCTGGCCGTCTTGGCGATAGCGCACCGCGCGCACCCGGCCGTCCCGGCACTCGATGCCCCGGACCTCGGCCCCAAGGAGGAACTCGCCGCCCCGGCGCTCCACCTCCGCGGCCATGCGGTCGGTGATGAGCGAGAAGCCGCGGGGGGTGGAATAGAAGGTCCCGTCGAGGGTTTCCACGAAGCCATCGGTAGTCGAGGGTGGCTGCTTGGACCCGGTGAGCTTGCGCGCCAGCCCCCCCAGGAACTCCATGATCTGCATGCGGGGTATGCGCTGGCGGGCGAAATCCGGCGAGAAGGCCGCCGGGCCTATGCCCCATACCCGCTCGATGTAGCTCTTGAAGAACACCTCGTAGAGCACTTGGCCGTAGTAGCGCTGAAGCACGGTCTCGGAGTTTTCCCGCGCCGGCCTTGCCAGGCGGTCGGCCAGGGAGTGCCAGGCCCAGCTCAGGCCGGCCCGGGCCACCGTGGCCAGAGGCAGCTTGGTCACCACGTCGGTCATGGCCAGGGGGAAGTCGAAGTATGACCCGCTGAACTTGATCTTGATGGTGCGGTGGTAGACGGTCAGGGCCTCGCCCACCAGGCCTCGCACGTAGGCCATGATGGCCGGATCGTTGGTGTGGAACATGTGGGGGCCGTACTCGTAGACGTTGCCGCCGATACGTACCCCGCCGGCCAGGCCGCCGGGATGGCCGGCCATCTCCAGCGCCACCACCGGCAGGCCCCGTTCCAAAAGGCGGCGGGCGGCGGCCAGGCCGGCGCAACCCGCGCCCAGCACGGCCACGGGCTCGGTGGGGGATAGGCTTGTGCGCGGGTCTCTCATGTTAAGCCCAGTCGGCCTTTGCGCGGGGTCAGAGGGAGGCGTCGGGGGGAGTGGTTTTCTCGATCACCAGCGCCAGGTTGCTGGTCAGCCCCAGGAAGCGGTTGCGCATCAGCCGCGCCCGGAGGCTGCCAGCGCGGCCCGCGTCGCCCGAGGGGAGCATACCCATCAGCTGGCGGGCGGTCAACAGGTTGAGGTTCTCCTCGCGGGCGTAGAAGCCGTAGCCCAGGCGGTTCAGCAACGCGCGGAAGATATCCGGCGGCAGCCAATGCAAAAGCGGCAGTCGGGTGTGCAGCTCCAGGGGGAACCAGCGGTTGGGGGTGGCCAGAAAACAGCGCCGCGACACCCTCACCAGCTCGCGCAGGAAGCGCCCTTGGTTTTGGCGCGAGCCCACGTGCTCGATTACGGCGTTGCTGAAGCCCAGGTCGAATTGGTCATCGGCGAAGGGCAGGTGGGCGCCCGGCTCCACCCGTTGGAAGCGCAGCCCCGGATAACGGCCCTCCAGGAAAGAGCAGTCCTCGGTGCCCACCGCCAGGATTCGCTCCGGCCAGGGATAGAGGCACTCCAGCACGTTCTCCATGGGCTCGGGCAGGGCGGCGGTGCCCAGATCCAGCAGGCTTTCCCCCGGCCCGGGCCGCAGCTGGTTCATGAACATCTCCACCAGCCGTCGCCGGGGGCGGTGCTGGAGGTTCCATATGAAGGCGAAGTTGAGGGCGCGCTTGTAATAGCGCTGGTCGCCTTGGCTGCCTGGGTTGATGCTCGCCGCCGCCATGGACCCTAGAGCAGCTTCCCCAACGCCCGCACCTCCTCCACCACCTTCCCCGCCTGCTTCCAGCTCAGGTTGGGGTGCAGTGGCAGGTTTAGCCCCTCCTCGTTGAGCCGCTCGCTTACCGGCAGCTTGGCGTCGCTTCCGTAGACGGGGTAAAGGTGCAGGGGGTGATAGCGCAGGGTGGTGTAGATGCCGCGCTGATACAACTCCTTGGCCAGGCGGTCCCGCTTGCCCGCGGGAAGGCGCACGAAGTAGGTGAAATAGGAGTGGCGCTCGTCGGCCAGGGGCTCGACCGGACGCACCAGCCAGTCCAGGTCGGCGAACTCCCGCTGATAGGCGTCCCATATACGCTTGCGCCAGGCCTGGAGCTCGTCGAGCTTCTTGAGCTGTGCCAGGCCGATGGAGGCCATGATATCGTTGGGCAGGAATTTGGGCATGACCTGGCCCACCTGGTATTCCCACCAGCGCTCCTTGTCGGCCGAGGCTTGGAAGCCGCTCTTGGCGATGCCGCAATAACGCCAGGCCCGAGCCCGCGCCACCGCCTCGGGATCGCGGGCGGTAACGCCCCCGCCTTCGCCCATGGCCAGGTTCTTGACCGCGTCGAAGCTGTAGATGCCCACCTGGCCCATGCCGCCGCAGGGCTGGTCTCCCAGGCGCGAGTCCACGGCGTGGGCCGCGTCTTCGATCACCGGAAGGCCCAGGGCCAGCACCTCGTCCATGCGCACCGGCTTGCCGGCGTAGTGCACCACCATCACCGCGCAGGTCTTGGGGCCGATGCAGGGGGCGATGGTGGCCGCGCTGACGTTCAGGGTGTCCATCTCCACGTCGCAGAAGACCGGACGGCAGCCCGCCAGCAGCACGGCGTGAGCGCAGGCGATCCAGGTGAAGGCCGGCAGTATGACCTCGCCCCCGGCCGGCAGGTCCAGGAGCTTGCACGCCATGACCAGGCTGTTGGAGCCGCTGTCCAGGAGCGCGAAGTCCTTGAGACCGAGGCGCTGGGCGAAGGCCTTTTCAAAGGCGCCTGTCTTGGGACCGATGCCCATCCACTGGCCTTCCAGGCTGGAGCGTATTTCCTCCAACTCCTCCTGGCCCACCTTGGAACCGAAAACCGATATCATGCCTATCCTAGTCTCCGCTGATTATTATGTAGGACCTGGGGGTGAACGCTGCCCGGTCCAAGTTCAGCAGGAAGTGGTCGTCGAACTCCCGCTCCACCACGAAGCCGTTTTTCACATACCAGCCCAGGGCCGGGTTGCCGGTGATCACCCGGGCCACGATGTCGGCGCGGCCCTCGGCCAGCAGGTGGCTCAGCAGAAGCCGCAGTGCCCTGGACATCAGGCCGTCGCCGCGCCGGGGCTCCTCGCCCCGGATGATGTTGTAGAGGTCGGCCCGGCCCTGCCAGAGCCGCCAGCCCAGGCAGCCGGCGGGGCGGCCCTCCCGCACCACCATGAACATCCAGTCATCGAAGCGCTCGCCGTAACCGGCGAACCACCGTCCCTGCATTTGCGGCGTGATTATATCCTGGTGAAAGAAGGAATGCCGATGCAAATTCTTCCACCCGCGCAGGAACTCCTGGTCCTCCTGGGCGATGGAACGCAGATACATGTCCTCCGGAGGCTCCGGGCGCAGGGCCAGGTCCGGTTTGCGCGCCGGAGGGGCCGGGGAGGGCGTATTTGTCATTGCGGCGGGCCTCCTTAGCCTCGCGGGAGAGTATTATGGTACTCTATTTCCCGCTAAATTGGTCCCCCAATGCATGGGGGGCCTGGTCTGCCAATCCTTCCCGCCCTCCGGCCCGCCGGGGGGCGGCTCCGGGCCAAGGTGGGTTCATGAGTTTCACGGTCCGCGACTGCCAATTTTTGACATCGGCCGTGCAGCCGGCCCACTACCCTCCGCCCGGCCCGCCGGAGATGGCCTTCGCCGGGCGATCCAACGTGGGTAAGTCCTCGATGCTGCGCGCACTTTTGGGGCGCAAGAAGATGGTGCGGGTTTCTTCCCGGCCTGGCTGCACCCAGCAGATCAACTTTTTCAGCTTAAACGACGACCAGATGCGGCTGGTGGACCTGCCGGGCTACGGCTTCGCCCAGGTTCCCCTGGAGGTCAAGGCCACCTGGGGGCGGATGATCGAGGGTTACCTTATCGGCCGGCCCACCTTGAAGGGCGTGGTGGTTATTCTGGACATCCGCCGCGACCCCAGCGGCGAGGACCTGGCCCTTTTGAACTGGCTCCAGTCCCACGGCATTCCCATCCTGGCCACCGTGACCAAGGCCGACAAGCTTTCCCGCAACCAGGCCAACTCGCGCCTGGCCAAGCTCAAGCCCCTGCTGGCGCCCTTCGACCGCGCGCCCGTGGCCTTCTCGGCCGAGACCGGCCAGGGCCGCGACCTGATCTGGCAGCGGCTGCGCGGAATGATGGGGCTCCTGGATTGAGCCGGCCGGATCCCGGCAGCCCCGCCCAGGCCGAGGGCGGGATAGCCTACCGGCTGCAGCGCAGCAGCCGGCGGCGGACCGTGGGCATCACCGTGGACCCCGAGCGGGGTGTCCTGGTGCGCGCTCCCCTACGGGTGAGCCAGGCCCAGGTGGCCCAGGTGGTGCGCGAAAAGGCGGCTTGGATAAAGAAGCAGCAGGCGGTATTCGCAGCGCAGGGCCTGCCCATGCCTCCACGCCGCTATCTGGACGGCGAGAGCCTGCCCTTCCTGGGCCGGGAATACCAGCTGCGCGTCCAGCCCGCCAGGCCGCCCGGGCCGGTTCGCCTGGAAGATGGGGAGCTGATCGCGCCCGTGGACCTGTCCTGGCCCGTGGCGGGCCGGGCGGGACAGGTGCGCCTGGCCTTGGTCCGCTGGTATCGCGCCCAGGCCGCCCGCCTCCTGCCGGGCCGGGCTGGATTCTTCGCCCGGGCCCTGGATCTGCCCGCGCCCCGGGTCATCATCGCCGACCAGAAGACTCGCTGGGGCAGCTGCAACAGGAAGGGCGAACTGCGCCTGAACTGGCGCATCGTCATGGCCCCGCCGGAGATCGTGGATTATCTGGCCGCACACGAGGTTTGCCATATCCTGGCCCCCAGCCACGGCCCCGGGTTTTGGCGGCTGGTGGGCCTGCTGCTCCCCGACTACGCCCGGCGCCGGGCCGAACTGGGCCGGCTGGGCCCGCGTCTGCGCCTTTGATCGGAATTGGGAATCATGTCAGCGCACGATGGCCGAGCGCTCGGGAGTGAAGGGGTTGAGTCGCACTGCCAGGGAGAACAGGTAAGGGTAATTAGTCTTGAGGTGCTCCAGGTATCCCAGCCAGTGCCAGACCAGCAGGGAATAGACCCGAACCATGTCGCCGGCCAGGTGGTTCAGGTCGCTTTCCGGCAGATCCGCGAAGCTGTCGCGATGCATGAGTTCCTCGTGCAGGTGGAACGAGGCCTGTATAAGCTCGGTGAAGGACTCGTGTTCAAGTAGCTGGGGGTTCTCCAGCAGCCGCAGCAAAAGGTCGCGCTTTTCTCTCAGAAGGTCGCGCAGGCCCTCCATGTCGATCTTTTCCGGCTCAATTTTCTGACCCGCCTCCGTCACCGCCTTCCGGGCCGTCTGAAAGTCATTCGCCTTCCAGGCGCCCCGGACCCGCAGCCGCTCGTTTAGGCGATCGCGCTGGGGATCTGCCAGGGCGAAGGACTCCAGCAGGGCTTCGCCCAGTTCGCTGAAAAAGACTCCGGCCACCATGTTGACCTTGGCCAGGCGCAAGCGTCTGTTCTGGCGGCTGACCATGAGCTCGGTGGCGTTGGCCACCACGCCGGTGAAGGAGCCCACCCCACCCAGCATCACCACCACGGCCAGGACCTTGCCCAGCCCGGTGGTGGGGTGGATGTCGCCATAACCCACGGTGGTCATGGTCACCATGGTGAAGTAGAAGGCATCACCCAGCGGCAGGCCCTCGACCAGGGTGAAGCCCACCCCGCCCAAAAGGCTCAGTCCCAACATGGCCAGTAGGAATATCCGTAAGGAGGAACCGAGGCTTTGCATGCGGAGCGCGATCTCTCCTGCTGACGGCCGCCAGGCGCGGACGGCGGGGAGTCGCCCGGAGCCAGGCCGGGCAGGTTCCGAGGTCCGGAGCCGGCCTAGTCTACGCCCAGCCCAAGGCTTTGCAAAAAGATTTCCAGTTGGTCGGCCTGCTGCCCCGAGAGCGAGTGGAACTCCAGGCCGCATTCCCGGCGGTTGAGAAACTGGGCGGGCCAAGTCCCCTCGCCGGCCCGGCGGTCATAGACCAGCCTAAGGGGCAGGCCGGAGAGATATGTCTTGGACTTGGTCATGAACAGGTTGACCTCGGCCCAGTCGCTGTTCGTCCTGGGTCCGGAGATATACTCCAGGCGCAGCCCGCCTTGGCTAAGGTCCTTAACCTGGGCCAGGGTCGGCGTGGGCGCGAGGATGGCGATCATTGCCTCGCTGGGCTTGCTTCGCGGATGGCGGCGTCTTTCCGACTCCATGGCAGCGCTGTCCCCGTGGTTGAATCCCCATGCCCTGGAGGCGTTTTCCCGGGTGGCTTTCCTTAAAAGCCCCGCCTTCGCCCGAGGACGAGAAGCGCATCGGCCGGTTCGAGATGGCGCTCGTTCACGGCTCGCCTGTCAGGGCGCGAACGCTCCAGGCAGGAGCTGTCCCGGCAGTTGTGAGTCTAACCAAGAGTGGCGGCCAGAGTCAAGAAACGATGCCAATCTCTTGAGTCCGGCCCAAGGCTCATCAGAGCTTGGCCCGGGACAGGCGAAGACTGTTGCTGACCACGGTGATGCTCGACAGCGCCATGGCCCCGGCGGCCATGACCGGGTGCAGGTCGCGGATGACGACCGGCACCCAAAGCAGGGCATGCAGGGCGCCGGCCGCCACCGGCACCAGAATCAGGTTGTAGAAGAAGGCCCAGAACAGATTCTGGCGGATGGTGCGCATGGTGGCGCGCGAGAGCTTGATGGCCCGCGCCACGCCCATAAGTTCGCCTCCCACCAGGGTCACGTCGCTGGCCTCCATGGCCACGTCGGTGCCGGTGCCGATGGCGATGCCCACGTCCGCCCGGGCCAGGGCCGGAGCGTCGTTGATGCCGTCGCCCACCATCCCCACCACGCCGCCCTTTTCCTGGGACGCGCGCACCATGGCTTCCTTGCGCTCCGGCAGCACCCCGGCCACCACCTCGTCGATGCCGACCTTGGCCGCGATGGCCGTCGCCGCTTCCTGGTTGTCGCCGGTGAGCATCACCGGCTCGACCCCCAGAGCCTTCAACTCGGCTATGGCCTCGGCGGCGCCGGCCTTTTCCTGGTCGGCCACGGCCAGGATGCCGGCCAGTTGGCCGTCCACCTGGGCCAGCATGACCGTCTTGCCCTGGCGGGCCAAGGCATGCACCCGCTCCTCGACTTGGGCGGGCAGGGGGACCTGCTCGCGCAGCCAGTCGGGCTTGCCCACCAGCACCCGGCGCTCCCCCACCATCGCCCGCACCCCGAAGCCGCTCATGGCCTCGAAGTCCTGGGGCTCGGCCAGGGCGGCCCCCCGCTCCTTGGCGCCCTGGACCACCGCCCGGGCCAGGGGATGCTCGGAGGCGCTTTCCGCCGCCGCCACCAGGGCCAACGCCCCCGCGCCATCGCCGCCCAGGGGCTCCCAGTCGGTCAGGCGGGGCTGACCCTGGGTGATGGTGCCGGTCTTGTCGAACATGACCTTGTCCAAGCGCTGGGCCGTCTCCAGGGACTCGCTGTTCTTGAACAGTATGCCCATGAAGGCGCCGCGGCCGGTGCCCACCATGATGGCCGTGGGCGTCGCCAGGCCCAGGGCGCAGGGGCAGGCGATGACCAGCACCGCCACCATGCGGATCATGGCCGGCACGAACTGGCCGGCCAGAGCCCACCACAGCACGAAGGTGCCCGCGGCGATGACCAGGATGGCCGGCACGAAGACCGCCGAGACCTTATCGGCCAGGCGCTGGATGGGGGCCTTGGAGCCCTGGGCCTGGCGCACCAGGCGGATTATCTGGGCCAGGGCGGTCTGGGAGCCCACGCCGGTGGCTCGTACCTTGAGCCGGCCCTGCTGGTTGATGGTGGAGCCGAAGACCTGGTCGTTCTCGACCTTGTCCACGGGAACGGACTCGCCGGTGAGCATGGACTCGTTCACGGCCGAACGGCCGGCGGCCACCACCCCGTCGACGGGAATGGCTTCGCCGGGCCTGACCACCACGATCTGACCGGGCCTGACCGACTCGGCCGGCACGTCGCGCTCGCCGCCCTCGTCCTCCAGGTGGGCAACCTTGGGGGCCAGGTCCATGAGCTTCTTGATGGCCGCCGAGGCCTGGCCCTTGGCCTTGGCCTCCAGGAGCTTGCCCAGCTTGATAAGGGTGATGATCACCGCGCTGGTCTCAAAGTATACGTGGTGCCCCAGGCCGGGAACGAGCAGCACGGCCAGAGAGTAGACATAGGCCACCGAGCTGCCCATGGCTACCAGCACGTCCATGTTGGCGCTCCTGTTGCGCAAGCTCTTGAAGCCGCCGACGTAGTATCCCCAGCCGGTGAAGAACTGCACCGGGGTGGCCAGGGCCAGGAAGGCCCAGTTCACCCAGGCGGCGTGGGACCACTGACCGGTCAGACCGAAGTCGCGGGACATGCTAATGACGAACAGGGGGAGGGTGAAGATCACACCCACCAGGAAGGCCCTGGTCTGGGCCTTGATCTCGGCCTGACGGGCCATCTGTTCGGCGTCGGAGGGGCCTTGGGCCGCGTCCGCGCCCTGGCCCTCGGCCGGCAGCACCAAGCCGTAGCCGGCGTTCTTCACCGCTTGGGCAATAGTCTCCAAGTCCACTTTGGCAGGGTCGTACTCCACCGTGGCGGTCTCGGTGCCGAAATTGACGCTGGCCTCGCTCACCCCGGGGACCTTCTTGCGCAGGGTGCGCTCCACCGCGGCCGCGCAGTTGGCGCAGGTCATGCCCACCACGGGCAGATCAACCCGGCGGGCGAGCTCGGGCAGGATGATCTGGTAGCCGGCTTTCTTGACCGCCTCGGCCATGGCCTCCGGCGAAGTGGCTTCAGGGTCGTATTCCACGGTGGCGGTCTCGGTGCCGAAGTTGACGCTGGCCTCGCTCACCCCGGGGACCTTCTTGCGTAGGGTACGCTCCACCGCGGCCGCGCAGTTGGCGCAGGTCATGCCCACCACGGGCAGTTCTATCTTTTGGCTGGGCATGGGCGCGCCTCCAAGTCGGGGAAACAGGTCGGGGGCCCGCCGTACACGGGCCCCCGGCAAAGAGCGGAGGCTATTCGGCGGCGGGGTAGCCGGCCTCGGACAGGGCGGCGGCGATTTTGTTCCAGTCCGCCGGGGCTTCCCACTGAACGGTCACCTGTTTGGTCGCGGCGTCTGCTTCCACGGATTTGACGCCCGGCACCTCGGAGACCTCCCGCTTGATGTTCATCACGCAATGGCCGCAGGAAATCTTGGGTACGTTAACGGTTTTGCTTTCCATGGTGTTCTCCTTAACGTTAATGCGGGTTAACACCCGCCGGCCGTGAGGCCAAATAAACTTGTCATTACAATTTTAAGCCCCCTCAAACCAGTTTGCCAGTCTATCCGCCACAAAGCATGTGCAAAGCACCGGCCAAACGGTGCGGCCTCATAATTGTGCTTGCCAAATTTCCCTGCATTATGTGAAATGGAAACAGCCAAAGAGGCTGGAGAGGGAGCGGTGGTTCCAGGCTGGCCTGCCAAGGTTCGCACATCTCGCCTATCATCGCCGGCGTAAAAAAGCCTTAACAGCAAAATATCATGTTCCTGGGTCACGGCCTGCCCAAGGGGAGGGGGTTGGCGTTGGTGCGTGGCATGGCTCGCCGACCTTCCCCGGATAAGGCCATAACCACAATTTTGGGGGAGGGGATCATGGAAGGATCTGTGAAACAGGGGGGCTCGTCATCGAGTCCCCAAAGGCGGCGCCAAGGGAAAGTCGGGGTCTGCGCTTGGGTTATCCTTATAGCCTGGGTCGGCGGGAGCTTTTTATTCGCTACGTTGAGTGGCGACCAAGCTGGGCAGAATGCGTGGTTGAGCAAATATCAAGCCGTCTTCCTGGGCCTCTCCGGTCTGGTGGTGGGCTTGGTGGTGATTTGGGGCGTTCTGCCGGATACGCGGTTTGGGCCCCCCAAGGTAATGGGGGAGTTGGAAAGCGAGGACACCGTGAGGTTGGCGGTCAAGGCCGGTCAAGGCACGCTGGAACTGAGGTCCAGGTTAGGGGCCGTCCCGAGTCTTCCCATAACCGTCGGCCAGAGGAAAGGGAATAAGCCGTGAACTCTTCAATCTTCGGCTTGCTGGAGACGGTTATAGCCTTCGCCGCGATCATGCTTCTATTGGCCTATATGGTCAAGAGCCTTACTTCCCTTGTAAAAAACCTGGTCGACTACTACAGCGGCAACCTCAGGGCCGAGGTCGAGCGCCTCATCCGCGGTACGGTCGGTGGAAATTGGGAAAATTGGTATGCCAAGATCCCTTGGCTCGAGGGAGTTCGCTGGGATCGTCTGGGTGAGGAGTTTCTCGCTAAGGAGAACATGGCCCGGCTGCTGGTGCTCCTGGACGCTCCGGTGGAGGCTTTGGTCGGTTTGGAAGACCGCATCAAGATCCATCTGCAAAATATCAAATACGCCTTTGAGACCAGGACCAAAAACTTGTCCTTGGCCCTGGGGCTCGTCTTGTGTCTGAGCCTGAACATCAACGCATTCAGCATTTGGACCACCCTTTACAACGATCAGGTGATCAGGGGGAAGCTGGCCGATCCAGATAAAATAGAAGATTTGTTGGCGAAGATCGACAAAACCGAGCCAGCCAAAACAGGCATCGAGGCCGCAAAAAAAGAACGCGAAAGGCTCAAGGCGGAATTAACGGCTTTGAAGGGCGACCTGTCCTTCGGCATGGGCAAGATATGGTCCGCTGATTTTCCTGCCCAAGACGAGAAGAAACCTTGGCGTCCGTGGCTGCAAGTTCTTTATGAACTCTTGGGCTCTCTGTTAACCGGCATCCTGGCCAGCATAGGCGCCCCTTATTGGCACGACCTTCTGCGCATGCTCGCCAATGTTCGCCAAGAGTTGGGAGGAAAGAAACCCTCCACCAAAGCCACTTGATGGAAACGACAAGCCCCCGGGACGCACCCGGGGGCCTGGCTACTTGCAGATTGAGGGAAGGCGGGCTTTCCTACTTCTCCTGCCAGACCGGCCTGCGCTTCTCCAGGAAGGCCTTGAGGCCCTCCTCGGCGTCATGGCTGGTCATGAGTTCCTCAAGGTAGACCTTCTCGATCTTTTTGAGGGCGTCTTCGGTGTCGCTTTCCTTCAGACCCTGCACAAATGCTTTCTTGGTGAGCTTAAGCACCAGGCCCGAGAGGTTCATGAGCTTGCCCACCAGGGCCTGGGTGGCGTTCTCCAACTCTTCGGGCGGGACGACCTGGTTGACCAGACCTAAGGATTGGGCCTCTTGCGCGCCGATGGTGTCGCCGGTGACGATCAACTCCAGGGCCTTCTTAAGGCCGATCTGGCGGGGGAAGACCAGGGCGGCGATGGGCGGGAATACGCCCACCATGATCTCGGGCTGGCCCAGCTTGGCCTTCTGGCTGGCCACCACCAGGTCGCAGTAGACGGCAAGTTCGCAGCCGCCGCCCAGGGCCGCGCCCTGCACGGATGCTACGCTCACCGCGCCCAAGGCGTCCATGCGGCGGAATATGCCGTGGAAGGTGCCGATCATCTGGGAGGCTTGATCGCCCAGATGCTCGCCCACGTCCACCCCGGCGCTGAATGCCTTGCCCTCGGCCTTGATGAGCAGGATCTTCACGCCCTGGCCCATCAAGCTGTCCAGGGCCTGGTTCATCTCCGCCATCATGGCGATGTTCAGGACGTTCAGGGGCTCGCGGCAGAGCGTGAGCGTTGCCAGCCCGTCTCTTACTTCCAGCTTGATGTGCTCAAAGGCCATGTCAGGCTCCTGGATTGACTAGGGGGCGTGTTTGGCTTGGGGGGCGAGGGGGAACCCCTCCGGCAAGCCGGGAGGGCTCCCCCACGCATGGCATTGGCTATCCTTGCGGTTTGGCGAAAACCGCCTCGAAGGTGGCGTCGTCGGCGGCCGCGCCCTTGGCGATGAGCTGCCGGAACTTGAGGAAGTCGATGACGTCCTTGCCGGTGATCTTCTTGGTGTTGAAGGCGCCGAAGCCCAGGAATGCCTCGTAGTTCATGTTGGCCATGAGCCAGTGCCGGTTGGGCAGCTTGGCCTGGTCCCAGAAGAACTTCTTCTTGGCCCGGATGCCATCGATGGACTTCATCACGCAGCCCGGGAAGAGGTTGGCGAAGGTCCAGACGATCTTGTCCACTTCCTTGTCCAAAAGCTCGAAGCTCTTGGGCAGGGCCTTGACCTTCTCTTTGGCTTCCTTGGCCGCCGGGCCGGTGATGTATTCGCCGTAAACGATGGCTCCGTCATCCACGTACTTGTCGGTGATGATCAGAGGGTTGCGCACCCACTTGTCGCCGTCCTTGAGCACCGGCACAACCTTGCTGATCAGGTTTTTGGCCCGCATCTTGTAAGCCGACCACATCTCGCAGGAGACGCAGTTCCACATGGCGTCTTCCATGGAGAGGAACCAGGGCAGGAAGTCGGTGGAGCCGCCATCGGGGGCCGAGCCGTGACGCGCGCCGGCCTGACCGAAGATGGCCAGGTCGGAGCTGACGGCCAAGTCGCAGGCCATGCCGATCTCCTGGCCGCCGGCCACGCGCATGCCGTTGACCCGGCAAATGGTGGGCTTCTTGCACATGAGGATGGCGTCGACCATGCCGTTGAACAGGTCCATGTACTCGCCGTATTCGTTGGGCCGGCGGGAGTAGTACTCGCTGTACTCCTTGGTGTTGCCGCCGGTGCAGAAGGCGTCGAAGCCGGTGCCGGTGAAGATCGCCGCCACCACGGAGCGGTCGGCGCTGGCGGCGTTGAAGCCGGCGATGACGCCCTTGACCATCTCGGTGGTGTAGGAGTTGTATTGCTTGGGGTTGTTCAGGCGAATTTCAGCCACGAAGAGGTCGGGAATGACCTCGCCGGCCGGGCTGGTCAGGGGTTTTTTGGTGAAGACCACGCAGGGGGCGTCGGCGTCGGTTCCCCAGTGCTCGGTTCCGAAGAGCTGGTGGTTTCTGATCGCGTTGTCTCTGGGCATCCAGTCCAGGGCCATATAATCCTCCTTTGATACGTTTAGGTCAGGCGTCGCGCAGCCGCGGGCGGCTAGGTCCGTTCCCGCCGGCCTAGTGGTTTAAAAATCGGGTTCCAGAACCTGGCGCTTGTCGAACAGACCGCTGTGCTGCTGTTCAAACACCTGCTGTATCTGGCTCATGGGTTTGGTTTCCAGGAAGGGCTCGATCTGGACCTTGCCCTCCTGCACCAAACTCAGGACCTTGGGATAATATTTGGGGAGGCAGCCCCAAGTGCCGATGATCTCGGCGTCGAAGGCCATCAGCTTGCTGAGCATGTAGGTGTTGTTCTGCATGCCGAACCCCACCACGATCAGTTTGCCCAGGAAGCTGAGCAGGCCGAGCGCCGTTTCCTGGCCGCCGGCGGTGCCGGTGCACTCGAAAATCTTCCAGCCCACGTTTTTTGGCACCCCGGCCTGCTTGGCGATGCCGAAGAACTCGTCGCGCAGGGCCTTGAAATCCTTGCCCTTGGAGTTGATGACGTAATCAGCGCCAAATTGGAGCGCGCGCTCCAGCTTGGCCTGGTTGCGGGCGATGCCCACCACCACCTTGGCGCCCAGAGCCTTGGCCACCTGGGCCATGTACACGCCCACGCCGCCGGTCACGCCGGTGATGATCACCAAGTCGCCGGCCTTGAGGTCCGCGCGCATGGCCGCCTGATAGGGCGTGGTGGCGGCGTCGGCCACCACGGCATAATGGCTCAGGGGGTACTT
>JAJZPI010000093.1 GCA_021811275.1 Deltaproteobacteria bacterium
GGCCAGGTAGAGGCCGCTGATGAGCCCGAAGAGGGCCAGCGGCAGCAGGATCAGTCCGCCCCAGGCGTGCTCCCCGGTGGCCAGCCAGGCCTTGCCCTGTAGCCTGACCATGGCCAGGCCCCCGATCATGCCCAGTATAAAGCCGCCCAGGCAGAACTCGCCCAACAGGATGTGACGGCGGCGGCGGAATATCCTTTTGCTTTTCAGATGAATTGTGACGAAACGGGGCCAGGCCAGGACTAAGGCCCACAGGCCCAGGGCCAAGGCCAGCAACTGGAGCATTGGGTGAACATAGAGCAGCATGGCGGTCAAACCCGGAGCCCCCGAGAGGGCTCCGGTCCCTTGGCGGTTACTTCTTGAACTTGTGGGCGGCCAGGTAGTCGTTAGCGGCCGCGGTTTGGTGGCACTTGATGCATGGTTCGGGCTTGCCCGAGGCCTTGACCTGGCCATCTGGAGAATAGAAGGCCCAGAACCAGTCGCCGGCTTCGGGGTTGAAGCCCTTGACCTTGTACATCACCACCAAGCCATCAAGCTTCTTGTCCTGGGTGTAGCCCTCCTTGACCACCAAGGCTCCCACGGGCAGAGGGGTCTTCTTGGCCTTCAGGGCCTGCTTGTTGGCGTAGATGGCGGTGAAGGCCCCGTGAGGAGATTTGCTGGGCTGTACGCCCTTCCAATCCGACCAATGGCCCCATTTTTGATAGGGGGAGGTTTTGGTGATGTAATTCCACAGCTCGGCGGCATCGGCGCCGGGCATCTTGCCCGCCGCGGAGGCGGCTCCCGCCGCCAGCAGGGCGGCCACCGAGATCAGGCATACCAACAAGACCTTGGTCCTCATGTCTCCCTCCCTTTGAGTGCACCTTGGGCCATGGGCGTCCCTCCGACCCCTTGGCCACCAGGCATGGGATTGCTCTCTACCCCATATGGGATTGCTCTCTACCCCATATAGGTATCAGGATGAGCTTCCATTGCGCGTTCGGTCAAGCGCCAACCGTGCGAGTCGGACGGACTATTGGGTTGCCCCGGCTGGTGGGGAGCTTTATAGTTTTATATATACGAGTGATAGTAGCCGTGGGGATGGCGGCGGTTCCCGCCTCTCACGGCAAAACGGTCGAGACCATCCTAGCGGAGGGCCGTTGATGTCCAAGAAGAAACGTTTCGAGGTGCGCGCTGAGTGCCCCGCCTGCGCTTGCGGGGACATCTCCTTCATGGCGCCGGAAAAGCTCCGCGAAAAATTCATCGGGGACGAGAAGGAGATCGACATCCTTTGCCCCATGTGTGGCACCAAGCACAAGGGCACATTGGTCGAGAAAGAAGGCTAGACCTTCGGCCCGCCCCAAGGGGCGCGATCAAGGATCTTTTCCACAAACCCAGGCGCGGCGAGAGGGACGCGGCTCCCTCCCCCCGCGCCTTTTCCGACCCAGGGGGGCAGCAGGACCCGAGCCGCCGTCCGGAGAAGGAAGCGCGATGGCCAATCGACTGGCCCATGAAAAGAGCCCCTACCTGCTCCAACATTCCGGCAATCCGGTGGATTGGCGGCCCTGGGGCCAGGAGGCTTTGGAGACCGCCCGGGGCGAGGACAAGCCGATCTTTCTGTCCATCGGCTACGCCACCTGCCACTGGTGCCACGTCATGGCCCACGAGTCTTTCGAGGATGCCCAGGTGGCCGAACTCCTGAACCGCCACTTCGTGCCCATAAAGGTGGACCGTGAGGAACGCCCCGACCTGGACGGCATCTACATGTCCGTCTGCCAGGCCCTGACCGGTTCTGGAGGCTGGCCATTGAGCGTATTCCTGACCCCCGCCGGCCAGCCCTTTTACGCCGGGACCTACTTTCCCAAACACTCCATGATGGGCCGGCCGGGATTCGTGGAACTGCTCACGGAGATCGCCCGGCTCTGGCGCGAGGACCGGCCGCGCCTGCTCAAGGTCGGCGAAGAGATCATCGCCGCCTTGAAGCCCAAGGCCGCGCCGGGCGCCGAGCCGGACGCCTCGCTCCTGGAAAAGGCTTATTGGCTGCTGGCCCGCTCCTTCGACGCCAAGCGCGGCGGCTTCGGCCAGGCCCCCAAGTTCCCCACCCCCCATCAGCTGAACTTCCTGCTGCGCTGGCACCTGCGCCAGCCCGGCTCCCAGGCCCTGGCCATGGTGGACAAGACCCTACGCGCCATGCGCGAGGGCGGCATCTTCGACCAGATCGGCCTGGGCTTCGCCCGCTACTCGGTGGACGAGCGCTGGCTGGTGCCCCATTTCGAGAAGATGCTCTACGACCAGGCGCTCCTGGCCCTGGCCTATGCCGAGGCCTTCCAGGCCACGGGGGATGGTTTCCACGCCCGGGTGGTGGAGGAGATATTCACTTACGTGTTGCGGGACATGACCCACCCGCTTGGCGGATTCTTCTCGGCCGAGGACGCCGACAGCGAGGGTGAGGAGGGGCTTTTCTACGTCTGGACGCCCGCGCAGGTCAAGGAGGTGGTGGGCGATGAGGCGGGCGGGCTCTTCTGCCGCTTCTACGGCATCACCCCGGCCGGCAACTTCGAGCATGGCCGCAGCATTCCCCACATCACTCGCGACCTGGAAACCTTCGCCGCCCAGGCGGGCCTGGAGTCCGGACAGCTTCGGGATGACCTGGAACGGGCCCGGTCGATGCTTTTTGCCGCGCGCGACAAACGCGTCCATCCCCTGAAGGACGACAAGGTGCTCACGGCCTGGAACGGCCTGATGATCGCCGCCCTGGCCAAGGCCAGCCAAGTCTTGCCCCATCCCGGCGCGGCCTGGCTGGACGCCGCCCGCCGCGCCGCCCGCTTCGTGCTGGAGAACCTGGCCGACAAGGAGGGCCGCCTGCTTAGGCGCTGGCGCGAGGGCCACACCGCCGGTCCCGGCTACCTGGACGACCACGCCTTCTTCATCTGGGGCCTGACCGAGCTATACGAGGCCAGCCTGGAGCCGGCCTGGCTGGAGGAGGCCCTGCGCCTGGCCGAGCTGATGCGCCGGCTCTTCGAGGACGAGCTGCACGGCGGCTTCTACTACACCGCCCACGACGCCGAGAGCCTGATCGTGCGCGAAAAAGAGGTCTTCGACGGGGCCGTCCCCTCGGGCAACTCGGTGGCCGCCCTGGTCCTGGTCAAGCTTTCGCGCCTGACCGGCGACCCGCGCTGGGAGCGCAAGGCCATGAAGGCCATGCGCGTCTTCACCCCCCAGGTTGGCCGGCACCCCCCGGCTGCCACCTTCTTCCTGGCGGCCCTGGACTACGCCCTAGCCCCGGGCCTGGAGATCGTGCTGGCCGGAGACCCCGAGGACCCGCGCACCCGGGTACTATTGGAGGCCGCAAGACGACCCTTCCAGCCCCACAAGGCCCTGATACTGGCGCCCCCCGGGCCGGAGGGCGAGCGCCTGGCCGCCCTGGCCCCCTTCACTAGGGGCATGGGGCAGGTGGAGGACCGGCCCGCGGCCTATGTCTGCCGCGGCCACGCCTGCCAGCGGCCGGTTACCACGGCCAAGGAACTGGTTGAGTTGCTGGCGTGAGCGCGCCCTTGGCCCGCGCCGGCTCGGCCCTGTCCCGCGTGCGCGAGGGCTTCGCCCAGGCCCTGACGCCCGGACGTCTGATCCGCCGCTATAAGCGCTTCCTGGCCGAGGTGGAGCTGGCCGACGGCTCGCGGGTGACCGCCCACTGCAACAACTCAGGCTCGCTGGCGACCTGCCTGGAGCCGGGGGCGCTGGTCTATCTCAGCCCCAGCGACAAGCCGGGACGGCGCACCGCCTTCACCTGGGAGATGATCCGGATAAACGGCGGCTGGGTGGGAGTGAACACCCTGTTGCCCAACCGCTTGGTGGCCGCGGCGGCCAGAGCCAGGGCCCTGCCCCTGTTCGCCGGGGCCCTGGCCGTGCGCCCCGAGGTTAAGGTGGGGAGCCACAGCCGCCTGGACTTGATGGTCGAGCGCGTCCAGGGACCTCTCTACGTGGAGGTCAAGAACGTGACCATGGTGCACGGGGACCTGGCGAGCTTTCCCGACGCGGTGACCACCCGTGGGGCAAAGCACCTGGAGGAGCTTATGCGGCTGACCGCCCAAGGCAGACAGGCCGCCATGGTCTATGTGGTGCAACGCGCCGACGCCAGCCGCTTCGCCCCAGCCGCGGATATTGACCCGGCCTACGCCGAGCATTTCGCGCGGGCGCGCGCGGCGGGAGTGGGAGTGACCGTGGTGCAGGCCAAGGTCACCCCCCGAGGTGTCGGCCTCTGGCGCGAGCTGCCGCTGGCCCTCTAATGCGTGCCGAGGCGGACCACCCGCACCCGAGGGTCGGCGGTTCGGCGCCAGTCGATGGGCACCTCGCGGGCCGAGGGGCTGAGGATGACCGGCGAGCCCAACTCGTCGGCCACCTCCGAACGCGGATAAGCACAAGCCGGGCAGGCCGGAGCGGCCGTCTGCGGGGGCGAAACCCTAAGAGGTGTATTCATCATGGCGCACCTCCAGTTTGGCCGAACTCACACGAGCTTTGCTCTACTTATCGGAACGGAAGCGCCTCTACGTTAATTTTGGGTCTTGGAGCAGGCGATGCGCAAGAGCATTGTGGCGGTGGAGAAGGCGAGCGACCGCAAGCAGGGAGTCAAGTCGGTTTTGGCCGCCTGGGGCGCCAACCCGGCGCGAAGCCAAGAGGTTTTGATCAAGCCCAATTTCAACACCGCCGACCCTTGCCCGGGCTCCACCCACAACGATACCCTGGCGGCCCTGATCGAGGAACTCTGGGCCATGGGCGCCAGCGCCATCCGCCTGGGCGAGCGCAGCTGGCAGCCCACCGCCCAGGTCATGGAGCGAAAAGGCGTGCTGCCGCTCCTGGCCAAGCTGGGAGTGGAGGTGATCGACTTCGACCGCCTGCCCGCCGAGGACTGGGTCCTGGTTTCGCCCCCGAACAGCCACTGGCCCCAGGGCTTCAGGGTGGCCCGGCCGGTGCTGGAGAGCCCCTGCCTGGTGGCCACCTGTTGCCTGAAGACCCACCAGTATGGCGGAGTCTTCACGCTCTCGCTCAAGCTCTTCGTGGGAGCCCTGCCCAACGATCGCCTGGGCTTTCCCTGCATGAGCCACCTGCACGGCTCGCCCCATCAACGGAGCATGATCGCCGAGATCAATCAGGCCTTCGCCCCCTCCCTGGTGCTGCTGGACGGCGTGGATGCCTTCGTGGAGGGCGGGCCCATGACCGGCCGTCTGGTGCGGGCGGATATGATGGCCGCCTCCAGCGACCGGGTGGCCTTGGACGCGGTGGGGGTGGCCGCCCTGCGCGACCTGGGCAGTACGCGAGAGGTCATGGCCGGGCCGATCTTCGGCCAGGAGCAGATCAGGCGGGCCGTTGAACTGGGCCTGGGCGCGGCCGGGCCCGGTCAGGTCGAACTGACCGCCGCCAATCAGCCCGGCCGGGAATACGCCGCGCGGCTGCGTGGCCTGCTCGACCGGAGCTGAGGCATACGCCTCCCCCGCCCGCTTATGTTGGGAGGCCAGCCAAGGCGGTATTACAATTACTAGTCAAACAACTCCCACAGAGGTGTCCGTATGGATTACCCCCCCAACGCGTCCCAGTGCGACGCCGGAACGGACGGCGCGCTAACTGCTCGAAGGGGGGCCCTCGGGCTGCGCCGATTGGCCATCTTGGCGGTGCTGGCGGCGGGCGCGCTGATCAGCCTGTTCTCGGGATGGTACACCCACCGCCTGGAAAGCCAGCGTTGGGAATCTGACTTCGACCGCCAAGCTCACATCCAGGCCCGGGGCATCCAAAAGGAAATGGAGGCGAGCTTCTCCACCCTGCACTATCTGGCCTCCCTCTGCGCCTCCGCCAGGGCGATAGACGGTTCCGAGTTCAGCCATTTCACCGGCGTCGCCATGCAGGCGCACCCCGGAGTGGAATTGCTGGCTTGGGCCCCACGGCTGGACGATGCCGGCCTGGCGGCACAGCCAGCCGCGCAAGGGCCGTCCCGCAATTACGCCGTCCGCTACCTAAATCCTCCGGATTGGAACGGCCGGCCCAACCCGCTTCTGGGCCTTGACCTCGCTACCCTGCCCGAAACCGTCTCCCTCATCGAACAGGCCTGCGCCGACCGCGGCATGGCCGTGGCGCCCGCCGCGCTACTGCCCTCGGGGATTGGCCGCCCGGCCTCCATGCTGGTGGTCATGCCGCTGGTGAGCTGGGAGAGCCGCCTCCCTCCGACCGCTCCGGTGGCCGCGAGCGAGTGCCGGGGTCTGGTCCTGGGCCTGATCAACCTGGAAGTGATCTTCGAGGAAGCCTCGGCCTCCCATTCCGCAGGCCAGGTGGTGGCCAGCGTCAAGGGAGCCTTTCACCCCTACCGCGCCGGCTTGGAAATCAGGTATCCACCGCAAGATTCCGCCGCGATCGACTCCGCCCGAGGGGAGCGGAAAAAATCCTGGCCCGCTGTGGAGACCGTATTCGTGGCCGGCGGCCGCACCTGGACGATTGAATCCAAGCCCACTCCCGGGCTGCTCGAGGAGCGCAACACTGGACGGGCCTATCTCCTGAGCGGCGGCATCATGGCCTTCACCTTGTTGTTGAGCTTCCTGCTCCACACCCTTTTGGGCCGGGCGGCCCGGGTGGAAAACCTCGTGGAGCTGCGCACCGGAGAATTGCGCCAGGCCAAGGAGCAGGCGGAGCTTCTATATCAGATGGCCCCCACCCCCATATTCACCATGGACATGGAAAAAAACATAATCGGAGTCAACCGCCGCTTCGAGGATCTGACCGGCTATGCCGCCGAGGAGGTGGTGGGCCGCAACTGCCACGACTTCCTGATGCCTTCCTGCGCCGAGACCTGCCAGCTTTTCGACCCCGACACGCCCAAGCCCATAGAAGGCCGCCAATGCGGGGTAAAGACCAAATTCGGCCAAACATTGGAGGTGCTGCTCAGCGCCGACCTGGTGCGCGACGCCCAGGGTTGCCTAGTGGGCGGCATCGAGATGTTCCTGGACGTCAGCGAGCTGCGCCGAACCTTGCGCGAACTGAAGCTGAGCGAGGAGCGATTCCGCCAGATGGCCGACATGTTGCCCACGGTCATCTGCGAAATCGACACGGAATTCAACGTCCTTTACATCAACCGCATGGGATTGGACCTCTTCGGGGTCGAGGAGGAGGATTTTCTGCGGGGCGTCAACGTAGCCGAGTTCATGCACCCTGACGACTTGGTCTTGGCCCGGGAGCGAATCCAGGGTCTGCTCGAGGGCAAGCGCTTGGACGGCAACGAGTACCGCATGCACGACAAGCGGGGCCGCCAGCTGTTGGCCTTCATTTCCGCCGTGCCCGTCTTCGAGGACGGCAAGCCGTCCGGCTTCCGCTGCACCATAGCGGACGTCACCGCCACCCAGCGGGTGGAGGACGAGTTGCGCAAGCTCTACCTGGCGGTGGAACAAAGCCCCGCCACCGTGGTCATCACGGACGCCAAGGGCAGCATAGAGTACGTCAACCCCAAGTTCAGCGACATCACCGGGTTCTCGCGCCAGGAGGCCCTTGGCGAAAACCCGCGCATTCTCAAGTCCGGCCTCATGCCGCCGGAGGTCTATGCCCAGATGTGGCAGACCCTGGCCGAGACCGGCGAATGGCGGGGCGAGCTCCTCAACAAGAAGAAGAACGGCGATCTCTATTGGGAGTTCGCCTCCATCTCGGCCATCAAGAACCCCCAGGGCGAGGTGACCCACTACCTGGCGGTCAAGGAGGACATCACCAGCCGCAAGCAGGCCGAGGCGGCGGCCCGCCGGGAAACCGCCAAGCTCAAGGCCATGATCTCGGGCATGGAGGAGGGCGTGGTCTTCGCCGACCGCGAGGGCGTGGTGGTGGAGGTCAACGACTACCTGGCGCGCTTCCTGGGCATACCCAGCAGGGGGCTGCTGGGCCGGGGCATCTTCGATCTGCCCGAGTTGATCGCCCGGCAGGAGCTGAAAGACCACGTGGAGCGTTTTCTGGTCGAGCCAGGCCACCCCCCCGTGGTCAGTCAAAGGCCCCTCAAGGGAGCCGAAGTCATCCTGCGCATCCAGCCCATCTACCGCGACGGCACCTACGACGGCGTGCTCCTGAACGTGGTCAACGTCACCGAGCTGGTGCTGGCCCGGCGGCAGGCCGAGGAGGCCAACCGCGCCAAAGGCTCCTTCCTGGCTAACATGAGCCACGAGATCCGCACCCCTATGAACGGCGTCCTGGGGATGACCGATCTTCTCCTGGAAAGCGACCTCTCCCCCGAGCAGCGCGACAGCCTCCTGCTTATCAAGTCCTCCGCCAACGCCCTGCTCACCGTCATCAACGACATCCTGGACTTTTCCAAGATCGAGGCCGGCAAGCTCCACCTGGAGGCGACGGAGTTCAACCTACGCGAAAGCCTCGGCGAAGCCCTGCTCTCGCTGGCCCCCCGGGCCCAGGAAAAGAACCTGGAACTGGCCCTGCGCGTGGCTCCCGCGGTGCCCGACCGCCTCCTGGGCGACCCCCTGCGCTTGCGCCAGGTCATTCTCAACCTGGTGGGCAACGCCATCAAGTTCACGGCCCGAGGCGAGGTGGTGGTGGAGGCCAACCTGCTGGAGGCCACCGACAACGCCACCCGCCTGCGCCTGGCAGTGCGCGACACCGGAGTGGGCATCCAGCCGGACAAGCAGAAGGCCATCTTCAACGCCTTCGAGCAGGCCGACATGTCCACCACCCGCCAATACGGGGGGACCGGTCTGGGCCTGGCCATCAGCGTCCAGCTGGTGGAGATGATGGGCGGCTCCATCGACGTGGAGAGCCAGCCAGGGGAAGGCAGCACCTTCAGCTTCGACGTTGTTTTCGGACGGCAGCGCGAGATTCCGGGGGAGGCCCCGGGCCACCTCTCCGACGAGTTGGCCGGCCTGCAGGGCCTCAAGGCCCTGGTGGTCGACGACAACGCCACCACCCGCGCCATCGCCCTGGAGTTCCTGGCCCAATGGGGCATCGCCGGCCAGGGGAGCGCCGAGCCCGAGGAAGCCCTGGCCGCCTTGGCCGAGGCCCGCGACGCCGGCCTACCCTGCGACCTGGTCCTGCTCGACACCCGGCTGGGCGGGCGCGACGGCTTCGAGCTGGCAGGCCGGATCCTGGCCGAGGAGGGATTGGCCAAGGCGCTGGTCATGCTCTGCTCGGCGGCCGATCAGATGACCGAGGCCGCCCGCTGCCGCGAATTGGGCATCCAGGCATACTCGGCCAAGCCCGTGCGCCAGGCCGACCTCTTCGACGCCGTGCTGGCCGCCATGCATGGCCGCTCCCCCAGGCGCGCCGCGCTGGCCGCCGGCCCCGAGGAGCAGACCTCGGCCTCCAGGGGGTTGCTCATCCTTCTGGCCGAGGACAATCCGGTCAACCAGAGGCTGGCTCTTTCCCTATTGGAGCGGCGCGGCCACCGAGTGGTGGTGGCCGGCAACGGGGCCGAGGCGGTTCAGATCAGCGCCCAGCCCGGCTTCGACCTGGTTCTCATGGACGTGCAGATGCCCGAGCTGGACGGGCTGGCCGCCACCGCCATGATCCGGGAGCGTGAGAAATCCGCCGGCGGCCACCTGCCAATAATCGCCATGACCGCCCACGCCATGCCCGGCGACCGCGAGCGCTGCCTGGCCGCGGGCATGGACGACTACATCTCAAAGCCCATCGAACCCCAGGAGCTTTGGCGGAAACTGGAAAAACTGCCGCCACCGTCAAGGCAGGAACAAAACGCCACCTCGGCCCGGCCCGCCGTCTCCGCCCCCCTGGGCAATCGCGAAGAGCTGCTGGCCCGCTTCGACGGCGACCTGTCCCTGGTCCGTCATCTGGCGGAGCTGTTCCTGGAGGAATATCCCAAGACGCTGGCCGAGATGGGCCGGGCGCTCAAGGCCGGCGACCTGGAGGCCCTGGCCGCGGCGGCCCATTCCCTTAAGGGCTCTGTAGGCTACTTCGGGTCGCCGGCGGCCTCCGCCGCCGCCCTGCGCCTGGAGCGGATCGCCCGCTCCGGCGGCCTGGCCGCCGGAGCGGCGGCGCTCAAAGACCTTCGGCTGGAAATGGAGCGCCTGGCTCTCGGGCTCCAGGCCTTCCAGAGCAGTTGAGCCGTTGGCGTTGGCGGCCTTATCTGCTGTGGCCGGGCAGGGTCAGGGTGGAGCAGTTGTTGCCCTGGCCACAGGAGCGGTTCTGCAGCGGAGAAGCGGCAGGGGCCCCGGCCGAGCCGGCCTCGCCCATGACCGAGGCGCAGGTGCTAAGCACCCGCGAGAGGCTTTCACCCCCGCAGTGGGGGCACTTGAGGTCCAGGACCTCGCCCGCGGCCAGGGCCAGGTGCTCGAAAATCTCCTGGCAGGATTCGCAACGGAACTCGTAGATTGGCATCACACACCTCCGAGGCAAGTTTATCCCCCACCCTGCCGTTCCGGCAAGCCCCAGGGGCCATTTCCGGACCACCGCGGCTGGGAAGTACCGCCCGTGCGTGCTAATATCCAGCCATGATCTGGAAGCTGGCCACCTTCAACGTCAACGGCGTGCGCGCCCGCCTGCCCCAGGTGCTGGCCTGGCTGGGCCGCCATTCGCCCGACCTGCTCTGCCTACAGGAGACCAAGGTCCAGGACCAGGATTTCCCCCGCCAGGATTTCGAAAATTTGGGCTACCACGCCGCCTTTCTTGGCCAGAAATCCTACAACGGCGTGGCCGTGCTCAGCCGCCGCCCGCCCGGTCAGGTGCGCCGGGGCTTCGGCGACGGCGGGGGCGAGGACGAGGCCCGCTTCATAGCCGTGCTCCTGGATGGGGTGTGGGTGGCCAACACCTATGTCCCCCAGGGACGCGATCCCTCCAACCCCGCCTTCCAGGCCAAGCTGGCCTTCTTCGATCGTCTGGAGCGCTGGTTCGCCGCCAATTTCCAGCCCAGCCAACCCTTGATCTGGACCGGCGACCTCAACGTGGCCCCCGAGGCCCAGGATGTCTACGACCCCCAGCGTCTGGAGGGCCAGGTGGGCTTCCACCCCCTGGAGCGCCAAGCTCTGGCGCGGGTCATGGCCTGGGGCTTCAGTGACCTTTTCCGCTTGCGCCACCCGCAGGATAAGCAGTTCACCTTCTGGGACTATCGCCTGCCCAAGTCCTTCCAGCGCAACCTGGGCTGGCGCATAGACCACATTATGGCCACCGCCCCCCTGGCCGCCGCCTGCCGCGAGGTCTGGGTGGACTCCGCCCCCCGGGGCTTGGAAAAGCCCTCGGACCACACCCCCATGCTGGCCGAGTTGGAGCTGCCCGGGGGGGCATGAAACCGGTTCCCATGCGGCTGGTGCGCGCCTTGGGGTTGCCAGCCGCCGCCCCATGGTGATACCTTGGGGACAAATATCTTCTCACAAGGGGCAATAAAGCCATGACTCTGGATTTCTACGTCATCGTGGGCGGCTCCCTGATTCTGGCCTTTGTGGTGGTCTGGCTGGGCAAGCGCCAGGAAAAACAGGCCCAAAGTAAAAAGGGCTAGCCATCGAGAACCAGTCCGCGAGGGCTGGCCGGCGCGAACATTGAGCCGGCCCCTGCGGCCATCTCGCACGCGCATTATTTCACACACCCCTCCACAGCCGCCACGCAGCCATTTGTGATTGATATCAGCGCGGTGTTTCGGCTAACATGCGCCACAACCCACGGGCTTGGAGCAGTCACGACCCTTGTCATTGCAAATATTTTCCAAATTGGCCGAGGAACGCATCCGGGAAGCCCAGGAGAGGGGCGAGTTGGACAACCTCCCGGGCCAGGGCCAGCCCTTGAGCCTGGAGGACGACTCCCACCTGGACCCCGAACTGCGCATGGCCTACAAGGTGCTCAAGAACGCCGGCTACACCCCGCCCGAGCTGGACGTGCGCCAGGAAATCGTCCGGGTGGAGGACATGCTCAATTCCGCCCCTGATGAACAGACCCGCTACCAGGCCATGAAACGCCTGAACTACCTGACCATGAAACTGGGCGCCCTGCGTCCAAGTTCGGCGCTCTTGGAAGAGCACCGCTACGCGGGACGCGTCCTGGACCGTCTTTGCAAGCCGTTGTCGTCGAAGTCCCAGCCTTGAACCAAACATAACCAGCGGCCTGGCGAGCGCCTCCCGGAGAGCCCCCATGGACATGAAGCGCGACTACTATGAGGACATCCGCCTCCTGGACAGCGGGGCGCAGGTTTTCTGGCTGATCGCCCTGCTCCTGGCGCTGATCGCCCTGCCGCTCCTGGCCGGCTCCTACCTGGTCTACACCGTCAACCTGATCGCCATAAACGTCATCGTGACCCTGGGCCTCAACCTCCTGGTCGGCTATACCGGTCAGATCAGCCTGGGACATGCCGGATTCTTCGCCATCGGCGCCTACGGCACCCTGGCCATGGTGGCCAAGCTGGGGGTGCCCTTCGAGCTGGCCCTGCCGCTTTCCGGCCTGATCGCCGCCGGCTTCGGCTTTTTGCTGGGGCTGCCGGCCCTGCGCCTGGAAGGCCCCTATCTGGCCATCGCCACCCTGGGCTTCGGCCTGACCGTGACCCAGATCCTGGGCCGCATAGAATACTTCGGCGGGCACATGGGCATGCAGGCCCCGCCGCTTTCGGTGTTGGGATTTACCATCGCCAGCGACGCCGCCCGCTACGCGGTCATCATGCCCCTGGCCGTGATCCTGACCTGGGCCATGCGCAACCTCACCCGCACCAAGGTGGGCCGGGCCTTCGTGGCCGTACGCGACAGCGACATCGCCGCCGAGTGCATCGGCGTCAACCTCACCTACTACAAGACCCTGGCCTTCGCCATCAGCGCCTTCTTCACCGGGGTGGGTGGCGGGCTCATGGCCTTCGTGCTGGGCTTCGTCAACCCCCACACCTTCAACATCATGGTCTCCATCCTCTTCCTGGCCATGGTGGTGGTGGGCGGCCTGGGCTCCATCCTGGGCTCGGTCATGGGCGCCATCCTCATAACCTTTCTTCAATTGGAGCTGGCCCGTATCGGCGACATGGCCCTGATCGGCCCCCTGCTGACCGAAATCAGCACCCGCTTCTTCACCGAGAGCGGCCTGCCCAACGTCCAGTACGTGGTCTTCGGTCTCATCATGGTTCTCATCGTCATCTTCGAGCCCCTGGGGCTCTACGGCTTCTGGATCAGGACCAAGATATATTGGAGAACTTGGCCGTTCTAATTCGCGGGCCCATATTCCGCGGCATAAGTGCGCGCAACCCGATCTGAAAGCCTGGAAGGAGTCCCCCGCAGCATGTTCGGCCAACTCATAGTCAGCGGCATCGCCATCGGGGCCACCTACGCCCTGGTGGCGCTCGCCATGGTCATCATCTACAAGACCAGCGAGGTCCTGAACTTCGCCCAGGGCGACATGGCCATGCTCAGCGCCTTCGTGGCCTTCATCCTGCTCACCGAGCAAGGGCTGGGCTTCACCGCCGCCTTCGCCCTGGCGCTGGCCTTCGCCTTCCTGCTGGGGGCCCTGCTGGAGTTCGCCTTCCTGCGCCGGGCCAAGGAGCCCACGGTGCTGGGGCTCATCATCATCACCCTCGGCCTGGAGATGATCATCTACGGCCTGGCTTCCTGGCGCTGGGGCTCGGACCAGAAGGACTTCCCCTTCCCGGCCAGCGACTTCGAGACCTTCAACCTCACCAGCGACATGGTCATCAGCCAGCTGAACCTGGTCACCCTGGCCGTGGCCGTAGCCCTTATGCTGCTCTTGTTCCTCTTCTTCACCCGCACCAAGGTAGGCGTGGCCATGAAGGCCACCCAGCAGAACGAGATGGCCGCCCGCCTCATGGGCATCCGGGTCAACCGCATCCTCATGCTAACCTGGGGCATCAGCTCGCTGGTGGGGGCCACGGCGGCCTTTTTGATCGCGCCCACCGACACCCTGGACCCCAACCTGATGTGGACCCCCCAACTCAAGGGGTTCTCCGCGGCGGTGCTGGGGGGAATGACCTCGCTGCCCGGAGCGGTGGCCGGGGGCTTCCTGTTGGGGATCATCGAAAACCTTTTCGGCGGCTACGTCTCGGTGGAGTTCAAGAGCGTGGTGGCCTTCGCGGTGATCGTGCTGGTGCTTTGCCTGAAGCCCAGCGGGCTCTTCGCCAAGCACTACGTGCGCAAGGTTTAGAATTGCGGCCGGGCCGCAGGGCCCGGCATGAATCTTTAGCCACGGCAAGGAGGGAAGCATGAGGCGCAAGGCGTTGATCGGCGTTGGGATGGCCGCATTGTTGGTTCTGGTTTGGGCCGGCTTGGCGGGGGCCGCCGAGGCGCGCGGAGTGACCGACACCACGATCAAGATCGGCCAATGGAGCCCGCAGACCGGACCAGCGGCCCTCTGGGGCTCGGTGGCCCGGGGCACCGGGGTCTACTTCGAGATGATCAACGCCGAGGGTGGCATCAACGGCCGCAAGATCGAATACTTCCTGCGCGACGACGGCTACCAGCCCGGCCGCACCAAGGCCGTGGTCAAGGAGCTGATCGAAAACGTGGGCGTCTTCGGCTTCGCCAGCGGCGTGGGCACCTCCCCCGGCATGGCGGTCATGGATGACATCGTGAAAAACAACCTCGCCTGGGTGGGGCCGGCCACCGGCAGCACCCACTGGGCCTTCCCGCCCAAGAAGACCATCTTCGCCGTCTACCCCAACTATCCCGACGAGGCCGCCATCCTGACCAACTACCTTCTGTTCACCATGAAGAAGCAAAAGATCGCCTTCTTCTACCAGAACGACGATTACGGCAAGGGTGGCCTGGAAGGCGCGGTGGCCGAGATGAAGGCCCATGGCAAGCAGCTGGTGGCCGAGATCCCGGTGGAGGTCACCGACACCGATCTGTCCTCCCACGTGCTCAAGATGAAGCAGGCCGGGGCCGACGCGGTCATCATGTGGGTGCTGCCCAAGCACGCGGCCATCGTACTGGGCACCGCGGCCAAGCTGGGCTTCAAACCCGCCTGGGTGGCCAGCTCGACCCTGAGCGACGCCCCTCTCATGCACAAGATCACCAAGGGCCTCTGGAAGGACGTGATCTTCGGCAACTTCGCCGAGCTGCCCGACGCCGACACGCCCCTCATGAAGAAGTATCACGCCGCTTTCGACAAGTACGCCGACAAGAAGAGCGACCACTGGGGCGTCTTCTTCTACGCCGGCTTCGGCTTCGTCGAGCCCATGGTCGAGGGAATGAAGCGCGCCGGCAAGAACCTCAACATCGACACCTTCGTCAAGGCCATGGAGACCCTCAAGGACTTCCAGGGCATCATGGGCAAGGTCACCTTCAGCCCCGGCGAGCGCCAGGGCATGCGCGAGGTTTTCATCGCCCGTTGCGACGAAACGGAGATGGCCAAGCCCGACGGCGCCAAGGAGAAAATTGGCAAGGCCGTGCGCCTTAGCGACTGGATCGCGGTGAAGTAGGAAAACGCGCCACCGGGGCGGGCGCGTCGCGCCCGCCCCTCATCTTCCGAAATCGGCGGCCGACCCCGGCCCGGACGCAGGCAA
>JAJZPI010000094.1 GCA_021811275.1 Deltaproteobacteria bacterium
CCGCAGAGGCCCTGACAATCAACCCCCCGCTATTTTTTGTCCCGACGGCCCCGGGTGGCCAAAAAGGGCGCGAGGACGCTTGCGCCGGCGTCAAGACGCCCCATATTCATGTGCAACACAATGTCGCCCCCCGGGGCGGAAAGGACATTCGCCATGATCGAGGTCAGCCCCAGCGCCACCAAGGCCCTCAAGGCCTTCTTCGAGGAAAAGAATATCGACTCGCCCGTGAGGGTGTTCCTGCAATCCGGCGGGTGCGGAGGCCCGAGCCTGCGCCTGTCCCTGGACGAGGCCAAGGGCACCGACAACACCAGCCTGGTGGAGGGAATCACCTATCTCATCGACGCCGGACTGAGCCAGGTCAGCGGGGAAGTGAAGGTGGATTTCGTGGACGACGGCTACCAGCAGGGTTTTCTCATCACCGCGGCCAACCCCCTGCCCGGCGCGGGCGAAGGCTGCTCCTGCGGCGGCTCCTGCTCCTGCTAGGTGGCATAATGCCACGTCTAATACCAATAAGCGTTCAAAGTTATCCTTTGAACGCTTATTGGTATAACGTCCGGCCTGGTCGGGGAGCGCGAGCCTGATTCAGCGGCGCACGCTCCCCGACCAGCTTTGGGTGCACAGCAGCCGGCTGCCTAGAAGGGGCTGGCCATGAGGGCGGTGTCGCCCAGTTCCTCCTCGATCCTGAGCAGGCGGTTGTACTTGCAGATGCGCTCGCTGCGGCAGAGCGAGCCGGTCTTGAGCTGGCCGCAGCTCACCGCCACGGCCAAATCGGCGATGAAGGTGTCCTCGGTTTCGCCGGAGCGATGGCTGACCACCTGGGTGTAGCCGTTGCGCTTGGCCAGGTCGATGCAGGCCAGGGTCTCGGTGACGGTGCCGATCTGGTTGAGCTTGATGAGGATGGAGTTGGCGCTGCCGGCCTCGATGCCCCGCGCCAGACGCTCGCTGTTGGTGACGAAGAGGTCGTCGCCAACCAGCTGGATCTTGCCGCCCAGGCGCTCGGTGATGAGCCGCCAGCCCTCCCAGTCGTCCTCGGCCAGGCCGTCCTCTATGCTGACAATGGGATACTGCTCTACCCAGCCGGCGTAGAAATCCACCAGTTCGGCGGCGCTGCGGCTGGCCCCGCCGGACTTGTGGAAGACGTATTTGCCTTCCTTGTAGAACTCGCTGGCCGCGCAGTCCAGGGCCAGGGAGACCTGCTCGCCGGGGGCGTAGCCGGCCTTCTCGATGGCCTCCAGGATGACCTGGATGGCCTCGTCGTTGTCCTTCAGGTTGGGGGCGAAGCCGCCCTCGTCGCCCACGCTAGTGACCAGGCCGCGGCCCGCCAGGACCTTCTTCAGGGTGTGGAACACCTCCGCGCCCATGCGCAGGGCCTCGGCGAAGCTCTCCGCGCCCACGGGCACGATCATGAACTCCTGGATGTCGACGTTGTTGGGGGCGTGGGAGCCGCCGTTCAGGATGTTCATCATGGGCATGGGCAGTAGCCGGGCGTAGGCCCCGCCCAGGTAGCGGAAGAGCGGGACCATCAGGGCCCCGGCCGCCGCGCGGGCCGTGGCCATGGAGACCGCCAGGATGGCGTTGGCCCCCAGCTTGCCTTTGTTGGGCGTGCCGTCCAGGTCGATCATGGTCTGATCGATGAGCACCTGGTCCAGGCCGTCCAAGCCGATCAGCTCCGGCGCGATGACCTCCTCCACGTTGAGCACGGCCTTTTTCACGCCCTTGCCCAGGTAGCGGCTCTTGTCGCCGTCGCGCAACTCCAGGGCCTCATGCTCGCCGGTGGAGGCGCCGCTGGGCACGGCGGCGGTTCCCAGGGAACCGTCCTCCAACATGACATCGCACTCCACGGTGGGGTTGCCGCGCGAGTCCAAGATTTCGCGGGCCACTATTTGCTCTATGGAAATCATGGGTTATCCCCCTCAATAGGATATGGTGTTTTCAGCTGCCCCTACCCTAGCGCCGGGGACCGGCGGTGTCAAGAAGACCAGGGCCCTTCGGGAGGCGATTAGGTTTGTCCAGACGGCTTCTTGCCTCCGCCTGGCGGCTGGGGTATGAAGGGTTGGACCTTGGTAAGGTTCGCCGGGGAGGAGCGCCTTGGACGCCCGCACACGCCTGCTCGAAGCCGCCGCCGGCGAGCTGGCCGCCAGCCTTTGGCCGGCCCCCCTGGCCGGGGCGCGGCCCGGCGTGGCCGAGTCGGCCCTGGAGGCCCCCCAGGCCAAGGAGGCGGCCTTGCCCCTGGCGGAGCTTCCGGCGCTCGGCCGCCTGGCCCGGGCGGTGGCGGAGGCGGCCCTGGAGCTGGCCGGCCAGCCGGAAGCGGCGCTACGGGAAGACCTCACCCAGGCTCTGGGCCAAGCGCTGGCCTCGGCCGCCCAGGCCCACCTGGACTCCTTAAGCCTGGCCCCGGCCGGCCGGCGCGCCCTGCTGGCCCGCCTGGCCGCTGAGACGCCACGTCTGCTCAACCTGCCCCGGCTTCTGGCCCTGGCCCGCCAGGGCATCGGCGTGGACCCCGGCCTGGCCGCCGCCCCGGACGACGAACCGGAGATGGTCCTGGGCCGGTCCAAGTCCTTCGCCCGGGTCCTGCATGAGCTGGCCCTGGTGGCGGCCACCGATTTCCCGGTGCTCCTTACCGGCGAGACCGGCACCGGCAAGGAGCTCCTGGCCAGGCGGCTGCACCGGCTCTCGCCGCGCGCCCAGGGCCCCCTGGTGGCGGTCAACTGCGCGGCCCTGGCCAAGGGCCTTTTGGAGAGCGAGCTTTTCGGCCACGTGAAGGGAGCCTTCACCGGAGCCAACGCGCCCCAGGACGGATACCTTCGCGCCGCCCGGGGAGGGACCCTTTTTCTTGACGAGATCGGCGAAACCACGCCTGAATTCCAGACGCGGCTCTTGCGGGTGCTGGAGGACAGGGTGGTGACGCCGGTCGGCAGCGCCAAGGGCCGGCGGGTGGACTTCCGCCTGGTCTGCGCCACCAGCCGCGACCTGGACCAGGCCGCCGCCGCGGGCGGCTTCAACCAGGCCCTGCTCTGGCGCATCCAGGTAGTGCCCATCCTATTGCCCCCCTTGCGCGAACGCCGCGAGGACCTGCCGCCGCTCATGGACCACTTCCTGGCCCGGGCCTGCCAGGCGGCCAAGCGCACCCGCCGGCTTTCTCCGAAGCTGCGCGAGTCGCTCATGGCCCATTCCTGGCCGGGCAACGTGCGCGAGCTGAGGCACCTGATCGAACGCCTGGTGGCTCTCTCCGAGGGCTTCGAGATCGGCCCGGAGAGTCTGCCCCCGGAACTCTCGCGGGACCTGGGCCGGGGCCGGGCGGAAGGATTGGCCGCCCGCCTGGAGGCCATTCCCGGCCTGCCGGAAAGGCGGGTGGGGCAAGTCGCGTCCCTGCTGGCCGAGCTGGCCGGGCGGGAGATCAGCAACCGCGACGTGCGCGCGCGCCTTGGATGCTCAGACTCCACGGCCAAGAATATCCTGAAGACTCTGGACGCGGCGGGCCTGGTCAACGGGGCGGGCGACCGCGGCGGGCGCAGGTATATGGTGGTGGAGTCGTGAGCCAGGACGGATAGGGTAACCCTGGGGTCATGCCGCAGCGAGCGGCCTTCATCAGTTTCCAAGGCAACCCAGCAATATCTATAGTTGGTGACGCGATGAAGAAGTCAGGGGAAGAAAGATTTATTTGTCTTGGTAGGGAGCTGGATGTAGGCCTGCTCGAATTTTGGCAATGGTATGCTTCAGATCTGCTCACCAACTCCCTGCGCGGAGTTCTCGCCGAATTCATAGTGGCCAAGGCCCTCGGGCTTGAAGATAGTCCGCGCCTGGAATGGGATGCCTATGATTTACGTGATTCTTCAGGCCTGAAGATCGAGGTCAAATCCGCCGCCTATCTTCAGACTTGGCAACAGAAACGGCCTTCCAGGATTATCTTCTCCATTGCCCCCACATTAGGTTGGGATGCGCAAACGAACGAATATTATTCCGAGCCGCAGCGGCTGGCCGACGTATATGCGTTTTGCCTTTTCTCAAACAAGAACAAGGAGTCGGCGAATCCCTTGTGCCTGGATCAATGGAATTTTTATGTCCTGTCGACCGCGATCCTTGATGAAGTGATGCCAACCCAAAAGACTTTGACTTTGAGCAGCCTTGAACAGCTGCAACCCGCGCAAGTCGATTTTGATGGCTTGGCGGCGGCGATAAGGCAAAATACCCCCAAAGGTTCCCCCCCAAAGGAGTCGTGACATGGCGGTAGCGGGGCGCATAGGTTTCCTGGGCGGCGGCAACATGGGCTCGGCGCTCATCAAGGGCCTTATCAACAGCGGGGCGGCCTCGGCCGGCCAGATCGTGGTGGCCGAGAAGATGGCCGCCAAGGCCCAGGCCCTGGCCGGCGAGCTGGGCGTGGCCTCGGTGGGCAGGATCGAGGAGCTGGGCCCGGTGGACCTGCTGGTGCTGGCGGTCAAGCCGGCGGACGTGCCGGCGGCCACGCACGAGGCCGAAGGCTCGCTGAAGGCCACCACGCTGGTGGTCAGCATCGCCGCCGGAGTGACCCTCGCCAAGCTGGCGGCGCTGTTGCCGCCGGGCCAGCACCTGGTGCGGGCCATGCCCAACACCCCGGCCCTGATCGGCAGGGGAGTGACCGCCTTGGCCCCGGCGGCCCACACCCCGGCCGAGGGCCTGGCCCTGGCCCGGGAGCTGTTCGCGGCGGTGGGCCAGGTGGTGGTGGTGGGCGAGCACCTCATGGACGCGGTGACCGGGCTCTCGGCCAGTGGGCCGGCTTACATCTTTGTCATCATCGAAGCGCTCTCCGATGCCGGGGTGCGCATGGGCCTGGACCGGGCCTCGGCGCTGACCCTGGCCGCGGCCACGGTGGGCGGAGCGGCGGACATGGTGCTCGCCACCGGCCAGCACCCCGGCCAACTCAAGGACATGGTCACCTCCCCCGGCGGCACCACCATCACCGGCCTGCAGGTCCTGGAGCGGGCGGGCCTGCGCGGGGTGCTCATGGACGCGGTGGAGGCGGCCACCCTGCGCGCCCGCGGCCAGGGCTAGGCGGACCGGGCCCCTTGAGAGGCCCTGGCGCGGGCCTTGGGACCGGGGAAAAACCTCTGGACTGCCTTGCTGGGCCGCTGTTAGGATACCCCCGGCCCGCCGGCCGGCGAAAATTCCGGGCCGGGCCCGCACCACTCACCTGGACAGGGAAACCGCCTCCATGAGCGAACGCATCCTGCTGGTGGACCCCGATCAGGACCTATTGGGCCAGGTCAAGTCGGTCATCGAGGACAAGACCGACTATACGGTCATGGCCACCTCCAATCCCCTGGAGGTGGCGGGCCTGCTTTCACGCGGCCACTTCGACCTGATCTTCTGCGCCCTGGCCATGCCCAAGCTCACGGGGCTGGAGCTCTTGGCCAACGTCAAGTCCCAGGACCCGGACCTGCCGGTGGTGTTGATCACCGCCTACCCCACCGTGGAGTCGGCGGTGTCGGCCATGAAGCAGGGGGCCTTCGACTTCCTGGAAAAGCCGGTGCACGAGGAGCAGCTCCTGTTGGTGGCCGAACGGGCCATGCAATGGCGACGCCGGATCAAGGGAGCCGCCGGGGGGGTGGACGACGACCTGACCCTCATCGCCGGGGCCAACCGGGCCATGCAGGAGATCCACCGCCAAACCCGACTGGTGGCCGACACCATGGCCACGGTGCTCATCACCGGCGAAAGCGGCACCGGCAAGGAACTGGTGGCCCGCTCCCTGCATCTGCAAAGCAGCCGCGCCAACCGGCGCATGGTCACGGTCAACTGCGCGGCCATACCCGACAACCTGATCGAGAGCGAACTCTTCGGCCACATCAAAGGCTCCTTCAGCGGGGCCCTGCGCGACAAAAAGGGCCTGGTGGCCGAGGCCGAGGGCGGCACCCTCTTCCTGGACGAGATCGGCGACCTCTCGCGCAACCTCCAGGCCAAGCTCCTGCGCCTGTTGCAGGAGGGCGAGTACCGCCCGGTGGGCGGCAACCAGGTCTACAAGGCCGACGTGCGCTTCATCGCCGCCACCAATCAGAACCTGGACGTGAAGGTGGCCGAGGGGTCCTTCCGCGAGGACCTCTACTACCGCCTCAACGTCATCCGCCTGGACATCCCCCCCCTGCGCAAGCGGCCGGAGGACATCCCGGTGCTGGCCCGCTACTTCCTGGAGCGCTACGCCCGTCTCTACGGCATCAAGAACATGGAAATCGGCCCGCGCACCATGAGCATCCTGCAGACCCGGCCCTGGCCCGGCAACGTGCGCGAGTTGGAGAACATCATCAAGCGGGCGGTGATCCTCTCCCAGGGCCTGCGCCTCAACACCCAGGACTTCTTCCCCGCCGACGCCTCGGGCTACACCCCGCCCAGCGACGACGACCTCTGGAGCAAGCCCTTCAAGGAGGCCAAGGAGAAGGTGATGGAGGACTTCATGCAACGTTACGTGCAGAAGCTCCTCAGCCGGCACCAGGGCAATGTCTCCCGCGCCGCCGAGGCCAGCGGCATCAAGCGCCAATATCTCCACAAAATCATGAAGCAATCCGGCATAAAGGCTGCGGTCTTCAAGAAGCAGCTTTGAAACCAGTTAGCGTTCAAACGAGTAGTTTGAGCGCTAATTGGCATGCGGGCCAAGGATCCACCCCAGCCAACAAGTTGGCCGGGGACCCCGGGGGATGGCCCGCCGAGCGCGCAAGCGCCCGCGAGACAGCGAAGACCCGGGGGCCCCACAAAGCTTGCTTTGTGGGGTCGCACCACGCTTTGGCCCTGCCGGTCGGCGATCAAGGCCATGGATGGCTTTGAGGCATATTGGCACAGGGCCCGGCGGTGGTCGCCGGCGAGCGACAGGTGTCCCCCGCCAGATTACAAGAAATATCTAGCTGACATTATTAGCATATTTTTATCCGCCCCCAAGATTTGGCGCTTGGGCGGTGACTTCACCCACTTCGCCGGTGTCACCCCTTCCGAATGCTTAAAATTATTTATTCAATTATATCGGATTGTTGGACGTATAAACCGCGCCCGGCACGATTTTTGGAAGGTATAATCTTGCAAGTCCCTGGTCTGGACATGGAGTGGGACATGGTCGCAAAGGATTCCCAGGATTCGCAAGGTCCCCAGGACCCGCCGGAGGAAACCCCGGAGGGCGTTGAGGACTGGCTCACCAGCCTGCTGGTGCTCCTGGCCCTGGCCGAGGAAGGCGGGCCCGAGGAGGTGCGCCGGGTGCTGCGTGAGCTGGAGAGGCGCACCACCGCCGCCAAGCTGAACAAGGACAAGCCAGACCCCTCCGAGGACTGATACCAAGTTGATACCAAGTTGGCTTTGAATGCTTGGCGGGCGCGTGCCGCGCCGGCCGTAGCGGGTCGACAAGGCCAGCCCCTTGAAGAACCGCGCCCGCTCCCGGCGAGGGCTCGCGCCAGGGGGGGTAAATCAAAAAACGTGGAGCGGGTTAGCGCGAGCGTAACCCGCCTTCCACGTTATAAAGGCACCTCCACCAGCTCATCCGGCATAGGGCTCAAGATGGCGGGCGGACCCTGCTCGCGCACCAGCACGGTATTTTCCAGCCCCACGGGGCCTTCGTCGAGAACCATCTTCAGCTCCAGGGCATAGGTCTCCCGCGCCCGCACCCGCTCCCGCGAGCCTTCCAGCAGGTAGGGCGGCACCCCCAGCTCCAGGCCCAGGCCATGGGCGCAGAAGCGGGTGCGCTGCTCGGGCCGGCCCAGGAAACCAGCCTCCAGGCCGTGGGCGCGGGCCGTCTCCACCGCCGTCGCGAAGATTTCCCCGCTCACCGCACCGGGACGCAGCATCTCCAGGATGACCTCCTGCACCGCCTTCAACCCGGCGTGAGCGGCGCGCAGGGCCGGCGGGGCGGCCCCCAGGCAGAAGGTGCGGGTCTGGTCGGTCTGGTAGCCGCACAGGCAGATGCCGAAGTCCACCACGATGGGTTCGTGGGGCTTGAATTGCTTGTGACTGGCCCCCAAGGGGAAGGCCGGCGAGAGGCCGTAGCCCAGGGAAGCGGCGTCGATGGTGCTGGGGACCGCGCCCTCGGGGCCACTGACGATGTGCCAGGAGTAAGTGTCCAGGAAGGCTCCGCGCGTGCGCAACAGGTCGATGTGCCCACCGGCCATGGCCAGGGCCTGGAGCTGGCCGGCCAGCCAGGCCTCGCTCACCCCGGGCCCCAGCAGCCGGGGTATCTCGGCAAAGACCTTGGCCGCCAGCGCCCCGGCCTCGCTCATCACCGCTATCTCGTAGTCGTCCTTGATGGCCCGCTGCTCCTGCACCAGGGCCGACACGTCGTCCAGTTCCACCCCGGTCAGGCGGCGCCGCCAGTCCAGATAGGCCCGCGCGGGCAACAGGTCCAGGGTCAGGCCCAGGCGGTCGCCCGCTTGCAGGCTTAAGCTTCGGGCCGCCTCGGTCAGGCCCCGGACCGGTACGACCTGGACGGGGCTTTCGGCGGCCGCGCGCCCGGCGTGGCGGCGCACGAAGTACAGGGCCGTCCCCCGCGCCCGCACCAGAGCCACGCCCTGCTGGCAGGAGCCGGTGTAGTAATAGACGTCCGGGGCCTGGGTGAGCAGCATGGCCGCCATGCCCCGCGCCGCGAGCGCCTGGCCGGCGCGCTCCAGGCGGGCGGCGATAACCTCGGGCGGGACCAATCGGTAGCCGGGAGGAAACTGCCAGCTCAAGCGCGCCTCCCTGCCAGGCGGCCAGCCAGCTCGGCTGCCTGTTCCAGCCAGGCCTGGGCGGTATCCGCCAGAGCCGCCAAATCGCCCAAGTTGAGCAGGCTGACCGGGGAATGGATGTAGCGGCAGGGCACGCTCAAGACCGCCGTGGGCACCCCGCCCCGGGAGAGGGCGATGGCTCCGGCGTCGGTGCCGCCGTAGGGCGGCAGCTTGCGCTGGCACTTCACCCCGGCGCGCGCCGCCGCCGCCTCCAAGGAGTCCACCAGCTCCCAGGGCACCACCACCCGGCCGTCGGCCACGGTCACCGCCGGGCCCTGACCCAGGCGGGAGGGATTGCGCAGGGAATCGGCCCCCGGGGTGTCGCCCACCGTGGCCTCCACCACCAGGGCGAGGTCCGGCTCCAGGTGGTAGGCGGCGGTGGTAGCCCCGCGCAGTCCCACCTCCTCGGCCACCGCGAAGTTGAAGACCAGGCCGACCGGCGGGGGCGAATCCTTCAGGCGCATCAAGAGCGTCACCAGGGCCGCGCAGCCGGCGCGGTCGTCGAGGTTGCGCGATTGGAAGCAGTCCTGGCCCAGGGGCCCGCTGCCCGCCTCCACCACCCCCGGCGCGCCGGTGTCCACCCCGGTTTCCCGGACCGCCTCGGTCGAGGCCAGCCCCAGGTCCACAAAGAGCCGGTCCCAAGACGGCGCCTGATCCTTCTCGCCCTTCTTCTCGACATGGGGCGGAGCCACGCCCACCACCCCCCGCAGCCGCTTGCCGGGCCGGGGCTGCACCAGCACCGCCGATCCCGGCAGCACCTTGGCCTCCACCCCGCCCAGGGGCGCGATGCGTAAGAAACCGCCCTCTTCCACCCTTTGCACCACGAAACCCACCTCGTCCATGTGGGCGTCGAGCATCACCCGAGGCCGGGCCTCGGGGTTGAGCCAGGCCTGGAGGTTGCCCATGCGGTCCACTTCCACCCGGTGGGCGTGGGGCTTGACCAGCTCCAGCAGAAGCTCGCGCACCTCGTCTTCGCGCCCCGGAGGGCCCAGGGGGCCGCACAGGCGCTCCAGCAGATTCAGCAAGTCCATCTTCCCTCGCCTAGTGCCTGGTGGATTCGGGGTGGGGCGGGCCGGCGAAATAGGCCCGCAGATTGTAGAAAGCTTGGGGCGCGGTGGCGCAGCCCACCGGCCTGGTCTCCAGCCGGCCCTGGCCCTGGATCATCTCGTAGAGGTCGTTGATGATGGTGGAGTAGAGGTCCAGGTCGGCCGGCGATTGATAGTAGGAGGCCAGAAGCGCCTTGAAGTCGGCCCCCAGCTCGAAGTGCCCCAGCACCTCCAGGAGGTGCACCTCGTCGCTGGTGCCCACGTAGATCAAGTGCTCGCAGCCCGAAAGCCGCTCCACCTTTTCGCCCAGGCGAAGGCGGGCCTGGGCCGAGCAATAGGGACAGACGGCCTCGATGACGTGCGCCGCCCGGCGGTCGACCGGGGCGTAGAGGGCAAGCTCCTGGGCGTCCAGGGCCAGCTGGGGCAGCCACAGGCCCAGGATGTCGATGTCCGGCCGGGCCCCGGTCACCGCCCCGCAGAAAAGGGCCCAGGCCTCGGCCATGACCGCCGGGGCCAGGGCCGGCTCCACTCCCGCCAGGCCATCGCCCAGGCGCATCCACAGGCGCAGGTCGGTCTCGCTGCGGCAGAGCGCCGCCTCCTCCCTGGCCAGGATCTGGCGGGCCAGCTGGGCCAGGCGGGGGTCGGGGCGGTCGGGGTCCTGGCCGGCGGCCTTCAAGGCCCTGTGGCGCACCACCTCCAGTTCCGAGCCCGCCTCGCCGCTCAGGTCGAGGCCCCCCTCCAGGGCCTTTTGCAGGAAGTCCTCCATCAGCTCGAAATCGTCGGGACCCGCGCCCTCCTCGCCCAGGCTGGGCAGGGAAAAGAGCACCCGGTGGAAGAGCAGGGGCCGGTCGTGGCGCAGGCTGGCCAGCACCTGGGCCAGCACCGGCCGGGGCTCGCCGATGGAGGCCAGCCAGGCCAGGGGCAGGCGGCCCTCGGCCAGCTCCGGGTGGATGATTTCGCTGGCGATGGCCGCGCGCACGAACACATCCAGCAGCTCGTCATCCTCCAGGCTCATCAGCGAGGGCTGGCCGAATGAGAAGCCCAGCCAGTCGTTGACGTGCAGGGGGCAGAAGAAGGCCTGCTCCAGGATCTCGTCCACCAGGGCCAGCCGCGCCCGCGACTTGTCTTGCTTGCCGCCCGCCATGATCCCCCCCGGGTCTAAAACTCGTGTTCGCCGTCCTTGAGGAAAAGGGCGTGGTACTCCGGCTCGCTGAAATGACGGCGCAGGAGGCCGCTCAAGGAGTCGAAGAGCTGGTCCATCTCCTCCTGGCTCATTTTCTCCAGAAGCCGCTTCACGCACTCGTCGTCGGAAATCTTTTGCAGGTAGACGGCCAGGGTGGCCTGGTCGGTGGGGCGGTCGAAGCCGTATCCCACCAGTCCGGTGTAGCTCTCCACGAAGTCGTGGCGGTGCAGGGCCATGGATTTACCTCCGTCGGCGGCGGGATCAGGCGATTATAACCCCGGCCGGGCGGGGGTTCAACGCGGACCGGCCGATCCGGCACGGGCGGAGGCTTGGGGCCGCCGGGCCAGCCAGGCCGTGAGCGCAACCGCCAGCACCACCCGCGGCGCCAGCATCCAGAAAGAGGAGCCCCCCAGGAGCGCGAAGATGGCGGTGTCCTCCACCACGGCGTGGCAGGTGACAAGGAATACCCCCAGGGCCAGGCGCTCGCGCGCCGAGAGCCCCTGCTCGCGGCTCATGGCCAGCAGAATGGCCGCGCCGTAGAGCAGACCCAGGAACAGCCCGGCCAGAAGAGGCACCAGGGCCCCCGGGGAAAGCCCCAGCCTGGCCAGCAGGGGGCCCACCCCCGGCCAGGGCCGTTCGAAGATGCCGTAGGCCTTGGCCAGCTCGTAGCCGATCATGAGCGGCCAGACGATAAGGGTGATCTCCAGGCACAGGAGGAGCCCCTGGCCCAGGGCCCCCGCCAGCAGATCGATCCAGTGGCTCATGACGCGGCCCCTCCCAGAACGCGGGCCAGCGCCCAGCCCGCGCCCAGGCCCAGGCCCAGGCGCAGAAAGGTGAGCGCGCGCCAGCGCGAGGAAAGCTCGCGCACCACCACCCCCTCCACCACCAGACTGTGGGCGATGCCCAGGATCAGCCCCAGCACCGAAACCTGGGCGGAGGTGAGCCCCAGGGGCGCGGCCACCGCCGCGGCGGCGTAGAGGTTGACCAGCATGCCGGCCGTGAGCACCGCCGCCGCCTCCGGTGGCAGTCCCCACCAGTTCATGACCGGGGCCAGGAAACCGGAGATATAGCCCAGCGCCCCGCTGGCCTTGAGCACCTCGGTGGCCAGATAGAGGGGCAGGATGTTCTTCAGCAGGAACCAGACAAAGGCCCGGCCGCGGGCGTAGCTGGCCGATAGGGCTCCCCGCCAGGGGGGCGCGAGTGGCGTGGTGTCGTTCATGTCCAAAGTCGAACCAAACTGCGACGGGCCGGAATAATCAGCTCCGGCCCGCCGCGCGATTGGGCGTTGCTGTGGCTTGGATGGCGCCTTTGGCCCTTGGCCTCCGCCCTAGGGCAGGCGGCAGTGCTCCGGGCCGCGCACCGAGAATACCGGGCAGGTGGCGCGCCGGAAGACCTTCTCCGCCGTGGTGCCGAAAAGGGTGCCGGCCAGATTGGTGCGGCCCTTGGTGCCCATCACCACCACGTCGATCTTCTCGTCCGCGATGGCCTTCAAAATCTCGTCGTAGGGCAGGCCCACCCGGAAGACCAGCCGGGCCGGCACCCCCTTCACCCGCGAGAGGTATTCCTTCTCGAATATCCCGCCGCGTTCGTTCTTGACCGTCTCCACATACTTCTCGCGGCTGACCGAGTAGCCCTCGGCCGCGAGGTGGTCCAGGGCGTCCAGGCCGCGGGAGTTGATGACGTTGACGATCACCAGCTCGGCCTTAAGCGCCTCGGCCAGGGTCAGGGCGTGCACAAAGGTGGTTTCGGAATAGCCTGAGAGATCCAGCGGGGCCATGATGCGCGAAAGCTTCACCGTGCACTCTTCCATGTTTCGCTCCGGCAAGGTGGGTTGCGGGCACTATATTAATAAATATACCCGCATCCGCTGGTCGGCGTAAACTTCCGCCGAAGGGCGCGCCGGCTCAAGCCAAGGCTTCCGCCGCCCGCCGGGCCAGGGCCCGCCAGTTGGCCAGACGTCCGGCCGTGAGCCTGCGGCGACCGCTCAAGGCCAGCCATAGGCGCGCCTCCCATTCCTCGCAATGGCCGCTCAGGGGCCCTCCCTGCTCCAAGGGCGGACTCGGTCCCAGATCGCGGGCCAGGCCTGCGGCCGCCTTGGCCAGAGCCAGGTCCAGGTGGGGCCAAAGCAGCAGCTCCGCGCCGGCCTGTTCCAGGGCCAAGCCCAGCAGCCAGCCCCAGGCCGGCTGGCACTCCCTCAGCCAGCGCCAGTCGCGCAGCGTATCCAGGCTGAGTCCATCCAACTCCATGGCCGCCGCCGTCACCACCGGGCCGAAAGCCAGGAGCAAACGCGCCGGGTTTTCGCGAGGGCTGGAAAAGGCGAAGGCGTCCAAACCCTCGCAGAGGCCAAGCAGCCTGGCCTGAACCGACGGCTTGATCTCCGCGTAGGCCCGCGCCTGGGGACAGCTCTCCCGCGCGCACTTGGCGGCGTAACCGGTGGCCAGGCGGGGGTCCTGGCCAGGCCCCAGCTCCGGATGGCGTGCCGGGTGCAGCAGGCAGCCCACCATGCGGCCCGCTCCGTCCAGGAAACCCAGGCCGGGGCAAGAATATCCCACCATGGGCCTAAGGGGCAGTTCGCCGCGCAGGTGAGCGGCCCGGCTTTCGCTAAAGAGCCGGCGCAGGGAGCCCCGATGATCGGCGTGGTCGTAGCCGGCCGGCCGGATGGGCGGGCAACAGGCGAAGCAGGAAAGCCCGCGGCCGGGCTGGCAGAGCGAAGAGCAGGTCATGGCGGTCCAGGCGCTGGCGCGATTCGTGGTTGGCGGGGCCGATATTTGATATCATCGCCGGGTCGCAAACCCCAATTTAGGAGTTTGACCCATGCCAGACTATACCACCCTGACCTACCGCCGCGAAGACCATGTGGGCCTGCTCACCCTGAACCGCCCGGCCAAGCTCAACGCCGTCAACGACGCCATGCTGGGCGAACTAGAGGCCTTCTGGGCCGAGCGCCGCCACGACCTGGAAACTCGCGTCATCATCTTGAACGGCAACGGCGAAAAAGGCTTTTGCGCCGGCCTGGACATCCAGGAGGCCATGCCCCGGGCCATGACCAACGACATGCTGGGCTTCTACCGCTTCCAGGTGCGGCTCTCGCGCCTGCTCTTGGCCATGCGCCAGGCCCCCCAGGTCATCATCGCCGCCATCCACGGCTCGGCGGTGGGTGCCGGGTTCTCCTTCTCCCTGGCCAGCGACTTGCGCGTGATCAGCCCCGACGCCCGCTTCGGCGCCGCCTACATCAACATCGGCCTGGGCGGGGCGGACATGGGCTCCAGCTACTTCCTGCCCCGCCTCATCGGCGCCGGCCGCGCCTACGAGTTCCTGCTCACCGGCGACTTCATGGACGCCGCCGCCGCCCAGGCCCTGGGCCTGGTCAGCCGGGTGGTGGAGCGCGACCAGCTCCTGCCCACCGCCCGCGAGCTGGCCGGACGCATGTTGCGCAAGAACCCACTGGGCCTGCGCCTGACCAAGGAGGCCATCAACTGCAACCTCGACGCCGCCGGCCTGGAGCAGGCCCTCAACGTCGAGGACCGCAACCAGGCCATGTGCTTCAGCACCCTGCGCCACGAGGGCCAAAGCCCCGACACCCGCTAGGCAGCGGGCCGGGGGCGGGCCGCGCCCGGCCTGGGCATTCCGTCGTTTTCCCCCAAGCGCGAGCCCTCGCCGGGAGCGGGCCAGGTTCGCCTTCGCATCGACCTCGCCGACCCGTTATGACTGGCGCGGCACGCGCCCGGCCTGGGCCTTCCGCTGTTTTCCCCCAAGCGCGAGCCCTCGCCGGGAGCGGGCCAGGTTCGCCTTCGCATCGACCTCGCCGACCCGTTATGACTGGCGCGGCACGCGCCCGGCCGGCCTTTATCTTTGGGATGGGGGTTGCTATAGTGCCGGACATGATCGTAGACGCGCACACTCACATTTTTCCGCCCGAGGTGATCGCCAACCGAGCGCGCTTCCTGGAAGGCGAGCCGGCCTTCGCCGCCATCTACGCCGACCCCGCCGCGCCCATGGTGGACGGCCCCGGGCTGATCCGGGCCATGGACGAAGGGAGCGTGGACATAAGCTGGGCCTTGAGTTTCCCCTGGGTGAAGGAGGAGAACTCCCGCCGGCACAACGACTACCTGGCCCGGGCCGTGGCCGAGAGCCGGGGCCGGCTCAGGGGCCTGGCCTGCGTGCACCCGCCGGCGGGCTGGGCCCTGGCCGAGGCCGAGCGGTCCTTAAGCCTGGGACTCTCCGGCCTGGGCGAGCTGGCCTTCTACGGCGGCGACCTGGACCTGGGCTCCCTGGCCCCTCTTTGCGGGCTCTGCGCCGAGGCCGAGAGGCCACTCCTGCTGCACACCAACGAGCCGGTGGGCCACCGCTACCCGGGCAAGGCCCCCATGACGCTTGCCGCGCTCTACGCCTTGATAAAGGCCCACCCGCGCACCAGGCTGGTGCTGGCCCAC
>JAJZPI010000095.1 GCA_021811275.1 Deltaproteobacteria bacterium
GATCTGATGATCCACGACCTGGACATCATCCTCTCGCTGGTGGGCGCCGAGCCCCGGGAAATTCGCGCCGTGGGCGTGCCGGTGCTGGGCCCCCACGCCGACATTGTCAACGCCCGCCTGGAATTCCCCGGCGGTTGCGTGGCCAATGTCACGGCCAGCCGCCTGGCCCTCAAGGACGAGCGCAAGATGCGCGTCTTCCAGCCCGACGCCTACCTGTCGCTGGACTTCAAGAAGCGCAAGCTCCTGGTGGTCAACGGGGTGGAGTACAAGCCGGGCCGCATACCCAAGGTGGATTCCGAGCGCCCGCGCTTCGGCAAGAGCGATCCCCTGGAGGAGGAGATCAAGTCCTTCCTGGAATCGGTGCGCACCCGCCGACCGCCCCGCGTGGGCGGGGCCGAGGGCCGGCGGGCCCTGGCCTGCGCCCTGTCGGTGCGCGGTTGCGTGCAGGAAGGCCTCTGCGGACGAGAGTCCATGTTGGAGGCCCCCCGCCGCTGGGTGGACGCCCAATTGCCCGGGGAGAACCAGGCTTGACCTCATCTCCCCACGTAGTGGTGGTGGCGGGGGAGGCTAGCGGCGACCAACACGGCGCGCGCCTGGTCCAGGCCCTGCGCCTGGCCCTGCCCGGGCTCAAGGTCAGCGGCATCGGTGGGCCGGCCCTGGCCCAAGCCGGAGTTGAGCTGCTGGCCCGTTCCGAGGACCTGGCCTTGGTGGGCATCAGCGAGGTCCTGGGCAAGCTGGGGCTGATCTTGCGCGCCCTGAGCGGGCTCAAGCGCCACCTGCGCCAGACCAGGCCGGACCTGGTCATCCTCGTCGACTTCCCCGACTTCAATTTCCGGGTGGCCGCCGCGTCCAAAAAAATGGGCCTGAAGGTCCTTTACTACGTCAGCCCCCAGGTCTGGGCCTGGCGGCAGGCCCGAGCCTTGAAGCTGGCCAAGCTGGTCGACCACCTGGCCGTGGTTTTTCCCTTTGAGGCCGAGTTCTACCAAAAAATCGCTCCTCGGCTGCCCGTAACCTTCGTGGGCCATCCACTGCTGGACGAGTTGGAGAGCGACAGCGGCTTCGTTGGCAACGATTTGCCGGTGCCGCGGGAGGCCGAACTGGTGGGGCTCCTGCCCGGCAGTCGCATGTCCGAGATCAGCCACCTTACTCCGCTCCTGCTCGATGCGGCCGGCATCATGCGCCGCGAGCGCCCGAGCCTACATTTCGTGCTGCCGGTGGCCCCGGGGCTGGACCGCCGGGCCCTGGACCCCTATTTGGCCGGTGTGCAGGGCTTGACCGTGGTGCCCGGCCGCGCACGCCAGGTCATGGCCCAGGCCAAGGTGCTTTTGGTGGCTTCGGGCACCGCCACTTTGCAGGCGGCCCTGGCCGGAGTCCCCATGGTGGTGGTATACAAGACGGGGAGGTTCAACTACGCCCTGGGCAAGCGTCTGATCAAGGTTGAGCATATCGCCATGCCCAACCTGATTGCCGGGCGCGCTTTGGTGCCGGAGCTGATCCAGGGCGAGGCCACGCCCCAGGCCGTGGCCCGGCGCGCCCTGGATCTGCTGGCCGACGACCAGGCCCGCATGGAAATGAAGGCCGGACTGGCCGGAGTGGCCTTAAAACTGGGCGGCCCGGGGGCCAGCCGCCGCACGGCGGAACTGGCCCTGACCCTGATGGGGGAATAGGCGATAGTGGGCAAGCAAGCCAAGCCGGACAGCGACGCGGCGCTCTATCGCCGTCTACTGAAAGAAGTCCGCCCGTACTGGCAGCGGCTGTTCTGGGCCATGTGCCTGATGGTCGTGGTGGCCGGCGCCTCCTCGGCCATGGCCTACATGGTCAAACCGGTCATGGACGACATTTTCGTGGGCAAGAACCGGGCCATGCTGACCATGGTGCCTCTGGTGGTGGTGATCCTCTACGCAATAAAGGGCGCCTGCTCCTACGGCCAAAGTTACCTGATGCAGTTCGTGGGCCAGCGCATCATCACCCAATTCCGCATCGACCTCTACGCCCATCTCCAGCGCCTGTCCCTGGGCTACTATGACCGCATGCCCACCGGCGAGCTGATGAGCCGCATCACCAACGACGTCAACCAGATCCAGGGCGCGGTCAGCAGCGTGGTCACCGGCGTGCTCCGGGACCTTTTCACCATCTTCGGCCTGATCGTGGTCATCTTCTACCGTGATTGGTTCCTGGCCATCTTCGCGGTGGGAGTCTTCCCGCTGTGCATCATACCCCTCGTGCGCTTCGGCCGCCGCCTGCGGAGCATCAGCACCCGCTCCCAGGAGACCATGGCCGACGTCAGCGTGCTGCTGCACGAGACCATCAGCGGCGCACGCATCGTCAAGGGGTTCTGCCGCGAGGAGCACGAGATCAAGCGCTTTTCCGAGGAGGCCTTCCGGCTCTTCCGCCTGCGCATGAAAGACGTTTCCACCCGGGCCATCAGCAGCCCGCTCATGGAGTTCCTGGGCGGGTTGGGCGTGGCCGGCATCATCTTCTACGGCGGTTGGCAGGTTATCGAGGGGCGCTCCACCCCCGGCACATTCTTCAGCTTCCTTACCGCGCTTATAATGCTCTACGAGCCGGTCAAACGCCTGAGCGGCTTGAACAACGAGATTCAAAACGGCCTGGCGGCGGCCAGCCGGGTCTATGAGGTGCTCGACACCCCCGCCCAGATAACTGACAAGCCCGAAGCCAAGGAGATGCCCCGGCTGCACGAAGCCATCGAGTTCCGCGAGGTGGGCTTCAGCTACCGACCCGGCGAGCCGGTGCTGCGGGACATCAATCTGCGAGTGCCCGCCGGCCAGCTCCTGGCCCTGGTGGGCACCAGCGGCGGCGGCAAGACCACCCTGGTCAACCTGCTTCCCCGCTTCTACGAGGTGGAGAAAGGCTCCATCCTCATCGACGGCATGGACATCCGTGACGTTACCTTGAAAAGCCTGCGCTCCCAGATCGCCATCGTCACCCAGCAGACCATACTGTTCAACGACACCGTAGGCGCCAATATCGCCTATGGGCGCCCCGAGGCCACCCAGGAGCAGATCGTGGAGGCTGCGCGGGCGGCCTTTGCCCTGGACTTCATCGAGCGCCTGCCCCTGGGCTTCGATTCCAGGATCGGGGAGGCTGGGGTGATGCTCAGCGGGGGCGAGCGCCAGCGTCTGTCCATCGCCCGCGCGCTATTGGCAGACCGTCCCATACTCATCCTGGACGAGGCCACCAGCAGCCTGGACACCGAGAGCGAAATGTACGTGCAAAAGGCTCTGGAGAATCTCATGATCGGCCGCACGACCTTCGTCATCGCCCACCGTCTTTCCACCGTGCAGCGGGCCGACCGCATAGTGGTGATCAGCGGCGGACGGGTGGTTGAGGAAGGGAGGCATGATCAGCTGGTGGCCCAGGGAGGGGTTTACCAGCGCCTGCACAACATGCAGTTCTCCCTGGACCAGGGCATGGGGACCTTGGCTGGTGGGTAGCGCCCTGCAAAGGCGTCTGGTCGTGACCTTGGCCCTGACCCTGGCCACGGCCTTGGTCTGGCTTTTGGGCTGGGACGAGTCCGCCGCGTCTTGGACAAGACCTTGGCGTGACCAAGAGCTGGGCCTCTGGTGGGGCCAGGCGGCCTACTGGACTGGACTGGGCGGCGTGCAGGCCGCGGCCGTGGGCCTGGCGGCACTTTGGGGTAGGTTTAGCAGACGCGGTGAGCTTTGGCGCACGGGGCTGGTCGCCTTGGGTGGCTTGGCCGTTTCCGGCCTGCTGGTCCAAGTGGTGAAGGTCTTGGTGGGCCGGCCCCGTCCCCGCATGGCGCTGCCAGTCTGGCAATTGTTCGGCCCCACCCTGAAAAGCGACCTCCACTCCTTCCCCTCCGGCCACGCCGCCACCAGCTTCGCCCTGGCCGCGGTGTTGGGGGAACGCTGGCCCGGCCAGGCCTGGGTCTTTCACCTGGTCGCGGCAATGGTCTGCGCCGGCAGGGTGATAAGCGGCTCGCATCATATGAGCGACGTCATGGGCGGAGCGCTTTTGGGCCTGGCCGTGGGTTGGCCCCTGGCCAGGCGCTTCGCGGTACGCGAGAGGGGACTCAGGTGAGCAGGAAGGGCTTGCGGCTTTGGCCCTCCTTGGCCATGGCGCTGGTGGTGGCCGCCGGAGCGCTCTTCTTCTTTCGGCTGGGGGCCATGCCGCTCTCGGACCGCGACGAGGGCGAGTACGCCGCCGCCGTGAGCGCCATGCAGAAGAGCGGCGACTACGTAATCCCCCGATTGAACGGCCAGCCCTATCTGGAAAAGCCCATCCTGATCTTCTGGGCAGTGGCCGGAGCCAGGGCTCTGGGCTTGCCGGGCGAAACCGCCGCCCGCCTGCCCTCGGCGCTCAGCGCCTTCGCCCTCACTCTGTTCATGGTCTGGCTGGCCATGTTCGTGTCAGGAAGTCTGCCCCTGGCCGTGCTGTGCGGGGCGGCCTGCGCCTTCACTCCGCTCATGGCCCTGGTGGGCAGGGCCTGCCTGACAGACATGCTCCTGACCCTGTTCACCACAGCCTCGCTGGGAACCTTTTTCGTGGCCGGCGAAAAGCCCCCGCCGGGGGACCGGCCCTGGTATCTGGCGTCCTGGGCCTGCCTGGGCCTGGGGTTTCTCACCAAGGGCCCGGTGGCCCTGGCGGTGGTCTTGCCCACGGCCCTGATCTACGCCCTCTGGCAGCGCCGGCTTTGGTCCACACTTAGGCGCTGCCAGCTACACTGGGGCCTCCTGATCTTCCTGGGCATCAACCTGCCCTGGTACGGCCTGGCCTTTCATCGCGCCGGCGAGGAATTCTGGAAAGCCTTCTTCGTATCCCAGAACCTGCGCCGATTCAGCGAGGAACTTTTGGGCCACGGCGGAGGTTTGCTCTATTATCTGCCCGTCTTGCTCTTGGGCGGCTTTCCCTTCTCGGCCGCGGCCCTGCCCGCCCTGGGCTCGGCCTTGTTCAAGAACCGCAAGGCCGCGCGCCAGGCCGAGGCCCTGGCCCGCCTGCGCCTCCTGGCGGCGGTGACTGTCCTGGTGGTGTTGCTGGCCTTCACCCTGGCCGCCACCAAGCAGATCAACTACGTCCTGCCGGCCATGCCCTTCCTGGCCCTTTTGTCCGGCTACGCCCTTTGGCGCTTCAGCGCCGGCGAGGCCCAGGGACGCCTGGCAAGGGCGGTATTCTGGTCGGCCCTGACTCTGTTCGGTTTATTGTGGCTTTTGGCCTTCCTGGCCGTGCCGGTGGGGCTGCCCTGGTTCTGGGATAAAGTCCTCGCCTCCATACGGCCGGACAGCAGCGAATACGCCCTGCCCACGGAGGCTCCCAGGCTCTGGCTGTGGCCGCTCCTGGGCGCGCTGGCCGGGGCCATGTGCTGGGCGCTGCCGCGCCTGTTGGCCCGGGCGGGCCGAATGCGCCTCCTGGGCCCCACCCTGGGGCTGACGGGCCTGTCGCTCAGCGCGGCGCTCACCTTGGGCTTGCTGCCCCAAGCCGCTACGCTGGTGCAGGAGCCGGCCAGGCGCATGGCCACCGAGATTCTGGCCAAGCTGCCTCCGGATGCTCGGGTGGTGTCCTATGGCCTTTGGAAGCCCTCGCTGCTCTACTATCTGGGCCGCGAGGTGCCACGCCTGCGGGTCGAGCAGCGCCCGGAAATTGAACGACTGTTGGGCCAGGACCAGCCCGAGGGCCTGCCTCTGGCCATCCTCACTCGAGCGAGCCTGGCCGAAGCTCTGGAGCAGACCCCGGGCTTCAAGATACTGGCCACTTACCAGGGCTATCTGCTGGGCGGCGACGAAAGCGCGGCAAGACTATGGGCCGCTCCCGCCCAGGATAAGCTTGGCCTGCCAGGAGCCGGCTCATGAACAGGAAGACCCGGCCCAAAAAACCGGCCGCCCACGGCGTCCAAGCCGGTCTCGCCACGTCGGGCCGGGGGGAGGATTATCTTCTCCTGCTGGGGTTGATGGCCATATGCGCGCTGCTTTTCCTATGGGACCTGGGCGGCCGCAGCTTATGGGAGACCGACGAGGCGCGCTACGCCGAGATCGCCCGCGAGATGCTCCTGAGGGGAGATTGGATCAGCCCTCACCTGAACTATGTTAAATACTTCGAAAAGCCTCCCCTGACCTATTGGCTGGTGGCCCTGTCCTTCAAGCTTTTTGGCATATCCTCCTTCAGTGCCCGTCTGACGCCGGCCGTCTTCGGAACCTTGACCGTGGCCGCGCTTTTCTTTCTGGGCCGGCGCATGTGGAACGCCCGCGCCGGGCTCTTCGCCGGGCTTTGTCTGGCAACCTCGCTGATGTTCCTGGCCCTGTCCCGGGTGCTTCTGGTGGACATGGTGCTCTGCTTCGGCGTCACTCTGGCCCTTTGGGGGGCCTGGGCTCTGCGCCAGGGCGCGGCTTGGGGGCGCTACGCCTTCTGGGGTGGCTGCGCCGTGGGCCTGCTCACCAAGGGCCTGTTGGGGCCAGGCCTGCCGATCATGGTGGCGGTGCTCTACGGCGCCCTGGCCGGGGAATGGGTTTGGCTGAAGAATCTGGCTCGCCTGCGCGGGCTGGCCTTCTTCATCCTTTTATGCATGCCTTGGCTGCTCCTCATCAGCCTGGCCAATCCCGAGTTCCCCAAATATTTTTTCATAGACGAAAACCTCGGCCGGCTCCTGACCACCCAGCACCAGCGCTACCAGCCCTTCTACTTCTACCTGCTGCTGTTGCCGGCGGCCTTCTTCCCCTGGGTGGCGCTGACGCCTTGGGCCCTGGCCGCGTCCTGGCCGGGACGCGCCTGGCGTTCGGCCGAAAACCGGCCATGGCTTTTCGCAGCGGTGTGGTTCCTCTCCTTGCTGATCTTCCTTTCTCTCAGCCGTTCCAAGATGGTGCACTACGCCCTGCCCATGCTGCCGGCCCTGGCCCTCACGCTGGGCCAGCCCCTGGCCCGGCTCTGGGCCTGGGGCGCCCGTGAAGAAAGCCCCAAGGGGGTGCGTTGGGGAGTGGCCTGCCTGGGCTGGCTGATGCTTCTGGCAGGCCTGGCGGTCTTGGCGCTGCCGGCCCTGATAGAAGACGTGGACTTTGCCCAGGCCGGATCGCTGCTGGTCTTCGGCCCCCTGGCCCTGGCCACCCTGGGCCTGGGGATATTTCTGGTCCGCGGCTGGAACTGGGGCCTTTGGGCGTCGTCCCTGGCCGCCCTGTTGACCCTGGCCGGGCTGGCCGGCCTGGTTACTCCCCGCCTGGACGATTATCGTTCGCTGGAGTCGCTGGTGGCCCCCATCAGGAAAGAGCTTCAGCCCGACGACCTATTGGTTTGCTACGCCGACTATTACCACGGCGCGGTCTTCTACGGCGGACGGCGGGTGGCGGTGGTGCGCAATTGGGGCGAACTGGACTTCGGACGGCGGCATGACCCCCAGGCGACCAAGTGGTTCATAGCAGATGACGCTGCCTTCGTGCGCCTCCTGCGAAGCCCGGATACCAGGGTGCTGGCGGTGGGGGAGACCCAGGCTTTCATGAAGCTGAAAAAGAACACCCAGGGAACACCTGGGTTGAAACTTTTCGAATGGGGCCGCAAGGGCGACAAGTCCCTGTTCTCCAACCGCCCCCGCCAGTAGTTCCGCCGGGGTCAGCCGGCGGAGCCCTCCTTGATTTCCCAATGTTCTCCTGCGATATTATAGCCGCCGGCGCGGTATTCAGGCGCCAATAGGAGGTCGGCATGGACACGCTGGAGTCGCCGAACAACCCGTATCTATCGGTGGTGATCCCCATCTTCAACGAAGAGGAGAACCTGGTGGAGCTGCACGCCCGCCTGGCCACCACCTTGAACGACGTCGCCTATTCCTGGGAGGTCATCTACGTCGATGATGGTTCCCGCGATCGCTCCTGGAGCATCATGGAGGGCCTGCACCGTCAGGACCAGGAGCACGTGCGCCTGGTGCGCTTCAACCGCAACTACGGCCAGCACATGGCGGTTTTCGCCGGCTTCGAGCGGGTGCGCGGCAAGGTGGTGGCCACCCTGGATGGCGATCTGCAGAACCCGCCCGAGGATGTGCCGCGCCTGGTGGCAAAACTGGAAGAGGGCTACGACGTGGTGGGCGGCTGGCGCGAGCACCGTCAGGATTCGTTGCTGCGCAAGCTTCCCTCCTGGGTGGTCAACCGCGTCACCAGCAAGGTGGTGGGGGTGGACCTCAAGGACTACGGATGCATGCTCCGGGCCTACCGCCGCGATGTGGTCGACGCCATGAACGCCTGCCAGGAGACTTCCAGCTTCATCCCGGTGCTGGCCAACACCTACGCCTCCTCCATCGCCGAGATCCCGGTGGGCCACGCCGAGCGCCAGGGCGGCCAGTCCAAATACGGTCTTTGGCAGCTTATCAAGCTACAGTTCGACCTCATGACCGGTTTTTCGGTGCTGCCCATCCAGGCCGTAAGCGTCATGGGCTCCCTTGTGGCCATGGCCGGGCTGGCCTTTGGCCTGTTCCTGTTCGTGCGCCGTTTGATCGTGGGGCCGGAGGTGGAAGGCGTCTTCACCCTCTTCGCCATTCTCTTCGTCTTCGTGGGTCTGCAAATCCTAGGCGTGGGCCTGATGGGCGAGTACGTGGGACGCATCTACCGCGAGGTGCGCCGGCGTCCCCGCTTCGTGGTGCGGGAGACCCGCGATTGAAACAGCCTTGCCCAGTAACGCCTTCCGAGCGGGACGCTTCCACCAAGGTGGCGCTCAAGGTAGACGTGGACACCAAGGTGGGCCTGCTGGCGGGCGTGCGCAACTTGGCCGACCTCCTGGGCGAGTTAGGTCTCAAGGCCTCGTTCTTCATCGCCATGGGCCCGGACCACTCGGGCCGGGCTCTGAAGCGGCTTTTCTGGCCGGGTTTCCTGCGCAAGCAGCTCAGCTCCGGAGCGGCCAGCGCCTACGGGCCCATCACCATGCTCTACGGCCTTGTCCTGCCGGGGCCCATTATCGCCGAGGCCGCGCCGGGCCTGTTCAACCGGCTCATCGCCGAGGGTCACGAGGTGGGGCTGCACGGCTGGGACCACGTCTTTTGGCATGACCGGCTGCGCGGGCTCTCAGATACGCGCACCCGCCGGGAATTGGACCGGGCCGCCGGGCTCTTCCGCGCCATAACCGGCATGGACCCGGCCACCTTCGCCTCGCCGGGCTGGCAAATAACAGGGAGGGCGCTGGCGGCCATGGCCGAGATGGGCATCACCCACGTCTCCTGCACGCGCGGCCGCTCGCCCTTCAGGCCTCTGCGGCGAGGCCGGGCCCTGCCGCTCGTCGAGCTGCCCACCACCATGCCCAGCATGGACGAGGCGCTCTCCCTGCCAGGCGTCACCCCGGCCAACGTGGGCCAGTGGCTGGCCGACCAGGTGCGCCCCGCCCGGCTCAATGTCTTTACTCTTCATGGCGAGGTCGAGGGCAGGGCCCTGCTGCCGGCGTTCCGCGCCTTTTTGACAACTTTGATGGCGCGCGGAGCGTCCTTTCCCCGTCTGGTCGATGCCGCGCTGGAAGCCGCCGCCTCGCCCCTGCCGGCCGAGGAGATCGTCTGGGGCCAGGTTCCGCAGCGCGCCTACGAGGTATCTTTCCAGGCCTCGGCCCTGCCGGGAATCGACGGGGGGCTGGGCCGATGAGAGGGCTGGGCGGCCTCTACAGCCTGGCCCTGGGGGTGGGCTTGGTGGCTGCCTCGCCGGTCCTGGCCGCCCGGCTGGCGCAGGGCCGCTATCGCCGCACCGCCGCCGCCCGGTTGGGGCTTGGAACGGCCTGGTTGCCGCCGTCATTGCCCGGCGCGCTGTGGGTGCACGCCCTCTCCGTTGGCGAGGTGGGCTCGGCCCTGCCCCTGATCCGGGGCCTGGGCCGGCGTTTCCCCGGGCGGCCCATGGCCTTCTCCGTGGCCACCGCCCAGGGCCTGGAGGTTGCTCGCGAGGCTTTGGCCAAATCCCCGGAGATAGCACTGTTCATGCGCCCCCTGGATCTGCCCTGGTCGGTGGAGCGCCTTTTGGACCGCCTGCGGCCCGGTCTCTTTTGCCTGGTGGAGGGCGACATCTGGCCCAATTGGCAGTGGAGCCTGACCCGCCGAGGCGTGCCGCGCCTGCTGGTCAACAGCCGGGTCAGCCCACGCACCTATCGCGGCTACCGGCGCTTCGCGCCCCTGGCCCGGGAGCTCTTCCGGGGCTTCGACCGGGTGTTGGTGCAAACCCGGGTCGACATGGACCGGCTGCTGGCGGTGGGCGTGGAGCCTTCACGCCTGTGCGTGGCCGGCAACCTGAAATTCGACAGCGCGCCGCCATATCTGGACGAAGCAAAGCGCCATGGGCTTGCCGCCGAGTTGGGGCTGACGGACCGGCTGGTGCTAGCGGCGGGTTCCACTCACGCAGGCGAAGAAGATCCATGCCTGGATGCCATTCTTGGCCTGCGCGCCGCATACCCCGGCCTGACGCTTATCTTGGCCCCGCGCGAGGTGGGGAGAGGCAAGGCCTTGGCGCGCCTGGCCGCCGAGAGGGGTCTCAAGGCGGCCTGCCTTTCCCAGGGCCCGGCCCCGGCAGGCTGCGAAGTGCTGGTGCTTGACGTGCTGGGCCGCCTGGCCCAGGCCTATGCCCTGGCCGAGGCCGCTTTCGTGGGAGGCTCGCTGGTGGGCGTGGGCGGGCACAATCTCCTGGAGCCGGCGGCCCAGGGCGTGCCGGTGCTTTTCGGACCCCACACCCACAATTTTCTGGAGATGGCCCGGGGATTGATCGAGGCCGGCGGCGGCCTCCGCATCGCCACCGGCGGCGAGCTGGCCCAAGCCTGGGGCGAAATGCTGTCCGACCCAACCCGCGCCGCGGTCAAGGGCCGGGCGGCCCTGGACTTTTGCCAGGCCCACCGCGGAGCTCTGGAGCGCGCCATAACCGAGGCCGCGCGCCTGATCGAGGGGGCCTAGGATGGGCATGGGCGCGCAGAGGCTATTCGAAATGGTCACTTCCGGCCAGCCCGGCCCTGGCTGGCTGTCGCCCCTGCGTGCGGCGGCTATCGGAGCCTCATCCCTGTACGGCTTGGCGGTCTGGGCCCGCAACCTCGGCTACGACCTTCAACTCGGCCAGGTGCGCCACCTGCCGGCTCCGGTGGTGGGAGTGGGCAACCTCACCGTGGGCGGCACGGGCAAGACCCCCCTGGTCATGGCGGTGGTGAGGGCGCTGACCCGCCTGGGCCTGCCCAGCGCGGTCATCAGCCGGGGCTACGGTGGCCAGGCGGGGCAGGGCGGCCAGGCGGGGCAAGGCGTGACCTGGGTGTCCCTGGGCGACGGGCCCTTGGTGGATGCGGCCCAGTCCGGGGACGAGCCGGCGCTGCTGGCCCAGCGCCTGCCGGTGCCGGTGGCCGCGGGCCCAGATCGCTTCAACGTGGGGCGGGCGGTACTGGCCCGCTGCGGACCCCGGGTCCTGGTGGGTGACGATCTCTTTCAGCACCGCCACCTGCACCGCGATCTGGATATCGTGGCCCTGGACGCCCGGGCCCCTCTGGGCAACGGCCTGATGCTGCCGGCCGGCCCTCTGCGCGAACCGGCCAGCGGACTGCGCCGGGCCCTGGCCGTGGTGCTAACCCACGCCGACAACCCGGAAATGGCGCGGGAGCGCCGGGCCTGGCTGCGCGGCTTCTGGGGAGAAGGCCCGGTGCTGGCCTGCCGTCATCGCCAGCTGGGCCTCAGCGACCGCGACGGGCGACGACTGGAACCGGAGTCCTGGAGGGGGAGGCCGGCTCTGGCCTTCTGCGGCCTGGCCAGACCAGAGGGCTTCTGCCAGGGGTTGGAAGATCTGGGCCTCAAGGTGCTAGGTCTGGAGACCTTTGCCGACCACCATCCTTATGCCCCCGACGAGTTGGAACGCCTATGGGAAAAGGGCCGTTCCCTGGGGGCCGAGGCCCTGGTCACCAGCGAGAAGGATGCCGTGCGCCTGCCGCCGGTGCTGCCGCCGGCCTTGAAGCTCTGGCTCACCCGTCTGGACCTGGAGTTCGAAAATGGGCCCGGGGACTTGGAGGCGGTGCTGGCCTGGGGCCTGAGCCCTTGGGGACGCGAGCTGTGAGCGCCTCCTACGCCGCCCTGCGCGCTGCCATGTGGCTGGCCTCCCTGCCGCCCCTGGGAGCGGCGCGGGCCCTGGGACGGTACCTGGGCCGGCTGGGCCTGCGCCTGGACTCGCGCCACCGGGAGATCGTGTTGAGCAACCTCGCCGCGTCCTTTCCCGAAAAAGACCAGGGTTGGGTGGAGCGCACGGCCGCGGCCTGCTTCGCCCACCTGGGCCAGGTGGCCCTGGAGATTCCACGCCTGGTGCGCCTGAGCCCGCGGGAGGTCCTGGCCCGCACCAGGCATCATGGGCTGGAGCACTTGGAGGCTGCCCAAGCCAAAGGGCGTGGGGTGCTGCTGCTCACCGGCCATATCGGCAACTGGGAGTGGGCCTCTCTGGCCTCGGGCCTGGTGGTCAAAGGCGCCTGCCTGGTGGCCCGGCCCTTGGATTGGCCCCCGGCCGAGAAGCTGGTGAACTATTGGCGCACCAAGAGCGGCAATACAGTGGCCCCCAAGTCGCGCTCGGCTCGCCAACTCGTGCGGGAACTGAAGCGCAACGGCATCGTGGCCACCCTTTTGGACCAAAATGTGGACTGGTACGACGGCGAGTGGGTGGATTTCTTCGGCCGGCCGGCCTGCTCCAACAAGGGCCTGGCCCTCCTGGCCATGCACGCCAAGGCCCCGGTGCTCACCTATCACAACTTTCGGGCCGTGGACGGCCTCTTCGATGTTTTCTTCGGGCCGGAAATCCCCTTGGTGGAAACCGGCGATAAAACCCGGGACGTGTGGGACAACACCCAGAACTATACCAATGCCTTGGAGCGGATCATTCGTCAGAAGCCGGAACAATGGTTTTGGATGCACCAGCGCTGGAAGACCAAGCCCTTCCACGCCTGGCCCCGGGAGAGTTCCTGATGGGCCTCCGACTGAACCCCGGCGCGCCTCGGCGCATCCTGGTGCGGGCCACCAACTGGGTGGGCGACGCGGTGATGACCCTGCCCGCCCTGGAGGCCCTGGCCCGGGCTTGCCCCCAGGCCGGCATCGACGTCCTGGCCAAACCCTGGGTGCGGGCGGTCTATGAGAACGCCCCGGGGGTGCGGGCCGTGTTTAGCCTGGACTCCGAGGGCCATCACGCCGGCCCCACCGGCCGTATGCTCCTGGCCCGCGAGCTGAGGGAGCACGGATACGACTGGGCGGTGCTTTTCCAAAACGCTTTCGAGGCCGCGATCATCGCCTGGCTGGCCCGGGTGCCGGTGCGGGTGGGATACGCCACCGACGCCCGCCGTCTGCTGCTGACCAATGCCGTGGCCCGCGCGGCCGAAGTGCGCCAGGTGCACGAGACTTCCTACTACCTCCATATGCTGCACCGTGCCGGCATCGTCCCCGATCCCCCACCGGCCACCGGCGTGCAGCCTTGCCTGCGCCTTAACCAGACCGACGTGGAGTGGGCTGGCGAGTTCCTGGAGGGCCTGGGCCTGGCAAGCGAGGCCCCTCTCCTGGGTCTCGCCCCCGGCGCGTCCTTCGGTCCGGCCAAACGCTGGCCCGCGGAGCGCTTCGCCCAGGCCGCGCGGTCCCTGCTGGGTCTGGGCTTCGCCGGAGTGCTGCTCTTCGGCTGCAGGGGCGAGGCCGAGACCACGGCCCAAGTGACGGCGGGGCTTCCCGAGGGGCGAGTGGTGGACCTGGCCGGCGCCACCAGTTTGGGCCAGGCCCTGGCCCTTTTGGCGCGGCTTGGTCTGCTGGTGACCAACGACAGCGGGCTCATGCATGCGGCCGCCTCCCTGGGTGTCCCCACGGTGGCGGTCTTCGGTTCAACCAACCCGGCCACCACCGCGCCTCTGGGGCCCTGGGTCAGCCTGGTGCGCAAGCCGGTGGACTGTGGCCCCTGCCTCAAGCCGGTCTGCCCCACGGACCTGCGCTGCTTGACCGCCGTGCAACCGGAGGAGGTGGTGAAGGCGGCGGAGGCGCTGCTGGCACGGCGGGCGGAAGGTAATCCGGCATGAACGCAAGGGGGCGCAGAGCGGTCTTCATGGACCGCGACGGGACCATCAACGAGGAGGTCAACTACCTCAGCCGGCCAGAGGACGTGCGGCTCATTCCCGGTGCGGCGCGGGCCATCGCCCGCCTGAACGCCGCGGGCCTGGCGGTGGTGGTTATCAGCAACCAGTCCGGTTTGGCCAGGGGCTACTTCGACGAGGCGGACCTGGCCGTGGTGCAGGCGCGCCTGAACAAGTTGCTGGGGGCCGAAGGGGCGCGGGTGGACGCCTATTACTTCTGCCCCCACCACCCCGATGGCGTGGTGGAGCACTACACCCTGGTCTGCGATTGCCGCAAGCCCGCGCCCGGCCTGATCCGGCAGGCGGCCGAGGAGATGGGCCTGGCCCTGGGCGGCTCCTTCATGATCGGCGACCGCCTGCTGGATGTGGCCTGCGGCCGCGCCCTGGGCCTGGCCGGGATCATGGTGCGTACCGGCCATGACGACGGCCCCCCGCGCATTGCCTTGGAGGAACCCGACCACGTGGCCGACGACCTGGCGGAGGCCGTGGAGTGGATCCTGGCCCGCCTGGCGGAGGAGGACCGTTGAGAGTCCTCATCGTCAAGCTCTCGGCCCTGGGGGATGTCATAAATTCCCTACCCGTGGCCATGGCCATCCACGCCCAGCGTCCCGAGGCCGTGGTGGACTGGCTGGTGGAGAGCCCCAACGCCGGCATCCTGGCCGGCCACCCCGCCCTTAACGAGGTCTTGGTAAGCCCGCGTCATGGCCCCCGCGGCGGCCTGACCGGCCGCCTGGCGAGGTTCGCTCGCGAGCTTCGCGGTAGGCGCTACGACGTGGTGCTCGACTTGCAAGGCCTTATGAAAAGTGCTATTTTTGTCAAATTCAGCCGCGCGGACCGTAAGATAGGTTTTCGCGGCGGCAAGGAGCCCTTGGCGGCCTGGGCGCTGACCGAACGCCTGCCGGCCTATGATCCCGAGCGCCACGCCTTGGAGCGCTACCTGGACCTGCTGGCCCCCTTGGGGCTTGAGCGTCCGGCCCGGCCGGAGTTCGGGCTGGCGCCCACCCCGGCGGATACGGCGAGGGCGCGGGCGCTGCTGGAGGGAAGCGGACAGGCACGGCCCCTGGTGCTGTTGCATCCTATGGCCAAGTGGGAGTCCAAGCTCTGGCCGGTTGCCCACTGGGTTCATCTGGCCAGGCTTCTGGCTGGGGCTGGTTTTGACCTTGCTCTTACCGGCTCTGGCCAGGATAAGGCCGTGACCGGGGCCATGGCAGGCGCCTTGCGCGGCCAGACCGGCTTGGCGGGGTCTATGCGCG
>JAJZPI010000244.1 GCA_021811275.1 Deltaproteobacteria bacterium
AGTGGGGGTGCACATAATCAACATCCAGGGCGTGGCCGCCCTCGAAACGAAAGGTCAGACGCCAAGGCCCGGAAACGTCGACCGACCAGGTGCCCTTCCCCTTGCCCGTCCACTCATGGAGTCTAGCACCTGGGAAAGCCATGTCTTCAACCGTGGTGGCCGCATCCAGCAAGTGCAAAATGTCCATTAGCCGCCTTGCGTGGCTAGGCTGAATTCCCCTCTTGGTGCCATGCCGGTAGAATTCTTCCAGCCCCTTGTGGGCGAAGCCTTTTATCATTGGCTGCCCTTCCTTAGAGTTCAAGCGTAACCTATGTGGTTACAGTAGTCAATGGCCTCCGCTTACTCACCTTTGGGTCGAACCACCACCTTCTGCTCACCCTGCGGGCTGAGTACCTCGGCTATCTTTCGGCCCACCTTTGACTGCAATCGGCAGGTCGCAGGTATAAACCCCATCCCCGACTCCATGATATCAAGGGTCGTTTATCAGGACTTCTAGAGAGAAGTGCACGACGGAACAGTGGTTTGAGAATCAGCTCTTCTTCAGTTGGACGACTTTCTGTTCAGCGGGCCGAGACATAGCCTTGGCTAATTTGCCCGCCACAAGGTCCGCGGCCTGCTTTAACGGTTCTTGAAGGAAATGGGCATATCGTTGAGTCGTACCAGGCTGAGTATGGCCAAGGATCGCGCCAATAATCGGAAGGCTCAGCCCTGATGAGGCCGCCAGCGAGGCCCAGCCATGACGCAGATCGTGCAATCGTAAATCTTGGAGGCCAGCGGTAGCTCTGATTCGGTACCAGGCGCGGTGTATGCCCACTAGCGGCCTATCAGGTTTAAGCCCTGGGCAGACGTAGTTCACAAAGGGTTCCCTGGGCAGTCCGGCCAACAAATTTATAGCAGCCCCTCCTAGAGGTACTACTTTTGCCCCTGTCTTGCTGTCTGGCAAACGCAAGCACCCATTTTCTATTTCAACAAATTCCCACTTTAGGTTTTGGATCTCTCCTAACCTACAACCTGTCAAGATCAACAGTCTCACCAGCGTGATCGTGCTGGGCATCTCCGATCCCTCTTCCTCGATGCGATCAAGAGCCTGCCCTAGCCTGCTTATCTCATCCGGAGTCAACAAGCGCTCTCTCTTAGTCTCTTTGAATTTTTGGACATGACGACCGGGATTACTCCCGTCAGGCCTCAAGCCCCATCCCTCTGCCAAGTTAAAGGCCTTTTTAAGGATCTCAAGACAGCGATTGGCCTGGTAGGGAGTATGTCTCATAGCATGATGGAATGATGCTATATCTGAGCGGCTCACCTCCGGTACTTTCAGCTTTCCGAGCGCAGGAAGGATCAGGCGGCCGACCCACCGTTTGTCTTGACGCACCGAGGAGGGTTTCTTCTTTGGCTCAGCATGTTCCGTGAAATAACGTTCGAACAGGTCGGACACCATGGGGGCTTGTTTGCGTGAATTCCTCTCTCTGCTAGGGTCGAGTCCCCTGTCTACCTGGGCTAATAACTGCCGAGCTTCCTGCCTGGCCTGATCTGGTGTTAGGCGACCCATGATGCCTAACGTCATTTTGCGCTCCCTGCCATCTTTAGTTCGGTATTGGCAGATGAACGCTTTACGACCAGTTGGCCGAACACGAACACCGAATCCAATCAGCTCGCTATCCCAAAAGACCCTGTCAGATTCGACTGGCGGCAAACCGTCTATAAATTTTTTGGTGAGACGCGGCACCTAAAACCTCCTGACCAAAAATCTGGGTAGCATATGGGTAGCAGAATAGGGCGCTACCTGGAGTATTCTAGCTCGCCAGGGAGGAACGCACAATAGATATCTGTTTGATATATAGCATTAAATAGTATTGTAGAGTAATTGGGAGTATGTTGGGAATATGGCTGTTAACCACCCTGTCGATGGTTCGAGTCCGTCCCGGGGAGCCATAAAATCAAGGGGTTAGGCCTGTTGGCCTAGCCCCTAATTTTTGTCTGGGCGCCCCCTGGTTTCCATTTCCTAACCAATTAGCGTTCCAACGAGTAGTATGAGCGCTAATTGGCATGCGGGCCAAGGATCCACCCCAGCCAACAAGTTGGCTGGGGACCCCGGGGGATGGCCCGCCGGGCGCGCAAGCGCCAGCGAGGCAGCGGAAAACCACGCTTTTGCTCCGCCAATATGGGATCAACCATATCCTTCATTTTTCTAGATCGCGGACATCTCTTCCTCTTAAGACGGGCAGTTAGGCAGGCGGAGCGCGCGCAGGCTATTCGAGGAGGTCCTTGATGGTCAGCAGCAGGCGGCCCACGGGGCGGGCGTTGCCCAACTGGTGGTTGTAACAGAGGGTGAGCGGCAGCAGGCCGCCCTGTGGCCAGCCGGGGAAAAGGGCCATGGAGTGGGCGGTGGTGAAGCTGGCGCGCTCCAGGCCGGGCAGGGCCAGCATGGAGATGAACAAGGGCGCGCTGGCGCGGACGTAGTTGCGCTGGAACGCGCCGCTCAGGCGCTCGGCGGCGTAGCAGGCCACGGGCAGGGCCTCGCGCAGGCGGCCGTAAAGGCCAGGCGGGGGCGGGGCGGGACGGTGACGCAAGGCGGCCAGCAACTCGCCTGGGGGGGCGAGATGGGCGTCGCGCAGGATGACTATGTCGCAGGAGAGGTCGGAGTTTTCCATGACCACCCCCACCCGGGCGGGCCAGTCGGCCCAGGCCAGCTTTCCCCAAAAGGTGAAGTAGTTCAGGCGCGGGTGCAGGGTCAGCGCGGCGGAGGC
>JAJZPI010000096.1 GCA_021811275.1 Deltaproteobacteria bacterium
ATCACAGGACATATTCTGCGCCAGGCTGCTGTGCGAGTCGGAAAGGGCGGGGGAGGACGAATTGCCCACCGCCTGATCCAGGACCAGCGGCAACAAAGACCTGCCGAATAACCCGGTCCCAATAACAAGGCCCTTGTCCTGCGGGACAAGGGCCTTTTCAATTGGACGCGGGGAAAAGGGAAAACGCTTCTTCAAACCAATATGCGATCAATGGCATCCATGGCCTTGATCACCGACCAACAGGGCAAAAGCATGGTTCGACCCCACAAGGCAAGCTTTGTGTGGCCTCCCGGTTTTGCCCTGCCTGGCGAGCGCTTGCGCGCTCGGCGGGCCATCCCCGGGGTCCCTAGCCAACTTGTTGGCTGGGATGGATCCTTGGCCCGCATGCCAGTTAGCGCTCAAACTAATCGTTTGAACTCTAATTGCTATCAGCGGCCGGCGGCGTAGATGACCGCCAGGATGCGGACCGGGCTGTCTCCGTGGGGCTCCAGCAGGTGGGGCACCGTGGAGTCGTAGTAGATGCTGTCGCCCGCGGAGAGTATCTCGTGTGCCTCGCCTACGATGGCCTCCATCTGGCCATCGAGCACGAAGATGAACTCCTCGCCGTCATGGCTGGAGGGCTGCACCTCCGCGCTGCGTTTTTGTAAGGTGACGAGGAAGGGCTCCATGGAGCGGTTCTTCTTGCCGGGGGCCAGGGATTCGTAGGAATAACCGTAGGCCGTGCCCTTCTCGGAGGCGTAGCGGCTGAACTTCTGCCGTTCGGCCACCCGCACCACGGTGTAGGGCCGGTCCTCGCCGCTGGCGATAAGGGTGCCCAGCTTCATGCCCAGGGCCTTGCCCAGCTTGATGAGGGTGCCCAGGGGCGGGCTGGCCGCATCGCTTTCGATCTCGGTCAGGGCTTGTTCGGTTAAGCCGGTGCGCTGGGCCACATCGGCCAGGGAGAGCTTCCCCTGCTCGCGCAAGGACCGCACCCTGGCTCCCACCGGCATGCCCTGGTCCGCTTGGCCGGGCTGGGCCTCGGCGGCCACCTTGGCCACCCCCCGCAGGTAGTCCTCCTGCTCCTGGGGATTGCCGAAGTCGTCCATGCGGCTCATGAGCTCGTGGTGGCCGGTATCCTGGTCTGGCACCATGTGATTCTCCTTGGTTGGGGCAGCCTGCCTCACGACCCCGGGGAGACGAACCGGGCTCCCAGGCGCAGGGCCGCGCTGTTGGCCGGAATGAGCTTATGGTAGCGGGTATCCAGGGCCTTGGGCAAGGACTTAACCACCTGCTCGACCGTGAGCAGACCGCTCAGCTGCGCCAGGGCCCCCAGCATCACCATGTTGCCAAGGCGCGGGTTGCCGGCCTCGGTGGCCAGCTCCAGGGAGGGCACGTGGTAGACTCGCTTGGCCCTGGTGGAGACCTGATCCTTGGCGATCAGGCTGGCGTTGACCAAAAGCAGACCGTTCTTGCGCACCCGGGGGCCGAAGCGCTCGGCCGAGGGGCGGTTCAGCACCACGGCGCACATGGGCTCGTGCACGATGGGCGAGCCCACCGGCCGGTCGCTGATGACCACGGTGCAGTTGGCGGTGCCGCCGCGCATCTCCACGCCGTAGACCGGCATGTAGGTGACCTGTTTGCCGGCCTCCATGGCGGCGTAGGCCAGCATGTTGCCCATGAGCATAACGCCCTGGCCGCCAAACCCGGCGATGATGGTGTCGAAGTACATGGGGTTCGCGCTCCGGGTCATTCGGCCGCCTCGTCGCGGGCGGCCTTGATGTCCTTGTATACTCCCAGCGGGAAAAAGTGGGCCATCTCCTTGCCCACCCGCTCGTTGGCCGCCTCGGGGGGCATGTGCCAGTTGGTGGGGCAGGAGGAGAGGAACTCAACGAAGGAGAAGCCCCAGCCGTTGACCTGATACTCGAAGGCCCGCTTCAAGGCGGCCTTGGCCTTCTTGAGGTTCTTGATGTTGTCCACCGCCACCCTGGCCACGTATGACGCGCCATCCAGGGTGGAGAGCATTTCCGATATCCGTATGGGCGGGCCGGCCAGCTCGATGTCGCGGCCTCGGGGTGTGGTGGTGGTCACCTGGCCCTCCAGGGTGGTGGGAGCCATCTGGCCGCCGGTCATCCCGAACACCGCGTTGTTGACGAAGACCACGGTGATCTTCTCGCCGCGGTTGGCGGCGTGGACGATTTCGGCGGTGCCGATGGCGGCCAGGTCGCCGTCGCCCTGGTAGGTGAAGACGAAACGGTCCGGCCGGGCCCTTTTCACGCCCGTGGCCACGGCCGCGGCCCGGCCGTGGGGGGACTCCACCACGTCCAGGTCGAAGTAGTCGTAGAGGAAGACCGAGCAGCCCACGCTCGCCACGCCAACGGTCTTTTCGCGTAAACCGAAGGCGTCGAGCTGCTCGCCCACCAGGCGGTGGATCACGCCGTGGTGGCAGCCGGGGCAGAAGTGCCAGGGCACGTCCTTGAGCGAGCGGGGACGGTCGAAGACCTGCTTCATCTTGGGTTGCGCCTTGCTCATTTGGCACCTCCCTTGCCCGCGGTCTTGCGCCAGACCTTATCCACCTCCATGGCCAGTTCGTCCGGGGTGGGGATGGATCCGGGCGGGCGGCCGTAAAAATCAACCGGGGCCTGGCAGTCGGCGGCCAGGCGCACGTCCTCCACCATCTGGCCGGTGTTTAGCTCCAGCACCATCAGGCGTCCGCAACGCACGGCCGCCTCGCGCACGGCCTTGGCCGGGAAGGGATAGAGGGTGACGGGCCGCAGGAGGCCCACCTGGCGGCCCTTGTCGCGCAGGATGTCCACGGTGGTCTTGAGGATGCGCCCCACCGAGCCGAAGGCCACCAGGATCAGTTTGGCGTCCTCGGCGCGGTAAAGCTCGTAGCGCACCTCCTTGGCCATCGCCTGATATTTCTTCCAGAGCTTCCAGTTCTGCTTGGTCAGCTCGCCCTCGGACAGGTAGAGGGACTTGAGTATGCGCTGACCCCGGCCCTCGCAGCCGGTCAGCGCCCAGTCCTTGGCCGGGGGCTGCTTCTTGTAGGGCGTGAGCTTCACCGGCTCCTTGATGCCGCCCAGCAGGGCGTCGCCCAGGATCATCACCGGGTTGCGGTACTTGTCGGCCAGGTCGAAGGCCAGCATGGTCAGGTCGTAGTTCTCTTGGGCGGTGGAGGGGGCCAGCACCAGGGTGCGGTAGTCGCCGTGGCCGCCGCCCCGGGTGGCCTGGAAATAGTCGCCCTGAGAGGGATGGATGCCGCCCAGGCCAGGGCCGGAGCGGCTCATGTTGACGATTACCCCCGGAATCTCGGAGCCGCAGAGGTAGCTGATGCCCTCCTGCTTGAGGCTGATGCCCGGGCTGGAGCTGCTGGTCATCACCCGCGCCCCGGTGGCCGCCGCGCCCAGGAGCATGTTGATGGAGGCGATTTCGCTCTCGGCTTGCAGAAAGACCCCGCCAACCTCGGGCAGGTGGGCGCTCATGTATTCGGGAATCTCGTTCTGGGGGGTGATGGGGTACCCGAAGTAATACCGGCAGCCCGCGGCGATGGCCCCCATGGCTACGGCCTCGTTGCCCTTTACCAATACGCGCTTGGCCATGGTGCTAGCGCTCCTCCTTGTAGACGCGGATGGCGATGTCCGGGCACAGCTCGGCGCAGATGGCGCAGCCCAGGCATTGGCTGTCCTTGCCCGGCTGGGCATAGGCGTAGCCCGAGGCGTTGAACTTCTTGCCTAGGGCCAGGTGATGCTTGGGGCAGGAGAGCACGCACAGCCCGCAGCCCTTGCAGCGATCCTTGATGACGGTGACTTTTGGCATGGCGCGATTATTCCGCTGGTGTTGGATCAGGCCAGAGCGGCCAGGGCGGCCTCGAGGCTGGCGGGGTCTTCCACGTTTAACACCTTCACGCCCTCGGGCGCGGTTTTCTTGATCAGTCCGGCCAGCACGTTTTTGGGGCCGGCCTCGATGAAGGCGTCCACGCCCATGGCCAGGAGCGCTTCCACGGTCTGCACCCAGCGCACCGGGCTGGTGAGCTGGTTCATCAGCTCGGCCTTGGCCGCCTGGTGGTCGGCGGCGGGCTGGCCGGTGGTGTTGCAGAGGTGTGCGCGGGCCAGGGGTTTGAACTCCACCGCCATGAGCGCCTGGCGCATGTCCTCGCCGGCCTTTTGCATGAGCGGGCTGTGCCAGGCCCCGCTGACCTTGAGCGGTATGGCCTTGGCCCCCCGCTCCTTGGCCAGGGCGGAGGCCTTGGCCACAGCCTCGGCCGCGCCGGTGATAACGGTCTGGGCCGGGGTGTTGTAGTTGGCCGGCTGGACCACGCCCCCGGCCTCGGCGCAGATCGCGGCCACCTGCTCGGGGGCGAGACCCATGATGGCGCTCATGGCCCCGGGGTTGGCTTTCGCGTCGCGGTCCATCAAGCGTCCGCGCTGGCTGACCAGCTTGAGGCAGTCAGCCGCCGACAGCGCGCCGGCGGCGACCAGGGCGGGGTACTCGCCCAGGCTGTGGCCGGCCACGGCCACGGGCTCCACCCCGGCCGCGGCCAGGGCCTGCCAGCAGGCCAGGTCCACGGCCACCACCGCCGGCTGGAGATTGACGGTGAGCGTCAGCTCCTCCAGGGGGCCTGCGAAGCAGAGCCTTTCCATGTCCAGGCCGCTTACGGCCTCTGCCTGGGCGAAGATTTCACGGGCCTGGGCCGAGGCCTGGCAAAAGGCCTGTCCCATTCCCACGTATTGCGAGCCCTGTCCGGGAAACACTACGGCGATTTTGGCCATGGCGGGGGGACCTTTCACAAGGAAGGCCGGCCGCCGGCGATGCGCCGCGCCGCCGGAGCCGGTCCTGAAATCAGAGGTTTAATGTACCCAAAGGGGTAGGAGGTGTCAACGGAGACGTAGTTATAAACTAGCCACTCCGGCCGGGCCGTTTTGCGTCACCCGGGGGCTTAGATGGCCTCAACAATCTTCTTGTAATGTCGTTCAACGGCCTTCATGTTGCCGGGCTTGGCCTCCCACTCCAACACGGTGAGGCCGTCGTTGGGGCGGTTGCGGGGGATAAGGTGCACGTGATAGTGCATGACCACCTGATTGGCGCCGGCGCCGTTGAGCTGCAGCACCGCGATGCCCGCCGGCTTAAGGCTCTTCATGATGGCGTGGGCCACCTTCTGGCTGGTCTGGTGCACGGCGGCCAGGTCGCCGGGGGTGATCTCCAGGAGGTTGACGGCATGGTTCTTGGATATGACCAAGGTGTGCCCGTCGGCCAGGGGATTGATGTCGGAGAAGGCCAGGGTGCGCTCGTCCTCGTAGACTTTGAAGCAGGGTATTTTTTTGGCCACGATCTGGCAGAAGATGCACTCGCTCTGATTCTGCTCGGTCATTTTTCCCCTCCCGCGGCGTCGGCCTCCTCGGGCGCGCTGGCCGCCTCCACGTCAATGATCCGCAGGCCCTGAGCATAGGGCCGGGTGACATATTTGCTCACCTGGCTGATGCGCTTGACCAGCCCTCCCAGGCGCTCGACGTTGTCGATCATGGCCAAGATGGCGACGCGGCGGGGGGCGTCCGCCGGGGTTTCGCGCAAGAGCAGGTCCAACTGAAGGGTCAGGGTGGTCAGCGGTTGGGACATCTCGTGGCAGGCCGCGCCGGCCATCTCCATGGCCGCCTGCCGGCGCTCCATCATACGGCCCTGTTCCAGGAGCAGGGCGGCATCAAGGGCCTGGGCGGTCTGCCTGCCCAGGCGCTCCAGAAAGTGAGTGTCCAGGTCCGGCAGAAAGCGCTTGGGGTGCGAGGAGCCCAGGTTCAAGGCGCCCAGCATCTCGCCGCGGACCCACATGGGCATCACGGCCAGGGAGGCCACCACCGGCCCCTGGGGAAAGAAGCAGGCCAGCAGCTCCGGCGTGGGGCGGTTGCTGAGGAAGGGCCGCTCCAGGTCGGTGAGCAGCAGGCGCACCTCTTTGCGCGCCCGCCAGAGGCAGCCCTCGGGCAGGGGCTGCCGGTCCTCGCCGGCCAAGGCGGCGGTCAGGCGCTGGTTGTCCGAGGGCAGGACCAGGGTAACCGAGTCCAGCTCGTAGACCTGGGCCACCCGACGGCCCAGGTGCCGGAGCAGGCTGGCAAGGTCGTGATGGGCAAGGAGAAAATCCTCCACCTCGTCCAGGCGGCGCTGAATTTGCTCGTTGCGCCGCACCAGGTGCAGGATGTCTTCGACCTCCAAGCGGCGGGGCATACCCTTCTCCCGGATGGAATGTCCCCCGATCCGCTGGCGCGGGGGGAGCTGGCCAGCCCCATGCTATCACACAGGCTTTGGCGGCGGCAAGCTGGGGCGCCGGCGTGGTTTTGTCTTTGGGCGGCGGGCGCGAGGCACTATAATGCGGCTTATGATCGCCTCGGTAATCCAGATGAATTCCGGACCGCTTCGGGAGGCCAATCTGATCCAGGCCGCCGAGTTGCTGCGCGAGGCCGCGGCCCGGGGCGCGGCCTTGGCGGTTTTGCCCGAGCATTTCGCCTGCCTGCGGCCCGAGGGCACCCCCTGGAAACAGCCCGAGCCCCTCAAGGGCCCCACCGTGACCTGGCTGGCGGGGCTGGCCCGGGAACTGGGCCTGTGGATCGTTGGGGGCTCCTTCGCCCATGCCTCGCCCCGGCCCGGACTCGTCCACAACACCTGCCCGGTGCTGGACCCGGACGGTCGCCTGGTCGCCCATTATCATAAAATCCACCTCTTCGATCTGGCCCTGCCCGGCAAGCGGGCCTTGACGGAGTCAGCCACCGCCCTGGGCGGCAGGCGCCTGGTCACCACCGACACCTCCCTGGGCAGGCTCGGCCTGTCCATATGCTACGATCTTCGCTTCCCGGAGCTGTTTAGGCGCCTGCGCCTCAAGGGAGCCACCATGTTCAGCGTCCCCAGCGCCTTTGTCGAGGCCACCGGCCAGGCCCATTGGGAGCTGCTGGTGCGCGCCCGAGCGGTGGAGAACCAGTGCTTCATGCTGGCCGCAGCCCAGTGGGGAGACCACGGCCAGGGCCGCCGCAGCTTCGGCAGGGCCATGATCGTCGACCCCTGGGGCGAGATCCTGGCCGAATGCCCTCCGGGCCCCGGCCTGGCCTGCGTGGAGATAGACCCGGCCCGCCTGCGCCGGGTGCGCCGGCTCTTGGACTCCACGGCCCAGGCCAAGCTGCTGCCCCAGGCATGGAAGGGGAGGGCGTCGTGAACGGCTCCTGCCCGCGCCCCTTCAACACCTCCATGAGCCGCTGGTTCTTCGCGGTGGCCATTCTCTTTGTGCTCTATCTGGCCTATCGCCTGGTGGAGCCCTTCCTTGTGCCCATATTTCTGGCCCTGGTCATGGTGGTGGTGGCCACTCCCCTCTACGACCGCCTGTTGGAGCGGCTGGGCGGGCGCAAGACCCTCGCCTCGGCGGTGACTTGTCTCATCCTGTTTTTCCTCATCGCCCTGCCTCTGTTCACCGTGGCCGGGGTCATCGCCTCCCAGGCCCTGGACCTCTACAACACCGTCAGCGGGCTGTTGAAGGACAACAAGCTGGAAACGGCCTTCCGGGAGGGCCTGGGAGCACTCACCCCCCATCTGCAACGCTTGCACGACACCCTGGGCCTGGATCAGCGCGACGTGCTGACCCACGTGGGCGAATTGGTGCGCAGGATCAGCAACCTGCTCTACGCCAACCTGACCGAGCTGCTCAAGGGCTTCACCAATGTCATCATCGGCTTCGCCGAGGTGCTCTTCGTCACCTTCTATCTGCTCATGGACGGCTCGGCCATGGCCGACCGGGCCTTCGCCCTCTCGCCCTGGCCCGCTGACATGAACAACCGCATCCGGGGTGACATTCTGGCATCTCTGCGCGCGACCCTGCGAGGCACTGTGGTCCTGGCCGTGATCCAGGGCTTGGCCGGAGGGTTGGGCTTTTGGGTCTTCGGGGTGCCCAACGCCCCCTTCTGGGGCACGGTCATGGTCTTCGCCTCGGTGGTGCCCCTGGTGGGCACGGCCCTGGTCTGGGCTCCGGCCGGCATCTACCTGCTGGTCATGAGCCAGCCCGGCCAGGCGGTGGCGGTGATGGTCTGGTGCCTGGTGGCCGGCCTGGTCTGCGACAATTTCCTCAGGCCCAAGCTCCTGGGCGGGCAGGGCCACCTGCACCCCCTGCTGACCTTCTTCAGCGTATTGGGCGGCTTGAGCCTCTTCGGGGTGGTGGGGCTGATTCTGGGCCCCCTGGTTCTGGCGGTGCTCTTGTCGCTGGTGGACGTCTACCAGCGCTATTTCCTGAACGGAAACGATGCCGGGCCGTCGGCCGAAGGTGAAGACTAGCCCCGGCCGTGAGCCCGGCTTGGTGACCGGCTAACGAAAGGGCGGTTATGAAGGATATCCTGGCCATCATCATGGCCGGTGGCAAGGGTGAGAGGTTGGCCCCGCTCACCGCCGATCGCAGCAAGCCCTCGGTTCCCTTCGGGGGCATCTACCGGCTCATCGACATCACCCTGAGCAACTGCGTCAACAGCGGCATCTACAAGATGATGGTCCTGCCCCAATACAAGAGCCAGTCCCTGGTCGACCACCTGGAGGCTGGCTGGAACATCTTTTCCTTCGACCTGGGGCATTACCTGCGCATCGTCAGCCCCCAGATGCGCGCCGGCGACACCTGGTATCTAGGCACCGCCGATTCGGTGCGCCAGAACGCCTACCTCATCGAACGCGATCCCACCCTGAGCCATGTGCTCATCCTCTCCGGCGACCATGTCAACAAGATGGACTACAGCCTCTTTCGCCATCATCACGAGGAGAACGGCGCCGACGTCACCATCAGCGCCGTCGAGGTGGACCGCTTGGCCGCCCGCGCCTATGGGGTCATGGAGGTGGACGAGGGCTTCGCCATCAAGGCATTCTACGAAAAACCGGCCAACCCCGTGGCCATACCCGGCGATCCCGACCGCGCCCTGGCCAGCATGGGCATCTATCTTTTCAAGAAACAGGTCATGCTCGACGTCCTGACCGAAATGTCTGGCACCGATTTCGGTCACGACATCATTCCCTTGCTCCTGGGACGCTACAAGGTCATGGCCTATCCCTACCGGGGCAGGAACGCGCTGTCGGATTTCACTTATTTCACCCAGCCCGACGGTCGGCGCGTGAAGATATTGGAGGAGCGCACCAAGGACTCGGGCTACTGGCGGGACGTGGGCAACCTCGACTCCTACTGGAACGCCAACATGGACCTCTGCGGGGTGGAGCCCTACTTCAACCTATACGGCCAGATATGGCCCATCCGTACCCACATGCGCCAGTTCCCTCCGGCCAAGTTCGTCTTTTCCGCTGAAAAGGAGGACCCGCCCCGGGTCGGCAAAGCCTTGGAGTCGTTGGTCAGCCAAGGTTGCATCATCAGCGGCCTGGTGCGCAACTCGGTGCTTTCGCCCAACGTGGTGGTGCGCTCCTACTCCACGATCGACGAGAGCGTCATCATGGACGACGTGACCGTGGGCCGCCACTGCCGCATAAGAAAGGCCATCATCGACAAGGCCAACGACATCCCCGAGGGCACCACCATCGGCTACGATCCCGTAGAGGACCGTAAGCGCTTCACCGTCAGCGAGCGCGGCATAGTCGTCGTCGCAAAGGGCTACTTCAAGGGTTGACCGGGGTGCCCCGGCCTTCAAGGCGGTCGGGGAGCGTGCCGCGCCGGCCAAGGCGTGTCGGGGCGCGTGCCGCGCCGGCCAAGGCGTGTCGGGGCGCGTGCCGCGCCGGCCATGGCGTGTCGGGCAGGATATGCCTTTGTTCGGCCTCGCACGCTCCCGGTTAAGGGTTGGGCGGTAATCCCTTCATGATGGGAGTGGGCGCGTGCCGCGTCTACGATTGCGGTCCTTTCTTCATAGGGGCAGGATTTATCCCCGCCCGCTTGGCTATAGGAAATTTCGCCGGATCCACCCGGCGCTGACGAAGGAGCATTTGTGCAAGCCGCTTATATAAACAACGGCAAACTGGTCCTGGCCGAGCTGCCCGAGCCTGTTCCCGGGCCGGGCCAGGCCCTGTTGCGGCCCGTCCTGGCCGGCATCTGCAACACCGATTTGGAACTGCTGGCCGGCTACTACGGCTTTTGCGGGGTGCCGGGGCACGAGTTCGTGGCCGTGGTGGAGGCCGCGCCGGAGCGGCCGGAGCTGGTGGGCAGCCTGGTCACCGCCGACATCAACGTGGGCTGCGGGACCTGCCCGCGTTGCCGGGACGGCGACTCCCGTCATTGCCCCAGCCGGCGCACCATCGGCATCCGCGATTGGAGCGGGGCCTTGGCCGAGCGCTTGCTGGCCCCGCTGGCCAAACTCCACGCCATACCCGAGGGCCTTTCTAGCGAGGCGGCGGTTTTCGCCGAGCCCCTGGCCGCTGCCCTGGAGATCGGTCAGCAGGTGCACATCACCGCCGGCCAGCGGGTGCTGGTCCTGGGCGACGGCAAGTTGGGGCTCCTGGTCGCCCTGGGACTCAGGCCCTCAGCCCCATCCCTGCTCCTGGCCGGACGCCACGCCGCCAAGCTGGCCATTGCCTCCGCCCAAGGGGTGGCAACGCATCTGGTCCCCGCCGGCGGGGAGGAGGACCTGCCGGAGCGCCTGGGGCGCTTCGACCTGGTGGTGGAGGCCACGGGCCGTCCGCCAGGCCTGGACCTGGCCCTCAAGCTGGCGCGGCCGGAGGGCGTGGTGGTGGCCAAGACCACCTCCCATGAGCCCTCGACCCTGGATTTGGCCAGGCTGGTGGTCGATGAGATAACCCTGCTGGGCTCGCGCTGCGGCGACCTGGCCCTGGCCCTGCATTACCTCGCCAACGGCTGGGTCGACCCCAGGCCGCTGATCGAGGCGGTCTATCCCTTCGCGGAGGTCCAGGCCGCCTTCGCCCACGCCCGGCGGCCCGGCGCGTGCAAGGTGCTGGTCGACTTTTCCTAGCGAACATGAACGCAGGCAAGAAGGTGGGAGGCTCGCCGGGGCGGGGCAGACGCCGGCTCGGACTAGGGGCCAAAGCCGGACCCCGGCGAACCTCCGAATGTTTCTAGGTCGCGCGGGCTATTTCTGGGCCCGCAACCTTTCGGCCACCAGCTCGGCGGCCTTCTCGCCGGAGAGAAGCATGCCGCCGAAGACCGGCCCCATGCGGTAGGAGCCGAAGGTGGCGTTGCAGCACATGCCGGCGGTGAAGACCCCGGGGAATGCCTCGCGGGTGTTGGCCAGGGTGTGATGCTCGGCCACCTCCGCCCAGAGCGAGCGTTCGCCCACCACCTCGCCGGTGCGGGTGAAAAGCTCGGCGTCCACCTTACGAGCGATTACCCGCACCACCTCGGCGGCGTGGCCGGTGGCGTCGACGGTGTAGCGGGAGCGGATGGTCAGCGGGTCCACGTGCAGCCCGCCCATCTCCACCGCGGTCCAGTTGATGACCAGGCCGGTCACCCGCTGCTCGCGCACCATGACATCCTCCACGCTGACCAAGTTGAAGATGGTCAGCCCCGCCTTGACCGCCTCGGAGCAAAGGGTGCTGGCGCAGAGCACGCTGTCGGCGGTGTAATAGCCCGGCTCAAATTGGCGGCAGGCCACTCCCACCTCGTCCAGGATGCGCTTGGCCTCATCCTGGACCACGATCTCGTTCATCATCATGCCGCCGCCCCACATGCCCCCGCCGATGGAGAGCTTGCGTTCGAACATGGCCGTCTTGAAGCCGGCCTTGGCCAGCTTGTAGCCGCAGACCAGACCCGCCGGCCCGCCGCCCACGATGGCGGCGTCCAGTTCCAGGTGTTCGTTCAGCTTTTCGAAGTAGCGGTTGATGATGGCCTTGGTGATAGTTATTTCCTCGAGCATCGGCGTTCGATCCTTTCCGCCGGCCTCGAAAAAAACTTCGGGCCGGCCTCCGCATGGGAAACCGGCCCTGGACAAGGGGCGATCGGTTGCTTCCCTGCGCTGGAATTACCCAACAGGTTCGAGGGGTCTATGCCTGGCGCGCCAGGCATACTCTCAGCCGCTAAGGGCTCCCCCAGCAATCCTGGACCATATGTTGGCCGCGCCCTGGGGGCACGGCCGATTGTCCGGACAAAACTCTACGTTGGCGCTGAGTCGGTGTCAAACTTTTTTTGCCGCAATCAGGTTGTGGCCCGGGCCGAAGCCCTGTTATAGTTGGCTGTGAGTCAGCGTCCTGCTTGCAAGGGAGTGTGCCTAGATGCCGTCCGACCGCCGCCGGCGAACGAGGGTTAACTTTCACGCCAGGGCCGACATCCAAACCTTGGGGGCTCGCCTGCTCGATCTGGAAACCAAGGATCTGAGTCACAAGGGTGTGTTCTTGCTGGGCGAGCTGCCGCTTAAGGACGGCCTGGGCTGCACTGTCACCTTGCACTTGGTGGGCGAAACCGAAAACGCCCCCACTCTGCACATGGAGGGACGGATCGTGCGCTCCACCGGCGAGGGCACGGCCATCGATTTCGTGTCCATGGACCCGGAGACCTATCTCCACCTGCGCAACCTGGTGCTCCTGAACGCCGAGGACCCCGAGGAGGCTGAAAAAGAGTTCGGGCAACCGGCCTTCGAGGACCCCGAAGCCTAGGAACGGCCATCCCTACGGAGACCGGGCGACCGGCACCCCGCTTGACAAAAGGCCCGCCCCTCGGTATTGAATCCGCCACGCTCGGTGGTAGATTAAGCCGCCCGGCGGGTGAACCTTGCCTATGTCCCCAGGAGTCTTGCCATGCAGCTTTCCCGTCGCGTCATGAGCATCCAGCCCTCTCCCACCCTGGCCGTGGACGCCAAGGCCAAGAGCCTCAAGGCCGCCGGCGTGGACGTCATCAGCTTCGGTGTGGGCGAGCCGGATTTCCGTACCCCGGCCCATATCTGCGAGGCTGCCAAGCAGGCCATCGACGCCGGCTTCCACGGCTACACTCCGGCCGACGGCACGCCCGAGCTGAAAAAGGCGGTGGCGGACAAATTCCAGCGCGACAACGGCCTGACCTACGCCACCGACCAGGTGATCATCAACGTAGGCGGAAAGCACTCCAGCTATCTGCTCATGCAGGCCATGTTGGACGAGGGCGACGAGGTCATCGTGCCCGCGCCCTACTGGGTCAGCTATCCTCCCATGGTCATTCTGGCCGGAGGTGTGCCGGTGGTCGTGCCCACCCGCGAGGCCGACGACTTCAAGCTCAGGATCGACGATCTGGCCAAGGCCCTCACCGCCAAGACCAAGGCCATTTTCATCAACTCGCCCAGCAACCCCACCGGCTCCGTCTACTCCGCCGAGGAACTGAAGCCCCTGGCAGAGCTTTGCGCCGACAAGGGCGTCTACATCGTCAGCGACGAGATTTACGAACCCATTCTTTTCGATGGGCGCACGTTCGTCTCCACTGCGGCCCTGGGGCCCAAGATATTCGATCACACCATCACCCTGAACGGCGTGTCCAAGGCCTATGCCATGACCGGCTGGCGCATCGGCTACATGGGAGGCCCCCAGCCCATCATCAAGGCCTGCGCCAAGATCCAAAGCCAATCCACCAGCAATCCCACCTCCATCTCCCAGAAGGCGGCGGTGGCGGCCCTGACCGGCCCCCAGGACGAGGTGGAGCGCATGCGGGTGGAATTCGAGAAGCGCCGGGACTACATCATGGGCCGCCTGAAGGCCATTCCCGGCTGCTCCTGCCCGCGCCCCGGCGGGGCCTTCTATGTCTTCCCCAATCTCTCGGCCTACTTCGGCAAGAGCTTTGACGGTCAGGTCATCAAGGACTCCGTGGAACTATCGGCATACCTCCTGGAGCAATCCCACATCGCCACGGTGCCCGGCGCGGCCTTCGGCGAGGACGCCTGCATCCGCTTCTCCTTCGCCACCTCCATGGAGCTGATCGCCAAGGGAATGGACCGCTTGGAGGATGGCTTGAGCAAACTTGCCTAACCCTGGCTCGCGACTGGAGTCGGGCTGTAGGTGCGGGCGGATAACACAACAACCGCCCAAGTTAAAAAGCAGTTGACGAACCGGCGACCTACTGTTAAAAAACGCCTTGCGTAATAAAGGGCTGCTAGCTCAACTGGCAGAGCAACGGACTCTTAATCCGTAGGTTCAGTGTTCGATCCACTGGCAGCCCACCAAGTAAAATCAAGGGGTTAGCGGGTGCATCCGCTGACCCTTTGACGTTTGGGGCGGGGGGGAATGGAGAAATATGGAGAAATCGGCGAGCACCGCTATACCTCGCGGGCCTGGTCGAGAGCATCCACCCGGCCGCGCTCGGTGCCGGGCAAATAGTGCGCGTAGACGCTCAACAGGGTCTTAAGAGAGTCTCCTATCTGGTCGGCGATGTATGCTGGACTGGCCCCGGCCTGTAGCATTTGCGAGGCGTAGGTGTGCCGGAGGTCATGGATACGATGAGGCGGCAGACTAGCGGCGGCCAGGGCCGGCAACCAAGCGTGCCGCCGCCAGTTGGTCACGTCCAGGGGCAGGCCGGATGCGGTGACAAATACCCGCCCGCCCAGGCGGGCACTCTCGCGGCGGTAGTGCTTGAGCACCTCGACGAGCTGGGAGCTAAGGTCCACAGTGCGGGCGCGGCCGGTCTTAGTGCTTACGATCCGCCCACGATGCCATCCGCGCTCGATGCGGAGGGTCTTTGCGTCCAGGTCGAGGCTAGCCCACTCCAAAGCCAAAATTTCGCCCACTCTGGCCCCTGTCCTTGCCAGGGGTAAGGGCCAGGGCAAAATCTCTCGGCCTGCGGGCTCTCAGGGCCCCTAGCACGGCATCCAGCTCGTGGGCGGCGAAGGGGCGCAGAGGTGGGGCGCCACCGGCGGCGTTACGGCTGAACTACCACTGGCCTGATGCGATATCCCCACACCCTTGGCTATCCCTCGGTCATAGCCCTTGCCGGGCTCCCAAGGAAGACTTGGCTCCCCTGGTCAGGAGCAGGGTAGGCGTGCTTGCGAAGAGGCTTCCTTTCTCCCTGGCTTATTTATGGAAAA
>JAJZPI010000097.1 GCA_021811275.1 Deltaproteobacteria bacterium
CCATCTTCCTGATGACCGACTACAAATGGCTCTACGTCAGCAGCACCATCATCAAGGAGGCCGCCAGCCTGGGCGGCGACATCAACGGCCTGGTGCCCAAGGTGGTGCGCGAGCGCCTGGCGGACAAGTACCCCGCCCTGCGCGCTCGCCTGAACGGCTACCCTGAGGTAGAGGACTTCATCCCCGAGGATTAGACGCGAAAGGAGCCGCCCCCCGCCCGGGAAAGCGGCCCCTGATTTTTCCCGCCGCCGGCCCGCATGCCAATTCGCGCTCAAACTACGCGTTGGAACGCTGATCGGTATCAGCCCTTCACCCGATGAGGATTAACGGTCAGCACCGGCACCGCGCTGTGGCGCACCACGTTCTCGGCCACGCTGCCGCAGATGGCGTGCTCCAGGCCCTTGCGGCCGTGGGTGCCCATGATGATCAGATCGATGCCCTCCCGCTCGGCGTACTCCACGATTCTAAGCGCGGGGTCGCCGCTCTCCACCTTGACCGTGACCCCGGTCATATGGCCCAGCTCGCACTGGCAGAGATCCTCCATCTTGGTCTTGGCCGCGCCCAGGAAGTCGGCCTGGAGATCGGTCAGGTCGTAGATCCCGCCGAAATGCTCCATGTCCAGGGTGACGTGCAGCAGGTGCAGCTCGGCCCGGCACTGGCGAGCCATCCCCAGCACGTAGGGGAAGATGCGGCGGGTGTTCTCGGTCAGGTCCACCGGGAAGAGAATCTTCTTTACCTCGAACATGCGCGGCTGCCCTTTCGCTGATGGTGGGGGAACCGGGTTCCTTTCCCCCAACGCTAGAGGCCGGGACCCCCGTTGTCAAGAAGCGCCCGGGGCGCGTGCCGCGCCGGCCAAAGCGGGTCGGCCAGAACTCGCCTGCGCCCGCGCCTCGCGCGCTCCCGTTCATGCTCGCGCCATAGCGCATCGGCTAGCCCGGCCCGGGGCGCGTGCCGCGCCGGCCAAAGCGGGTCGGCCGGCGCTCGCCTGCGTCCGCGCCTCGCGCGCTCCCGTTCATGCTCGCGCCATAGCGCATCGGCTAGCCCGGCCCGGGGCGCGTGCCGCGCCGGCCAAAGCGGGTCGGCCAGCGCTCGCCTGCGTCCGCGCCTCGCGCGCTCCCGTTCTGGCTCGCGGCTAGGCGCATTGACAAGTCCAAAGCCTTGGTGCAGGGTTGATTAGCCGCCTTGGCAAGGCCGGCGCCGGGGAAAGGGATTGCAGCATGGACGAGCCCACCCAAACGCCCAACGCTATCGATCAGGCCGCGCGCCTGGGCGCCGAGGCCGAGGCCCGGCGCGAGGCCGGCGACCTGGCCGCGGCCAAGGAGCTTTTCGATCAGGCCCTGGCCCTTACCCAAAGGGCGCACGGGCCGGACCATCCTCGGACAGCCATCGCCCTGAACAACTTGGCCGGCGTGCTGGGAGCCCTGGGCAAGTTGGGCAAGGCCCGGACGCTCTACCAGCGGGCCCTGGCCATAGACGAGAAGGCCCTGGAGCCCGACCACCCCGACCTGGTGGTGGACCTGAACAACCTGGGCAGCGCCCTGCGCGAGATGGGCGAACTGGACGAGGCCCGCACGCGCTTCGAGCGCGCCCTGGCCATCGCCGGACGCGCCCACTGGCCCGACCACCCCGCCCTGGCCCTGATCCTCAGCAACCTGGCCGCCGTGGTGGCCGAGCTGGGCGACCTGCCCCGGTCCCTGGAACTGCTGGCTCGAGCCCGAGCCCTCAAACAGCGCAACCAGGGCCAGGACTAAAGCCGGACCCGGTCCAGCGGGCCGCGTGAGGCATCATCCTCCGCCCCGCGCCAAGGCAGGAGGCCCGTGCCCCCCAACTTCCGCTCCAGTCTGTGGTTCATCCTGATCGCCGGCCTTGCCGCCCTGCTGGTCTTCTCCGGACTCAAGCTCCTGGCCTTTCTGGTCATTTCCCGCTGAACGCCTCCGCCCAAAAAAAATTTTTAGCCCTCTTGACTTACCGTTGGTTGGTTGTAACATACAACCATGTCGCAAAAGGAAACCACTTCCGACTTCGACCGCGAGCTTCTGACCCTTCTGGGCGAGATCAGCTCCGGTCTGCGCTGCTGCCGCCAGGACGTCTTCAACTGCGAGGGCCTGGGGCTCTCCCAGTTCCTTATCCTGGACCGCGCCGCCGGCCAGACCGAGCTGCCCCTGGCCGAACTGCACCAGATGCTGGACCTGGAAAAAAGCACCGTGACCCGCCTGGTGGCCCCCATGGTGACGCGCGGGCTCTTGAGCCGGCGCAAGAGCCAAGGCGACGGTCGCGCCGCCACCCTGGTCATAACCGACGAGGGCCGGGTGGCGCTGGGCAAGGTTTGGGATTGCGTGCGCGGCTTCTTGGGCGGGGTGCTGGCGGCCATACCCCAGAACCGCCGCGGCGAGATGCTCTCCTGCCTCAAGGACTTCGCCCTGGCCCTGCGCCGGGGCGCGCAGGCGGCGGAGTCCGGGGCCCCGCCCCAGCCCGTCGACCAACTCGGCAAGTAAGGCGAGAAAGACATGGCCAACGACCTCCTGCAACAATCCCCCCAAGTCCTCGACTCCCTGGCCGGACCCGGCTCTTGCGGCGTCGGCGCCCCGGCCACGCCTGAGCCGGCGCCCCTGCCCGGCCTCCTCGACATCGCCCCCGCGGGCCAGGCCTGCGCCATCGGCGGGGGCTGATCCACCGCGCCCCCTCCGGCCCAGGTCGGGCCGCCGCGCTTGAACCAGCCCTTCGTCTCCGGCGCGCTGGAGACGCCGGCGGGGCAGGTTCCCCGCGTCACCAGCCGGTTGACCTTCGCCGACCGTCTGGGCGGCTGCAAGGCCCGCTGGGGCCTGGGCCGCATGAACTATAAGGTAGACCCCGGCCTCTACGCCCTGCACTCCCCGGGCGACTCTTCGCCGGTCCTGGTCACCGCCAACTACAAGCTCACCCTCGACGCCCTGCGCCGGGAGCTGGGCGGGCTCGACGCCTGGATCCTGGTCGTGGACACCAACGGCATCAACGTCTGGTGCGCGGCGGGCAAGGGCACCTTCGGCACCGAAGGCGTGGCCGCCGCCATCCGTGACCACGGCCTGGAAAAGGTGGTCAGCCACCGTCGGGTCATCCTGCCCCAGCTGGGCGCTCCGGGAGCGGCCGCCCATGAACTGAAGCGCCTGAGCGGCTTCGGCGCGGTCTTCGGACCCATCGCCGCCTCTCACCTGCCGGTCTTCCTGGCCCGCGGTCTGAAGGCCACCCCGGTCATGCGCAAAAAGCAGTTCCCCTGGCGCGAACGGGCGGTGCTCATCCCCATGGAGCTGGTGGCGGCGTTGAAGTGGGGCCTCATGATCGCCGCCGCGCTCACCATTTTGGGCGGCCTGGGCCCTGGATCTTTCTCTGGCTCCTATTTGGCCAACGCCCTGGGCCACGGTCTCTGGGCCGGAGCGGCCGTGCTCTGGGCGGCCCTGGCCGGCAGCGTGGGCGGGCCGCTCCTGCTGCCTTGGCTGCCGGGCCGCGCCTTCGCGCTGAAGGGCCTGTGGCTGGGCCTGGGGGCCTGGCTGGCGCTGACGGCCCTGGCCCGACCCGCGCCTTTGGAGGGCCTGGGCTGGCTGGGCCTGATGTTGGCCCTGGTCTCCTTCCTGGTCATGAACTTCACCGGGGCCTCCACCTACACCTCGCTTTCCGGGGTCAAGAAGGAGATGCGCTGGGCGGTGCCCGCCCAGATCGGCCTGGGCGCCCTGGGCCTCATCGCCTGGCTGGCCTCGCCCTGGCTTGTTTGAGGGAGATAAGGCGATGAACGGAGCCGCTGGTTACCTGCTGGTCTTTTCCACCCGGCTGGTGGCTGACTTGCCGCTCTTGGCAATGTTCCTGTTCCTCCACTTCTGCCCCGAGGGCCAGGGGCGCGAGGGGGCGGCCGTCTTCAACTTGGCCTTGTTCCTGCTTTTCGCCTTGTCGCACAGCTTGCTGACGCGCGAGCCGGGCCAGCGGCTCTTGGCCCGGCTGGTGGGGGAGGAAGGAACGCGGGCGCTGTTCATCTGGATATCCGGCATCTCCCTGACCCTGGTGCTTCTGTTCTGGCGGCCACTGTCCGGCGCTCTCTGGAGCACCGCCGGGCCGCCCTACTGGGCTCTGGTCATCATTTACGCGGCCCTGGTGGCGGGAATGATCTACACCGGCAGCCAGGTGGATTACCTGGCCTTCCTGGGGATGCGCGATCTCCTGCGCCGCCTGCGGGGCAAGCCCGCCCGCCCGGCGGTCTTCCAACTGCGCGGGCCCTACGCCCATGTACGCCACCCCCTCTATCTGTTGCTCCTGCTGGCCATGTGGACCGCGCCGGTCATGACCTATACCCGCCTTGAGTTCTCTGTCCTGGGCACGCTCTACATGATGCTGGGTACCTTCCACGAGGAGCGCAACCTGCGCCGGGAGCTGGGGGAGGTCTACGCGATCTATCAGGCCAACGTACCCATGTGGATTCCCCGCTTGCGGCCCTGGCGTCCCGCCGGGTCCGGGGAGGCCCTGGATTCAGCGGGTGGGCGTTGAAGCCCGCGGGAGTTGCCAACCATGACTGGAATGCGCTACCTCAAGAACGTCACCACCCTCAAGCTCGACCCCGAGCGTTGCCTGGGCTGCGGTCTCTGCCTGGAGGTCTGCCCCCAGGCGGTGCTGGCCCTGGCCGTCGGCAAGGCCGTCATCGCCGACCGCGACGCCTGCATGGAGTGCGGCGCCTGCGCCCTGAACTGCCCGGCCGGGGCCCTCGAGGTCCAGGCCGGAGTGGGCTGCGCCCAGGCGGTGATCAACGGCGCCCTGGGCCGGGGCGGCGGCTCGGCCTGCTGCTGTTCGCCCGACAGCCGTAGCGTGGGCGGCTGCTGCTAGCCCAAGCCGGCCACATAGCCGTGGCCCGGTGAAGCCGGCCGTGCTAGACTTCCGTCCACGCCCGCCGCGCAGCAGGGTCCGGTTTCTCCGGCGCCCACCCCAAGGAGCACGCCCATGTCCCAGGACGTCTACCAAAAGCTGGCCCGCCATCTGGACAAGCTGCCCGGCGGCTTCCCCCCCACCGCGAGCGGGGTGGAGCTGCGCATCCTAAAACGCCTTTTCACGCCCGAGCAGGCTTCGCTGGCCACCAAGCTCACCCTCATCCCCGAGCGCGTCGGGGTCATCGCCCGCCGGGCCGGCCTGCCTGTGGAGGAATGCGCCCGCCGCCTGAACGAGATGTCGGCCCAAGGCCTCGTCTTCAGCTACGAGCAGCGCGGCCATGAGCATTACATGGCCGCCCAGTACGTGATCGGCATCTGGGAGTACCACGTCAACGACCTGGACCCCGAGTTGATCGCCGACATGCGCGAGTACATACCCCACCTTTTCGACCTCAAGGCCTGGAAGGAGGCCCCCCAGCTGCGCACCATCCCCGTGGGCCGCAGCCTGGCCGCCGAGCACGAGGTCATGGCCTACGAGCAGGCCGAGGAGATCATCAAGCGCCAGAAGCGCATCCTGGTCGCGCCCTGCATCTGCCGCAGGGAGCACAAGATGGTGGGTGAGGGCTGCGACAAGCCCGAGGAGACCTGCCTGGTCTTCGGGGCCGGGGTGCAGTACTACCAGCGCAACAAGCTGGGCCGGGTCATCACCCAGGAGGAGGCGCTGGAAATCCTCAAGAAGGCCGACAAGGCCGGCCTGGTGCTCCAGCCCAGCAACGCCGAGAAGGTGATCAACATCTGCTGCTGCTGCGGCTGCTGCTGCCAGGTACTCAAGAGCCTCAAGCGCCACCCCCGGCCGGCGGAGATCGTCACCACTTCCTTCGTGGTCGGTTTGGACCAGGAGGCCTGCACCGGCTGCGGAGTCTGCGTGGAGCGCTGCCAGATGCAGGCCCTGAGCCAGCCGGGCAAAAAGGAGAAGGCCGTGCTGGAGGCCGGGCGCTGCATCGGCTGCGGGCTATGCGTGACCACCTGCCCGGGCAAGGCCCTGAAGCTGAAGCGCAAGCCGAGCCAGCGCCCCCTGCCCAAGAACGTGGTGGAGAACTACCTGCGCCTGGGCAAGGTGCGGGGCAAGCTCAAGTCCCACGACCTGGCCTGGATGCAGCTCAAGTCCAAGATGGACCGCCTGCTGGCCAAGAGCTAGGCCGGCCGCGCCGGCGCGGCCCAGGGTCGTCGAAAGAGGGCGGGGCTTCCCCGCCCTCTTTCTTGGGGGGCGAGCCGTCGGACCGCCGGCGGCCATCATTGATCCGGCCTGTGCTTATAAGGGATTAGGAGAAGGGGAAGACCGTGGCCCAAAAAGCCGCACCAGCCCGCAAGGGGCTGGCGCTCAAAGGGGCGGCAGGGCGCGCTGGACTTTCAGACGATCTCGCGCAGAAAATCCATGATCATCTTGCCGGCCACCTTCTCGGCGTCCACTTGATATTCCTGGTTGTCGATGCGCCGCCGGATCTCCGCCACCCTCTGCTGGCGGATATCGGGCGTGGCGGACAGGGTCTCGGCGGCCTTGGCCATCTCGCGGCTGCGGCCGGACAGCTCCACCCGGTCACTGGCGGCGGCCTGGGCCCCCGAGGCGGTGGCGGCCTTGTCGCCGGCCTTGCCAGCGCCCCCGGCGCGCTCCCGGTTATCTATGGCTTGGCTACCAAGCCCCAGGGTCTCCTTGATCTTCATGGGACCCCTCCTTTCCCGGCACGGAGCGGCCAGTTGTGGGCCACCGATGCCTCTGGGCGTTTGCCCCGCCCCCCGGCCCAACACCGGAGAGCCTTGCCCGTCAAACCATGTTCTGGTCTATGATCTCCTGGGTTATGGCGTAGAGGCGATCCTGCAAGGTTGCCGACTCTTCCGGCGAAAGATCGCGTATCACCTCGCCTCGCTCCGGATCAACCACCTTGAATCTCAACTGCCCGTTGACCTCGTCCTGGGCGATATCCAGGGTCTGGCCGAATTCCTGCGACAGCTTGTCGAGGGCCATCTCCTCTATGCCGCCCAGGCCGGGCCCCATGCCCGGCAGGCGGAAACCGATGTTCGTCACTATCTCCGCTGTTATCTTCTCGATCACCTGCTTGCGCCTGGCCTCGATGCTGATGTTCACCTGATCGGCCGGCAGTGGCTCGCTGGCGGCCCGGGCCCGGGCCAACCGCTGGCCTCGGCTGAGCTGCTTCGCGTAGGTCCGCAGAATATTTTGGACCTGGTACGAGGTGATCGTCATGGCCTCTACATCCCTTCATCATCCTTATCGGACGGATCCAGGAAAACTTTATATGTTTTTGGCCACCAGGTCAATTTTTCCGCGATTGCCGGCTCTTGCCTCCTTGGCCTTTTTTTTGTATGATTAAGTTAAGTTAACCAAAACGAGGTCTCCCGGCGATGCGCGGCGCGCCTGTCGGTCAACCTGGCCTCCAACCTTTGGGCCCCGCCCAGACGGAGCAGTGCGCCTCCGGAGCCGAACCCCAGCCCCGCACCGTCACCAGCCGCTCCCTCACCCTGGCCGGCCGCGGTTTCCGCCTGGACTTCACCTGGCGGCGCGAAGAGCGTGATCAGCCTGTGCAGACGGCCGCCGAGGCCCCCGCGCGGACCGCCTCTCTGGGCTCCGCCCAGTACGACCGAAATGCACGGCCCGTGCCATCGCCGCCCAGGGTCGCCGCGCCCGCGCCCAAGGCCTCTAGCCCTGGCCGGCGTGACGCGTCCTCCACCTCCCGGAGCTTCGCCGACATCCTGCGCCGCCAGCAGTTGGCCGGGTTGGTAATGATGCCTTCCCGCCCTCCCGCCGACCGTCTGTTACTGCAAGGCCCAATGGCGGTGGCCGACCCCCAGCCGGGGCCGGTCTGCCGGGCCTATGGCGAGTCCCTGGGCCCTCTGGGGTCTCCGGCTTCCCGCCTCTATACCGTTTGATCGGCCTCAGCCCCTATTATCTTTAATTTTTTTGGGGAATTTTTGTCCCTGCCCGGATGGCGGCACCTTTCCCGCCGCGGCACAAATTGCCGTGGCGCTACAGGTTTCTTGACGCTTCTTAACCCAAACTACATGATTTTTCGGCTATTCTCGGCCCAGATCCTCTCTTGGGGCTGGCATGTTGGTTGCAACCCATATTCCCAAACACCCTCCGGCGACGGTTGGCCGTCGCCCAAGGAGACGCTTTGAGGTTCCTCCTGCTGGGCAGCGACTACTTGGCCGATCCCTTGCGGCGGCTGGGAATTGAGGTCAGCGTATGCGGCCCCGACCCCCGCTGCGAGATGCCCCTGGCCGAGGCCGATCCCGACTGGCGCGACATCGAGGCCCTGGCCAAGGCCAAGGGCCTTGACTTCGAGGCCGTGCTGGTCACGGACCTGGTGGGCTCGCGACGGCTGCCCAGCGGGCTGTGGAACGCCCCGGCGGTGACGGCCTTTTACGGCATCGACTCTCCGTTGAACGAATTCTGGCAGATGCCCTACGCCCGGCTGTTCGACCTGGCCTGGCTGGACCAGAGACCCCAGGCCGAGGCCCTGGCCGCCGTGCATCCAGGGGCGGACTGGTTGCCGGTGGCCGTGGACCCGGCGCTCTACGAGGGCGAGGTGCCTCCTCTTTCGCGGGCCGGGGTTTGCTTCGTGGGGGTGGTTGACCCGCGCCTGCGGCCCAAGCGCTCGGCCGTACTGGCGCGGGTGCGCGAAATCGCCCCTCTTTCGACCAGGGGCGGACGCCGCCAGGCCTGGTTTCCCACCGCCAAGGCGGCGGCGGCCTACCGGGGGAGCCAGGTGGCGCTCAACGAGAACCTTTTCCCCGGAGTGACCACCCGTCCCCTGGAGATCATGGCCTCCGGCGGCTGCCTGCTCAGCGAAGCCGCGCCCGGAGACATGGACATCTTTTTCCGCGACGGCGAGCACCTGTTTTATTTCACCCCCGATGATCTCAAGCAAAAGCTTGAATACTGCCTGAGGAACCGGGAGGCGGCCCGGCGAGTGGCCGCGGCCGGGCGGGAACTGGTGCGCAGCGAGCACAGCCTGGATAGGCGCGCCGCGGAAATCGCGCGCCGGATCGAGATAATGGGCCAATCGCCGGCCTCGGCGCGCCCCCGCGCCACCGGCGGCGAGGCCTTGCGCCTGGAGGGCCAGGCCATGCTCATGGCCGGCTTGCGCTGGCCCCGGGAACAGGGCGCGCGCCGGCTCCTGCGGGGAGCCGGACGCCTGCGGGCTGCGGCCGCTGACGGCGCGGAGCCCTTGGCCGCCGCTCGCGGGGCCGGACGCGCCTGCCTGGCCCTGGGCCGGCGGGAGGAAGCGCTGGCCCATCTGGCCCGAGCGGCCCAGAGTGGCCAGCCCGCCGACGTCCTGGCCCTGGCCTTGGCTGGCGGGCCCGCCGCGCAAGGGGTGCCCAGGAGCGGGGACCCGGCCCTAGACCACTTGGCCATGGCCAGTCTGCTCAGGGACTCGGGCCTGGACCTTTGCCCGGGCTTCAATCGCGATGGCCTGGACCAGATTTGGTGGACTGCTCTGGAGCATTTGCTTGAAGCAACCCGCCTGCAACCCGGCCTGCGCCGGGCCTGGCTGGATATGGGGGACCTTTTGCTGGCCAAGGGCGCCCCCAACCAGGCCCACGCCGCCTTCCAGAAGGCCGGAGCCCTCGGGCACGGACCTGATCTGGAGTCCAGGCTGGGCGAGTCGGCCAGAAAGGGATATTTGATTTGAGCGTATGCTTCACCATAAGCGAGGCCGGCGACTGTTTTCTGGACGGGCACCTGCTCCATCCGGGCGACGATCCCCTGGGCGCGGCTCGGCGCGACCTGGAGGGCCTGTTGGCCAAGGCCGGACCGGAGGACCTGCTGGTACTGGCCGGCTCCGGCCTGGGCTGGCACGCGCGGGCCGCCCTGGACCAGCCCCAAGGCCCCCGGGTGGTGGTCTACGAGCCTGATCCCGAGCGGCGAGCGCTCCTGGCCTGCCTGGGCCCCAGCCTGTCCGGGGCAGACTTGTCCTGCGATCAAGAGGCCTTGGCAGAATCGCTGGGGCGCTCGATGGTCTACGGCGGGGGTAAGGGCCGGGTGGCCCTGTTCACCCCGGCCGCCTACCGCCGGGCCGCGCCGCAGGTCGAAGCCGCTGCGCGCGACACCCTGGAGCGCGCCCGCTCGCGGGCCTTCGTGGACAGCCATACCCGTGCGGCTCACGCCAATGCCTGGCTGGGCCACATCGCGGAAAACTTCAAGCGCGTGCTCGATATTCCAGACATATCCCTCCTGGCCGGGGTCATGGAGGATATTCCCGCCCTGGTGGTGGGCGCCGGGCCTTCCCTGGATCAAAGCCTGACCGCCCTGGGCCCGGCCAGGGACAAGGCCCTGGTTCTGGCCGCCGCCTCCGCCCTTGGCCCCCTGGCCAAGGCGGGCCTGGCCCCTCACCTGGCCTTTGCCCTGGAATCCCTGGACGAATCGCGCCAGTTCACCCATGCCCGCCCCGGAGAGACCATCCTGGCCGCCGCCAGTAGCGGCAACCCTCGGCACTTCAACCAATGGCCCGGACCCCAAACCCTGTTCCACCTGCAGTCCTGGCTTTCCCGCCTGGCCGGCCAGGGCCATTCCCTGCCCACCGGCGGGCACGCCACCAGCGCCGCCTTCTCCCTGGCCCTCCTGCTGGGCTGCGACCCCATCATCCTGGTGGGCCAGGACCTGGCCTTCACCGGCGGGCGCATCCATGCCCAAAACCGCCCCGGCGGCGAGGACGGCGGCCTGCCCGAGACCACCGCGGTGCCGGCCATTGGCGGCGGCACGGTTGAAACCTCGCACGTCATGCTCAGTTACATTACCTGGTATCAGGAGGCGGCCAGCTTCCTGCGCGCCCGGCACCCCGAGCGCCGGGTGGTCAACGCCACCGCCGCCGGGGCCTTGCTGCCCGGCTTCCAACACCAGGACCTGGAATCCGCTCTTGGCAGCCTGCGGTCGCTTGAACTTGACTTCGAGGCCTTGGCCACGGGATTGGCCCAACTTCCCCGCCCCCGCGCGGCGGACCTCAGCCAGCGTCTGGCCCAGGCCCGGGCCGAGGTGCGCAGGTCGCAAACCTTGTTGGAAGTCGAAGGCTTGCCGACCGCTTGGGAGCATTCCCCCCCCGATTCGGCGGCCCGGGCGGCCCTGGCGCAGGCCGCCAGCGAAGGAGACCACCAAGCCGCCCGGCGGGAACTTGAGGCTTTCGCCACGGCGTTAAGCAGGATTTCGGAGAGCTTGCATGAATAGACCGCGCTTGGGACTGGTGATGATCCTGCGGGACGAGGCCGCCAACCTGGCGCGCTCGCTGGCTCCGGTCAGTTCGAGCTTCGACGAGGTGGTGGTGGTTGACACCGGCTCCAAGGATGGCACTCCGGAGATGGCCGCCGCCCTGGGCGCCAAGGTGTATTCCTTCACCTGGACCGACGATTTCTCCGCCGCCCGCAATTTTTCCTTGGCCCAGGCCACGGCCGGCTGGCTGTTCTGGCTGGACGGCGACAATTCCATAACCCCCCAAGACGTTCAAACCCTGCGTCAAAGCCTTCCCGCCGGCGGCCCAGCCATCCTGTGGGCCCTGGAGCGGGTGGCCAAGACCGGCGGCCAGCTTTGGCAGAAAAGGTGTTTTCCGCGTAGCCCCGAGGTCCGTTTCCGGGGCCGGGTGCACGAACAGCTCATCCATCCGCCGGAGTGGCCCTCGCTCCCCACCCCGGTGGTGGTCGAGCACTGGGGCTACGACGACCCCGCGCGCAACCAGGCCAAGGGCGCCTACTACCTAACCCTGCTGGAACAAATGCTCGCCGACGACCCGAGGGACCATTACGCCCTCTTCCAGGCCGCCCGCTGCCATTTCAACCTGCGCCAGTTCAACCAGGCCGCCGGCCGACTGGCCTATCTGGCCACCCTTCCGCAAGCCCGCCGGGCCAACCCCGAACTGTGGGTTCACGCCCATTGCCTCTGGGCGCAGAGCCTGGAGCAGGCTGGCCGTGGCCGCGAGGCCGAGGCGGCCCTGGAGCGTCTGCTCAAGGATATGCCCGAGCACGGCCTGGCCCTCTACCAGCGCGGCCGCATGGCCTATGACCACGGGCGCTGGGAAACCGCAGCCGGCTGCTTTGAGCGGGCCCTGGCCCGGGGCCTGGGCGCGCCCCTGGTCGATATCGACCCGGGCAAAACCCTGTTCCTGGCAGAATATTTCCTGGGGCGCAGCCTGGAGCGTCTGGGCCGGGCCCCGGAAGCGGCCCAGGCCCTGGCCCGGGCCGTGGCCCGCGACCCCCGCAACCTGGCCAGCCGCACCGACTTGGCGCGGGTGCTGATCAGCCTGGCCCGTCTTCAGGAGGCCCGCGCCCATCTGGAGCGAGTGCTGGAGGAGCGCCCAGGGGATCGCCAGGCCAAGGACCTCCTGGCCGGCCTGGAGCGCGCCGCATGAGCGCCACCTCTGAGCACACCTCCCTGCACATCGCCTTCATCACCGACGGCGAGCCCTTCCACGGGGCCTCGCCCGAGGAACGGGCCCTGGGCGGATCGGAGACCGCCCTGGTGCAGGCCGCCCGCGCCCTGGCCCGGGCCGGCCATGGGGTGCAGGTCTTTTGCCGCTGCCCCCAGCCCGGCCTCTACAGCGGGGTCATCTACCACGACCGCAAGGACCTGGTGCGAGCCTGCCCGGAGGAGCGCTGGGACGTGGCGGTGGTAAGCCGCCACTTCGTGGCCTTGGACCTGCCCTTGCAGGCCGGGCTCAAGGTGCTGTGGAATCATGACCTCCTGGTCAAGCCCGAGCCCCTGGCCCGGCGCCTGGAGCAGCTCGATCTGGCCCTGGTGCTGAGCCGCTTCCACGCCGCCGACTACCAGGGGGGCCTTCCCGCCCTGGCCCCCAAACTGGCCCTGACCCGCAACGGCCTGGACCTCGACTTCCTGGAGCAGGCCAGCCAGGGCGTGGCCCGGAAGCCCGGCCGGGTAACCTATGTCTCCCGGCCCGAGCGCGGCCTGAAAATTTTGCTGAAACACATCTGGCCCGAGCTGCGCCGAAGGCTGCCGGGCCTGAGCCTGGACATCTGCGGCTATCAGATGATAGACACCCCGGCGCAGGCCGGCTGGCAGCGGGAAAACCGGGAAATCCAGGACCTGATCGCCGCCAGCCCCGGCGTGCGGGTTTTGGGAGGCCTGGCCAAGCGGGCCTACTACGCCCACCTGGCCTCCTGCCAGTGCCTGCTCTATCCTTGCGCCTTCCCGGAGATATCCTGCCTGGCCGCGCTCGAGGCCCAGGCCCTGGGCACGCCCCTGCTGACCAGCGACAGCTTCGCCTTGAGCGAGAGCGTGCAGCTGCCGGAGTTCCTGGTCGCGGGCCGGCCCGGCTCGCCGGAGTACAACCGGGCCTATATTGAACGTGCGGTCGAGCTCTTGAGCGACTCTCCCCGCGCCCTGGGCCTGGCCGCCCGGGCCCGCCAGATGGTTCGTCAACGTTACAGCTGGGACCTCATCGTGGCCGAGTGGACCGAGATGTTCCTCCAGGCGATGGGCCGGCGTGCCGCCGCCCAGACCCCCGCCCTGGCCGCCAGCCTGCTCCTGAACGGCGACTTGGCCGTGGCCGAGGGCCTGCTCCAGCGTCCCTTGGCCCCCCCCGACGAGGGCCCGCCCCCCGAGGACCCCGACGAGGCCGGCCTGCTCCAGGCCATGGCGAGCCTGGCCTGGCGCGCCCTGAGCGGGCAGGGCCACGCCGCCCGGGTGGGGGTGCTCTCCGCCGACCATGGCCGCACCGCCCGGGCGTTGGCCGGCCTGCTGGCCACCACCCCGGTGGAGGAGGTCTCCCTGGACCATCCCGAGCCGCGGGGCTATTCCCTGGTGGTGGCGCGCGACCGCCTGGAGCGCGCCGGCGACCCCGCCGCCCTCCTGGCATCCTTGCAGGACCTCTGCCTGCCCGGCGGCCACCTGCTCCTGTGCGTGGCCAGCGGGGCCTGGCCCCTGGTGGGACCGGGGCACCTGGACCGCCGCCACGACCTGGGCCGCGAGGAGATCGCCGCGCTGCTGCCCGGCCGGCGGGTGGAGACCCATTTTCTGGGGCGCGGCATGGTCAACCTCGGCTCGGCCCGCTACCTGGCCGGCCGCTGGCTGGCCCTGGCCCCGGCCCAGGGTCCGGGCTTGGGGCGCCTGGACCAGAAGGCCAGCCTGCGCCGGGCCCGCCCGGCCCCGCCGGGCCTGGTGGAGGAGGTGCGCCGTGCCGGCCTGCTCTGAGAACGCCCGCCGCCCCAAGCCCGGCGCGGAGGCGGCCGCGGGGGCCCTGGCCGTGATACAGCTGGCCCGCCTGGGCGACTTCCTGCAATCCACCCCGCTCCTGGCCGCCCTGCGCCAGCGCCACCGCCCCGACTCCCTGAGCGTGGTGGTGGCCCCGGCCCAGGCCCCCCTGGCCCGGGCCTGCCGATTCGTCGACGAGGCGCTGAGCCTGGACCCGGCCTGCCTTTTGGCCGCGGCCCAAGCCGCGGGCCAGCCCCGCCGCCTGCGCCGGGCCCGGCTGCTGGGTCAGCTCAAGCCCCTCTGGTCGCGGCCCCAAGACCTGGTGCTCAACCTCAACCTGAGCGAACCGGCCGCCCTGGTGGCCGCGGGCTGGCCAGGTGCGCGCCTGGCCGGCTGGCGTCCCGGCCCGGGCCCCGGCCAGCGCCTGCAAGGCGAGCCCTGGACCCCCTTCATCATGTCGCTTTTGAGCGACCGCCGGCTGACCCGCCTGCATCTCTCCGACATCCTGGCTTCTTACGCCGAGCCGGAGGGCCCGCCCCTGGCCGCCCTGGATTTCCAGGTGCCGGCCTGGGCCTTCAAGCGGGCCCGCGAGCTGGCGCCGGCCGGCCGGCCCCAGGTGGTCCTGCAGTTGGGGGCCAACAACGACCTGCGCCGTTGGCCGGTGCGAAGCTTCGCCGGCCTGACCCAGGGGCTGGCGCGCCAGGGGGCCTCGCTCCTGCTGGTCGGCTCCGCCGCCGAGGCTCCCCTGGCCCGGCGGCTGCTGGCCGCCCTGGGTCCGGCGGCGGGCGCGGTGGCGAACCTCATGGGCCGCACC
>JAJZPI010000098.1 GCA_021811275.1 Deltaproteobacteria bacterium
GGATGAGCCTTGGCCTGCATACTAAACCAGGGTTCAAGGTTATCCTTTGAACGCTTACTTGGTATCAGGCCCCGGCGCGCAGGGGTCCCAGCTTTATGCTGTAGGTGGTGGCGCCGGTTTCCTTGTCCTTGGCAGAAACCTCGCGGGCCGACAGCCCCCGGCTGTTTTGTTCCAGCGTCACCGCCGAATGCAGGCAGTGTATTTCGGTCCCGGCCTCGGCCAGGGTCCGCACATCCAGCCAAATGTTGCCGGCCGGCACCAGGGCCTCCATCTCGGCCATACGCTCCTTCAGGCGCTGGATCTGGTAGCGGATCTCCTCCAAACGGTTGCGCCCCTCACCGAGACCGTCCTTGAGGGTTTGCCGCAGGGGCTTGATCATTTGCACCTGGGCCAGGAGATTGTCACGGTTGTCCTTCTGCTCGGGGTTCTCGAGGTTGGTGATCAGGCTGCGCAGCTCCTCCTCGGTGGCCTTGAGTTCCTCATCCTGGGCCTTGATAAACTCCTCGAGCTGCTGGGCCTCGCTCTGGAAGGTGACGATTGCGCGCTTGGTGGAAAAAATCTTCTGTTCGAAATCGGGACGCATGCCGATGTTGATCACCGTGGTCCCGCCGGAACTCAAGACGCTGGCGGCGCTGACCCCCCGCAGGGCGGATACCCGGCAGGTCACAATACGACCCTCGCCGCCGGTGATGGCCACCTTGCCGTTGCATTCCACCTGGCAGCCGACCAACTCGTTTTGCACCGTCAAATCGCTGCCGCAGGTTATCTTGCACTGGCTGATGAAAAGCGCGCTGATCTTGCCGCCAGCCTTGATCTCCGAACCCAGGATGCCGCTGCGGACCTTGAGGTCTCCCTGGACCTCGATATAGCAGCCGTTCTCGATGGACTCGCACTCCAGGGAAAATGCCTTGACCCTGAAGTCCGGCATCACCGTTCCGGCCACCTTCACCACGCCGGGAAAATCGATGTGCCCCACGTCGAAGTTGACGTCGCCCCGGACCTCCAGAATCTCCTGCACCTCGAACTTGTCCACCTCCGGCCGTACGGCCATGCCGCGCGCCGTGGCGACAACCACCCGTCCGTCCTCCTCCAGGTTCACCCCCTTGCCCTTGCGCAGGCGCAGGGTACGGACCTCGGCGGGCTTGATCATTTCACCCATGACATTGCGGCCGGGCTGGCCGGGCTGGGCCGGGTGAAGTACGGCGATGGGCATACCCTTTTCCACGGTGGGGATCGCCCCGCGATCGCGGAAATCCACCTTGGCTTCCTCGAGCTGGGCCTTTTGGCGCATGTCGCTCAAAGGCACCAAAACCTCGATGGTGGCGTCCACGCCGGGCTGAGGCCGGGTGCCGCTGGCGATGGTCAGGTCCTTTATCTCCGTCCCGGAGCAAAGCAGTTCCACCGCTTCGCGCACGTTCTGGGCCGAGAGCCCGTGGCGCAGGCCTTCCTCGCGCACCAGATTGGTGATGGCAAGCTGTATATGTTTGCGGTCCACTCCAGCCTCGGCATTGCCGAAGAGCTTGGCTTCCATCAGGTCCGGGCTGATTTCAACCCAAAGATGGATCCCTGCGCCGGGCTCGGCAATGGCCTTGGCCGGAGTCGGATTCTGAGTATCGCTGGAGTTCTCGGCGACCATGGCGGAAGGCAGGCTCCCTACGATTTTGTCCAGGTCTACTCTAACATATTAGGGAAATGAGCACTAACTAGAATCTTTAACTCAATATCCTAATTGCCCAGACCTAGCACGGTCCCGGCCCCGGTGGCGAACAAGCCTGCCACGCATCCCACCATGAGGGTGGCCAGGGTGGCGGCCAGCAGGGCCTTGAGCCCCAGCCGCGAGAGTTCTCCCATGCGCGCCGGCACCAGCGAGGAAAAACCGCCCACGAAGATGGCCACCGATCCCACGTGAGCGAAACCGCACAGGGCGTAGGAGGCCACCAGGGCGCTGCGGGCGTAGGTGAAGCGCCCCTCGCCCAATAGCCGCGCCAAGTCCATGTAGGCTGGGATTTCCGTCACCAGCGCCCGCTCGCCAAGGAGTCGTGCCACCTCCATGGCGTCGGCCGGAGGCACGCCCATGGTCAGGACCAGGGGCCAGGCCAGATAGCCCAGCAGCCTGCCCAACTCCAGGCCGTGAAGCCCCACCAGCGAACCCGACCATCCCAGCAGGGCGTTGGCCAGGGCCACCAGGCCCAGAAAGCTAAGCAACAGGCCGGCTATGCCCACCAGCAGCTTGACCCCGTCCTGGGTGCCCTGGATCACGGCCTCCATGTAGCTTGGATAGCGGCCGATTTCAGGGTCCACCAGGCGGCGGGCGGTGACCGGCTCCCCGGTTTCCGGCTCCATGATCTTGGCGATGACGATGGCCGCCGGGGCGCTGATCACCGAGGCGCTGACCAGATGGCCGGCGATGTTGGGAAAGGTCGGCTGGAGGGCGGCCACGTAGACCCCCAAGGTGGAGCTGGCCACGTTGGCCATGGAGGCCACCAGCAGACAGAAATACTCCGAACGGGTCATATCGGCCAGAAAAGGCCGCACCATGCCCGCCACCTCCGCCCCCACGAAGATGTTGGCCGCCGCGGCCATGGACTCGGCCCCGCTGGCCCCCAGCAGCCGCACAAAAAGCCGCGAGAACTGATTGACCACCTTTTGCATGATGCCGGCTTGGTAGAGCAGGGCTGAAAAGGCCATGAAGAAGACCACCGTGGGCAGAGCCTGGGTGGCCAGGATGAAGCCCAGGGAACCGGGCCGGCCCGGACCCAGGGCCAACGGCCCGAACATGAACTCCAGGCCGGCTCGCGCCGAATCCAAGAGGCTCAACACGGCGTCATTGATCCAAAGCAAGCCTGTGCGCCCCGCGGGCACGGTGAAGACCAGCAGGCCGATGGCCAGCTGGATCAGGACCCCCCACAGGACCTTGGTCCAGCGCACCCGTCGGCGCTCGTGGCCGAAAAGCCAGGCCAAGCCGCAGATCGCCGCTATCCCGGCCAGGCTCACGAAATTGTAGATGAGGGGAGTAGCCTGCATTCATCGGCCCTCCAAAAGCCGCGGCGGCATGATAGCACGCGTGGAGGGCCGAAACCAAGCCGCCGGCCCGGCTTGAAGTGCCCGCCCGGTGATGGTATCAATTTGGCCCATGATAACCCTGCACCAAGTCCATAAATTCTACGGCCGGCAGGACGTGCTCAAGGGCGTGACCCTGCACGTGGGACCCGGCGAGCGCGTGGGCTTAGTGGGCCCCAACGGCGCGGGCAAGTCCACCATCCTGGGCATGATGATGGGCCAGGTGGAGCCGGACAAGGGCGAGATATTCCGGGCCAAGAGTCTGCGCCTGGGCTACCTGCCCCAGGACCTGCTCACCCTGGCCGGCCAGACCGTGCTGGAACTGGCCATGGACACCGGCGACCGCCTCAGCGAGGTGGAGGCCGAGCTTTGGGAGGTGCACCAGGAATTGGCCGCCAACCCCGCCCCGGACAAGGCCGATGTGCTGCTTGCGCGCCAGGGCCAGCTACAGAGCATGTTCGAGGGCCTGGGCGGCTATGACCTTGAGGCCCGGGCGGGCAAGGTGCTATCCGGCCTGGGCTTTTCCCAGGACCAACTCGGCAGGGATGTATCGACTCTCTCGGGCGGCTGGCTGATGCGCGCGGCCCTGGCCCGCATCCTGCTCTCCAGCCCGGACCTGATCCTGCTTGACGAGCCCACCAACCACCTGGACATAGAATCGCTGCTCTGGCTGGAGAACCACCTCGCGTCCAACCCAGCCTCGCTGGTGCTGGTAAGCCACGACCGCGTCTTCCTGGACAAGGTGGTCAATCGCATCGTGGAGGTGGAGGACGGCCAAGTATACACCTACGGCGGCAACTACAGCCATTACCTGGAGCAGCGGGAGCTGAGGCGCGAGGCCCAGCGCGCGGCCTATGAAAACCAGCAGGACCGGGTGCGCGAGATAAAGAACTTCATCGAGCGCAATCGCTCGCGCAAGGACCGGGCCAAGCAGGTGCAGGCCCGCCTGAAGATGCTCGAGAACATGGAGAAGCTCACCCTGCCCGACCAGGACGAGGCCATGCACTTCGAGCTGCCGGAGGTGGACCGCTCGGCCAAGGTGGTGGTGGAGCTGAACGGCGTGGACTACGCCTACGAGGACAAGCCGGTGTACAAGGGCCTGGACTTCAACGTGCAGCGCGGAGACCGCCTGGCCCTGTTGGGCCGCAACGGGGCGGGCAAGTCCACCCTGCTCAAGCTGCTCTCCGGCCAGCTCAGGCCCCGGCGCGGGCGCTGGCTGGTGGGCGGCCGGGTAAAGCTGGGCATCTTCAGCCAGCACGCCTTGCAAGACCTTAACCCGGACAACGACGTGCTCTCCGAGCTTTCCAGCGTGGCCGGGCTCATGGCCATCTCGCGCCTGCGCTCGGTGCTGGGCTGCTTCCTGTTTAGGGGCGACGAGGTCTTCAAGAAGGTGCGGGTGTTGAGCGGCGGCGAACGCAGCCGCCTGGTGCTGGCCAAGCTCCTGCTTTCGGGCCCCAACGTTCTTTTCCTGGACGAGCCCACCAACCACCTGGACATCCAGAGCCGACAAGTGCTGGAGGAGTCGCTCAAGAAGTACCAGGGCACCATAGTGCTCATCAGCCACGACCGCCACCTGATCAACGCCGTCTGCAACAAGGTGGCCTATGTCGAGGGCGGCCAAGTGACCCTTTTCCCCGGCAACTATGACGATTTTCACCGGCTTTGGAAGCACCGTCTGGCCCCGGGGCAACCCGCCCCGGCCAAGCCCCAGGCCCCCACGGCCGCTCTCCCGAGCTCGGAGCCGGCCGGCCAGCCGTCAGCGGACAACGGCGCGCGCGCCAGCGGCCCCAAGACCGCGGCCCAGAAGCGGGCCGAGGCCGAGGCCCGTAACGCCCTCTACAAAAAGCTCAAACCCATGAAGCGGGAGTTGGAGAAGGTCGAAAACCAACTGGCCGAGGCCACCGGCGAGCTTGAGGCCTTGGTGGAGCGCATGGCCGACCCGGCCTCCTACGCCGATCCGGCGCGCTGGAGCGAACTCTCCCAAGCCCACGACAAGGCCAAGGCCAAGGTGGACAAGCTCAGCGCGCGCTGGGAGGATCTGGCCTTGAAGCTCGAGGAAATGGAAGCGGCCCAGGCCAGCGCCTGAGCCGGCCTCGCAAGCTCCTTGCCCTACTTGATCTTCTTCCACTTATACAGGACGGCCATGGCCTTCCCGCCCTCCTCCATGTACACCCCTTCGATTTCCGTGGGAGAGACGATGGTGGCCTTGTTGCGGCCCCTTTCGTGGTCCACCGAGTAGATGGTCTTGTTGTCCCAGTAGATCACCCCCGAGATTTTCTCCTTGACCATCTTTACGCCCTTGATGTGCTCCTTATGGCCCTTGAAGGAGCGGCCCTCCTGGCTCTCGATCACGACCAGGAACTTGTCCAACGAACGCTTGTGGCCGGACTGGGCCGAGTGCTGCTGCACCAAGTCCATCTGACTCTCCCAGGTACCCACCAGATTAGGCACTTGCTCCTGAGCCCAGGCCGAACCCGCCGCAAGCATAATTCCCATGCACCAAGCAACCAATAATGCTTTCTTCATTTCCTTCGCTCCTCCAATGAAATTCAAGGACACGCCGCAGGGCGGCGTCACCAGGATAGCAGCAAGGATTGAGTTTCAGCAAAGGCCAAGGAGAGCAGGGAGGCGACGGCGGGATCAGTCCATCTTGAGCAGGCGCTCCAACTCGGCCACCTCGGCTTCGAGCTGACGGCGCAAGCCGGGGTCCAGGGCCGGGTCTTGAAGCTGGCGCCGCAAGGAGAGAAGGCGCTGCTCGCCTCGGTATTCGGCGCAGGTGACATTTGGCTGATACATGGCTGGTCGGCCTCTGGTGGATATTTTGGACAAATCTACCACCGAGGCCCCGCGGGGCCAAGCGCGGCCCTTGCCTCCGGCCCGCTCCGGCCGCGTTGACAGCCGACGCCGCTTCCCTGATATTTGATAGAATTCGTGCACACATCCCTCCGCGAGCGGGAGCTTGTCATGTTCGACCCCTTCGAGAGCATCCAACCCCGAGCCATTCTCGACCACACCGGCGACGGCATCTACGTGGTCGACCTGGATTGCCGCATACTCTACTGGAACCGCCCGGCCGAGGTGATCACCGGCTGGAAGGCCGAGGACGTGCTGGGCCGCCGCTGCCGCGACGACATCCTGATCCACGTCGACCGCGCCGGGGTTCAGCTCTGCGAACCGGGGCTCTGCCCCCTGCACCGGGCGATGGCCAGCGAGCAGACCGCACCCGCGCCCATGGTGGTCTACGCCCAGACCAAGGCCGGGGGACGGGTGCCGGTGGCGGTGAGCGTGGCGCCCCTGCGCGACGAGCTGGGCAAAATCATCGGCGGGGTGGAGGTCTTCCGCGACGAGACTGAAAACGAGGTGAACCGGGAGAAGGCCCGCCTGGTGCAGCAGCATGCCCTGGCCGGCGACCTCCCCGACGGCCCCGTGCGCTTCAAGGTGCTCTACCGGCCCCATGACGTGGTGGGCGGGGACTACTACCGGGTGCAGACCTTGCCCGATGGCCGCCATGCCTTCCTGCTGGCCGACGTGGCCGGCCACGGCGTGGCTGCGGCCCTCTACACCATGACTTTGCACGCCCTCTGGCACGATCACCACCAGGCCCTGTCCGACCCCTCCCTCTTTCTGGGCAGATTGAACGCCAGCCTGGATCCCCTGACCGTGGGCGACAGCTTCACTACCGCCTTCTTCGGCCTGGTCGATCCCGTCTCCGGCCAGCTTGTCTATGCCTCGGCCGGCCACCCCCCCGCCCTCTTGCGCCGGGTTTCGGGGGAGGTGGAAGTCCTGGAGCCCCTGGACTTGGCCCTGGGCATGCTGCCGGACCTGAACTTCCGCCAGGCGGGCGCGATGCTGGAGCCCGGAGGAATGCTGGTTTTATGCTCGGACGGGGCCTTGGAGGCCAAGTCTCCGGAGGGTGAGGAGTTCGGCCTTCAACGCCTGTGGCGGCTGGTGGCCGAGGCCGACCCAGGGCGGATCGACCTTCTGCTGGAGCGCCTGGAAAGGGCCCTACTGGAGCACGCCCAATCCATCCGCCTGGAGGATGACCTGGCGGTGATGGTGGTGGTCAGGCCCGCGGCGAAGGCCCACGCCTAACAGGCTTGGCGCATCATTCCTTTCACCATTTCTTCAAGCCGTTGCAGGCAGGTTTCCAGGTCCAGTTCATGGGTGGGCAGGGTGAGTTCCGGGTTCCGGGGCGGCTCGTAGGGATCGTCTATGCCCGTGAAACCCTTTATGGCTCCGGCCCTGGCCTTGGCGTAGTTTCCTTTGGGATCGCGGCTCTCACAGGCCTCCAGGGTGGCGTTCAGGTAGACCTCCAGAAAGCGTCCTTCCGGAGCGGCCCCGCGCGCTCGCGCCCGGTCCTCGGCGTAGGGGGAGATGAAGGCCACCAAGGTGACCAGCCCGGCCTTGGCCATAACCGCCGCCACCTCGCTCACCCGGCGGATGTTCTCCCTCCGGTCCTCGCGGGAAAAGCCCAGGTCGGAACAAAGTCCCTGACGCACCACGTCGCCGTCGAGAACGAATGAGGCTATCCCCATGCCGGCCAGGCGCTCGTGCAGCGCCGCGGCCAGGGTGGACTTGCCCGCCGCCGGCCGGCCGGTGAACCATACCACCAGACCCATCGTCAAAACCGTTGGCCCTGAATTCAGGTTATCTCTCATTACGCCACATCCCTTGGCCACCGGATGGGGGCGGCATCCGGATCAGGTTGCGAATAGTCCCAGCTGGCGGGCTCGGCGACGGGGGGCGTCCGCCTTTTCCCGGATCAGCAGCGAAGATGCCAGGTCGCGCATGAGCGGCGTCAGCGCCGGGCGCAGGCTATGGCCGAAGAGCGCGCGTTGGCGCGCCCGGCAAAGATATAGCCGGTCCTTGGCCCTGGTCAAGGCCACAAAAAGCAGGCGGCGCTCCTCGTCCAGGTCGGCCGGCGGACGCTGGGGCGGCTGGTAAGGCAAAAGCCCCTCCTCCAGGCCGGCCACGAACACCACCGGGAACTCCAGGCCCTTGGCCGCATGCATGGTCAAAAGGCTCACCCGCTGGGCTTTGAAGTCCAGTGGATCGGTCTCGGCCAGGGGTTCCCGCGCCGCCACCTGCACCGGCACTCCTGCCCGCTCCAGGGCCTCCCTGAGCGCCGTAGCCTGGGCATGCAGTCGGTAGAGCACGGCGATGTCGCTCGCGCCGTAATTCAGCGGCGCGGCCTCCGGGGCGGTTTCCACCTGGCGCGAATCCACCCCGCCCAGGAGGCCCACCACCTTGTCCGCCACCCACTCGGCCTCGGCCTCCGGATTGGCCAACTCGCAAAGTACGGGCAGGGGGCCGCCCGTCAACCGAGGGCGCGGGATGACGCGGGAGGGATCGGGGTCTCCGGCGATCAGGGCCTGGGCCAAGGCCAGGATGGCCGGCCCGCTGCGGTAATTGTCGATGAGGCCCATCCGCGCCGCGCCGGGGAAATCGGAGGCGAAGGCCCTGAACAGGGAGCGGTCCGCACCCCGGAAGCCGTAGATGGCCTGGTCCGGGTCGCCGATGGCCGTAACCTCCACCCCCGGCCCGCACAGGGCGCGCAGGAGATAGACCTGGGCCGGGTTCACGTCCTGGTACTCGTCGACCAGCACCTGCCCAAAGCGTCCGCTCCAGGCCCGGGCCAGCTCCTGTTCCCGGTGCAGGCGCATTGCCGCTTGGCGCACAAGGTCATCCAGGTCCAGCAACCCCTCCTTGGCCAGCAGCGCCTCATAGGCCGCCAAATGCTCGGCGACGGCCCCGTCCGGGAGCATAAGGGTCTGCTTGCAGCGGGTGAGTTGCTGGGCCAGGTCCCCCGGCTTCAGGCCCAGATCCCGGGCCAGGGGGACGATCAAGGCCAGGCGGGCCTCCTCGTCGGCCACCGCCGGCGGCGCGCCCAGGGCCTGGGTGAGGATTTCCCGCCCCAGCCCGTGGAAGGTGGTCACGCGCACCGCCTCCGCCGAGGGCGCAAGGGCGGCCAGGCGCTCGCGCATCTCGGCGGCGGCCTTGCGGGTGAAAGTGACCATTAGGATGCGCTCGGGCTCCAGGCCCTCCTCCACCATGCGCGCGGCCCGCTGCACCAGCACCCGCGTCTTGCCCGTGCCCGGCCCGGCCCGCACCAGCAAAGGCGTTCCCCGGTGCTCCACCGCCCGCGCCTGCTCGGGGTTCAAGTCCTCCAGGGCCGGGTCCAGGGGACGGAGCAGGGCCGCTTCCGCCCTGGCCCTGCCTTGGGCATGGTCCGCCGGAGCGGGAGTCGGGCCGGGCCGAGCCTCGCGGGCCAGGCTCCAGAACGCTCCCTGGCCCTTGATTTTTTGGCGTTCGGCCGGACTGAACAGGCGCACTACTCCGAACTGGCCGTCATAGCCGCCCTCCACCCAGACCTCGCCGGCGCGCATGCGCCGCACGGCCTCGGCCAAGACCGAACCGCCGGCCTGCTCCAGATCGGCAAGAGGGGCCTGGCGCAGGATGTACAACTCCGGTCCCAGACGCTCGAGTAACTCACCCCGGGCCGCCACCACGCCCTTGGTGGCCGGGCCGCGCTGCATCGCCTCCGAGAGCACCTCGTCCAGGGGCACAAGGGATTCGAAGGAACGGGCCACTTCCGGCCCGGCCCCAGGCGGGCGGTCGGCCAGTTCCTCCACCCGGCTGAGCACCCCCACCGTAAGCGGCCCGCCGCAGACCGGGCAGCGCCCGCCGGCGGCGCGGGTCTCGGCCGGGGTCAGGCGCATCCCGCACTTGCGGTGACCGTCAAGGTGGTACTTGCCCTCGTCGGGAAAGAACTCCAGGGTGCCGGCGAAGCCGTTGCCTTGGCGGTCGGCCAGGGCCAGGGCCAGGGCCGGGTAATTGGGCTCGCAGTTGAGCAGGTTGGCCTCGCGGGCCAGATTGCCGGGGCTATGGGCGTCGGAATTGCTGACCAGGGTGAAGCGGTCCAGGGACCGCAGGCGCCAGTTCATGGGAGGGTCGCTGGAAAGGCCGGTCTCCAGGGCCTGGATGTGCCCGGTAAGGTCTCCGAAGCACTCTTCAATGGCATCGAAGCCGCTTTTGCTGCCGAAGAGGCTGAACCAGGGCGTCCAGATGTGGGCGGGGATGAAGATCACCCGGGGCTCCACCTCCAGGCAGAGGGCCAGGAGGTCCTGGCTGTCCAGGCCCAGGATTGGGCGACCGTCGCTGACAATGTTGCCCAGGCGGCCCAGGCGGGCGTTGAGGCGCTCGACCGCCGCGAAGTCGGGCATCAGTATCAGGCTGTGCACCTTGCGGGTGCGGCCGCCGCGTTTGTAGATGCAGGATATCTCGCCCGAGAGAAGGAAGCGCACCGGACGGCGGCAAGTGGCGGGAGTCTCATCGTCCAGGCACGCGGCCAAGTCGGTCCGCAGTTCAAAGGCCCCGTCCTCGGTTGGGACGAGTTTTTCCTTGAGCTCGGCCAGCCAGGCCGGGTGGGTGAAGTCGCCGCTGCCAAGGAGGTCCAGGCCCTTGCGTCTGGCGGCCAGCCAGAGGCGCTCGGGGTCCAGGCTGCGGGCGGTGGCCCTGGAATAACGGGAGTGTATGTGCAAATCGGCTACGATCATGCCTTGCCACACTACAGCCTGACGGCGGGTTTTGGCAAGCCGCAAAGCCGCCTACTGGAAAGCTACCGACCTGGCGACGGCCCGGAATTCATGCCCCTTGCCAGCACTGTCCGAAAATGATACATTAACCGCCAAAACCAATCAGCGCCATCCGCCTCGGCGGCACTGGCCCGGAGGTTGAGCCGTGGAACACGAACCCCTCTGGACGCGCTGTCTGCACTTGAGCGCCGGCACCTGCCCCCAACTCAACCTGGAAGCCCAAGGGCTTAACGCCGCGCTTTCTCCCCGCCCCGAACTTTCCCAGGACCTTGCGCTCATGCGCCTGGCGGAGAGCTGCGTCACCTGCGCGCTCGCCCCCGAGGGCGGCCAGCGGGCATGAACGACCCCGCCCTGCCAAGGGTCAAGCCGGGGGCGCAAATCCTCATCGTCGAGGACGACCCGGATTCGGCCCAATTCTTCAAGGCCCTCATGCAATCGGAGGGCTACGAGGCCTGGATTTGCCATAATGGAGAGGACGGCATGGCCCGCCTGGGCGGCCAGGCCGAATACGACCTGGTGCTCTTGGACCTCATGCTGCCGGGCATGAGCGGGTGGGAGGTGCTGGGCCAGATCAAGAGCGACGGCAAGCTTCGCTACATCCCGGTGGTGGTGCTTTCGGCCATCAGCGACAAGGCCAGCGCCCTGAAGGCCCTGGAAATGGGGGCCGAGGACTTCCTGACCAAGCCGGTGGACGTGGAGACCATGCTCACCCGCCTGCGCGTGATGCTGCGCATCCGCACACTCTACGAGGACCTTATCAGCGAGCGATTCGGCCGCCAACAGGCCCAGCGGACCCTGGAGATGCGGCGCCATCTGGCCAAGGTCATGGGCGGCTCGGACAAGGTGCAGGAGATGGCCGACATACTCGACAACGTGGTGGCCACGGACACGACCGTGCTCCTGGAGGGCGAGTCCGGCACCGGCAAGGGCCTCCTCGCCGAAGCCATCCACCGCTTCAGCAAGCGGGCCCAGCGTCCCTTCGTGGTGGTCAACTGCTCGGCCTATCCGGAGACCTTGCTGGCCTCGGAGCTGTTCGGCCACGAGAAGGGCGCCTTCACCGGAGCCATCAAGCGTAAGTCAGGCCGCTTCGAGCTGGCCGAGGGAGGCACCATCTTCCTGGACGAGGTGGCCGAGATAAGTCCGCTGACCCAACTGGCGCTCTTGAGGGTGATCCAGGACCGCCAGTTCGAGCGGGTGGGCGGCGAAAAGACCCTGACCGCCGACGTGCGAATCGTGGCCGCCACCAACAAGCTACTGAAGGACATGGTCGACCAAGGCAGCTTCCGCGAGGACCTCTATTACCGCCTGAACGTGGTGCGCCTGGAGGTGCCGCCCCTGCGCCACCGGCCCGATGACATCCCCTTTTTGGCCAACCACTTCCTGCGCGTCCAGCAGGAGAGGCTGGGCAAGGCCATTTACGGTTTTTCGCGGGAGGCGCTCTCGCGGCTGATGTCCTACCGCTGGCCGGGCAACGTGCGGGAACTGCGCAACGTGGTGGAACACGCGGTGCTCATGTGCCACGGCGAGCGGGTGGAGATCTCGCACCTGCCCCCGCGCCTGGCCCAGGGCCTGGAGCCGCTGGAGGAGCAGCCCCGCCTGGAGCCAGGACGCCTACAGGACCAGGAGCGCCAACTGATCGAAAACACCCTGACCCAGGTGGGCTGGAACAAGTACAAGGCCGCCCAGGTGTTGGGCATAGCCAGGTCCACGCTCTACGGCAAGATCGAGAGATACGGCCTGGAGCCGTCCGAGAGCAAGCCCTCCGGCCAGGCCTCTCCGCGCAACGAGATCAGGGCCTGAGGCCGGACCGGAGCTCCGGACCGGCCTTCTCCCGCTCTCAGCCGCCGTTCTTTCCCTGCAGCTCCCTGGCCGCCTCGGCCAGCATCGCCAGTTCCTGCTCCACCATCCAGTTCACGCTGCCTTTGGGGAAAGCCCCCTTGGCCCCGCGCGTCCCGGCCTTGAGTCCGGTGAAAAGCTCCAAGGCCTGATCGACGTGCTCCACGGCATAGACCGTGAAACTCTTCTTCTTCACCGCCTCCACCACCTCCGGGTGCAGCATGAGATTCTTGACGTTGGCCGCCGGGATGACAACACCCTGATTGCCGCTGAGCCCCCGGGCCTCGCAGAGGCGGAAGAAGCCCTCGACCTTGGCGTTGACTCCGCCGATGGCCTGCACCTGGCCCTGCTGGCTGACCGAACCTGTCACGGCCAAGTCCTGGCGAAGAGGGCTTCCGGCCAGGCGGGAGAGGATGGCCAACAACTCGGCCAGGGACGCCGAGTCGCCATCGATCATGCCGTAGCTCTGCTCGAAAACCAGGCTGGCGGTGAGCGCCAGCGGGCCCCGGCCGCCGAAGCGGTCGCGCAGAAAGCCGGAGAGAATGAGCACGCCCTTGGTATGGAAGGGCCCGGAGAGTTCGGCCTCGCGCTCGATGTCCACCACGCCCTCCTTGCCCAGGCTCAAGGAGGCGGTGATGCGGCCGGGTTGGCCGAAGGCGTGGTCCCCCTGGTCCAGCACGGCCAGGCCGTTGATTTGGCCCACCTTGGCTCCATCGGTCTCCACATTTATGAAGCCCCGGGTGACCGCCTCGCGCATGCGCTCCTCAAGCATGGAGGCGCGGTAGCGGCGTTGGCTCACGGCCTGCTCCACGTCCTGGGCCATGACCACTTGGCGGTGGGCCTTGCGGGTGAAGTACTCGCTCTCCTTGAGCATGTCCTCCACCAGCGCCACCTTGAGCGTCAGCCGCTCCTGGTCCTCGGCCAGTTCGGCGGCCAGTTCGATGAGCCTGGCCACGGCGCTACGGTGCAAAGGCAACATTTCCCGTTTCCGGGCCACGTTGCAGAGGTGGGCGATGAATCCCTGCACCTCGTCCTTGGCCCAATGCATGCGTTCGGCCATCTGGGCGCGTATTTTGAATAGCTTGGGGAAATCCGGCTCGTAGGCGTAAAGCAAATGGTAGAGGTTGGTGTCGCCCACCAGGATTATCTTTATGTTCAGGGGAATGGGCTCGGGGCGCAGGGTCCTGGTCATGATGTAGCCCAGCTGCTCCAGGGCGTCTTCCATGACCACCTTGCGTTCCTTGAGCGAGCGCTTCAGGGCTTCCCAGGGCAGCCACAGCCTGAGCAGCTCAATCATGGGCAGAACCAGGTAGCCACCGTTGGCCTTGTGCAGCGAGCCGGGCTTGAGCAGGGTGAAATCGGTGATCAAGGCCCCGAACTGGGCCTGGCGCTCGATGCGGCCGAAGAGATTGGGGTGGGTGGGGTGGCGCTCAACGATGACGGGCGCTCCATCGGTTTCGCTATTGTCCACGAAGACGTTGACTTCATACTGCTTGAAGGAGGGCTCCTCCACCTGCACCGGGAAGGGAAGCTGTGGGGTTTCCTTCTTCTTGAAGCGCTCGAAACCCGCAACCACGTCCTCGCGCACCTGATCGAGGTACATGAGGACCTCGCGCTCCTCGGCGTACTTGTCGAAAAGCTCGTCCAGGAGATGACCCACCCGGGCCAACACCATGTCGCGGTCCAGCGCGGCCATGGCCTGGGCCATCTCCTTTTCCATGGCCCCCACCAGACGCAGGCTCTCGGTAACCTTGCCCTGCACCTGGTCGCTGCGCTTTCGCAGCTCGGCCCTGGCCTCCTCGTTCATCTCTCGGATGGCCGTCTCATCCAGGGGCTCGCCGTCCTCGCCAGCCGGGGCTACCATGATGCCCGTGGGCTCGAAGCGCAAAACATAGCCCAGTTCCCTGGCCTGGTGGTCCAGGTCGGAGAATATCTTGGTGCGGCGGCGCTTGAACTCTCCCAGCAGCTCTTCCTTGCGCGCGGCGTATTCCTCGCTCTCGAACAGCTCCGGTATCTTGGTCTTGAAGGCCGTAACCAGCTGGGCCATCTCCCTGGCCAGGACCTGCCCCCCCCCGGGGGCCAGGCGTAGGGCGCGGGGCT
>JAJZPI010000099.1 GCA_021811275.1 Deltaproteobacteria bacterium
GATCTCCTGTTCAAGATGCACAAGTTCCGCAGCATGGTCGCGAACGCCGAGCAGGAGACCGGCCCGGTATGGTCGCAGGAGGGAGACCAGAGAGTGACGAAGGTGGGGCGGATTATCCGCAAGCTGCGCCTTGACGAGATTCCCCAGATGTTCAACGTTCTCATGGGCGACATGAGCTTCGTGGGACCCCGGCCGGAGCGGGCGCACTTCGTAAAAAAACTCTCGGACAAGCTGCCCTATTACGGCGAACGGCACAACGTCAAACCGGGCATCACCGGCTGGGCTCAGATTTGCTTCCCCTACGGGTCCTCCGAGGCAGCGGCCTTGGAAAAGCTTAACTACGACCTCTACTACATCAAGCACTCCAGCCTGAGCATGGACGTGCTGGTGCTGATCCAGACAGTAAAAATAATCCTGTTCGGGGGAGGCGGCAGATGAGCCAAGCCCAAACCCGGCGGTTGGAGCCCGTAGCGGTGCTGCCCTGGGTGGCGGTTGCGGTCCTTCTTGTCTGGCTCTACGGTCTCCTGGTCGCATCCATGGCCAAGAACTGGTGGATCGATCCCAACTACTCCCACGGATTCCTGGTGCCCCTGGTTTCGGCTGGCCTGCTCTGGCGGCAGCGCCGCCAACTGGCCGCGGCTGCCACCGGTCCCAACCCGGCCGGGCTCCTGGCCATCGCCGGTGCCATGTCAATGCTGGTGGTGGGGCAGTTGGGGCACGAGTTCTTCTTGCGCCGTCTGAGCCTGATCCCGTTGCTCTGGGGACTGGCGCTGCTGGCCTGGGGCTGGCCGCTGGCCCGGAGGGCCGCCTTCGCCCTGGCTTACCTGGTGCTGATGGTGCCCCTGCCGTACGTTATCTACGACTCGGTCGCCTTCCCCTTGCGCCTGCTGGCCGCCGGTCTGGCCGGCTGGGTCATCCGCCTGTTCGGAGTGCCGGTGGTGGTGGAGGGCAACATGCTGCAACTGCCGCATGTGGCCCTGGACGTGGTCGACGCCTGCTCTGGCATACGCAGCCTGATCTCCCTTTTGGCGGCGGGCGTGATCCTGGCCTATCTGATGCTGCCCAACCGTTGGGCCAAGCTCCTGGTGGTTCTTTTGGTGCTGCCTGTCGCGGTGCTCACCAACGCCCTCCGGGTGGCGGTGGCCGGAGTGCTGGCCGAGTGGTACGGCGAATCCCTGCTGGAAGGCGCCATGCACGACGCGGTGGGGTGGGTGGTCTTCATGAGCGCCTTTGGCCTGCTCTGGGCGTTCACTGCCCTGTTGCGCGCCTTGTGCAAGGCAAAGGGGGACAGCCATGAGCCCCAGGCTTAGGCCGGCCTTGATCCTGGCCGCCGCGGCGCTGTTGGCCCTGGCCGGCTGGGCGGCCAAGACCGGCAGCGAGCTTGCGCCGCTGAATCTACGCGGGGCCCTGACCAGCTTGCCGCGCAGCCTGGGGCCCTGGCTGGCCTTCGGCCAGGAGCCCAGGCTGGACCAACGCACCCTGGACCTGCTCAAGCCCCAGGACTACCTGGTGCGCACCTATCTGGACAACCAGGGGCGGACCTGCGCGCTCTTCGTGGCCTTTTTCGGCACGCAGCAGGAGGGTCAGATGATCCACTCGCCCCGACAGTGCCTGCCGGGCAGCGGCTGGCGCATCATCAGCCGGCGCGAGGTCGAGGTGCAAGGCCCGGTGGAGAGGTGGCGGGTGAACCATCTGGTGTTGGGCCTGAATCTCGACCGCCTGAGCGTGCTCTACTGGTATCAGGGACGGGGCAGGGTCGAGCCCAACGAGTACCGCGACCGCCTGCGCCTGATAGGAGACGCCATCCAGCACCAGCGCAATGACGGGGCTCTGGTGCGCCTGACCGCGGAACTCAAGCCCACGGGGCCTGACCTGACCCCCGAGCTGTTGGCGATGGCTGCCGAACTGATACCGGCCCTGGACCGACTCCTGCCTGCGCCTCCCGGCGGCCTCAAGCCCTGACGGGCGAGGAGCATCACCTTGGGCTTCTTCCTTACCCTGGTCTATATCATCATAATCTACGTACGTCCCCAGGAATTCATCGCCGATATCCAAGGCTGGCCCATCCTCACCTATCTAGCCGGAATCTGCATATCCGTGGTCTTTCTGGAGGGGTCCTTCACCGCCGACAAGTTCCGGCGCTCGGCCTTGAATTGGCTGATCGTCCTTTTTTGGGCTGCGCTGGCCGTCTCCCAAATCGCCAACTTATGGTTCGGCGGGGCCGTCCAGGCCTTCGAGAAGTTCTCCAAGGTGGTCATAGTCTATTTTCTGATCCTGTTCACGGTGGACTCCTGGGCCCGGCTTAAGGTCTTGATGTGGACCATGATCCTGCTGGCCACCTTCCTGGCGACACAGGCCATAATAATTTTCTACACCGGCGAGGGCCTGGTGGGCGGGCATACCATCCTGCGCCAAGGCTCCATCGTCCAAGCCCAGGGGATCGGCATCTTCGACGATCCCAACGACCTGGCGCTTAACATGGTGCCCATGGTCTCCTTCCTTCTGCCGGCCTTTCACAGGGGGTTTTTGTCGCGCACTTGGCTCACCGGCCTGATATTGCTCATCCCCCTGGTGACCGGCATAGCCTTCACCCGTTCCCGCGGGGGCATCCTGGGGCTGGCGGCGGTGGGCTGGTATTACCTGCACCAGCGGGTGGGCAAGATAGCCGGCGTCGTGGGCCTCATGGCTTTGCTCTCGCTGCTCATGGCTATTCCCCGCATGGATCAGCTCTCGGCCCAGGAGGATTCGGCACGCTCCCGCCTGGACCACTGGTCATACGGCCTGGAATTGCTGAAGCACAACCCGGTATTCGGCGTGGGCACGGACAATTTCACTGACGATTACCCCCAAACCGCCCATAACTCTTTCATACTCGTGATAGCCGAGACGGGCTTGCTAGGGGGAGTGATCTGGGTGGCCTTGATCTTCGGCTCTTTCCGTGAGCTGTTCTTGATGAGAAGAGAAGGCCGGGCTCCGCCCTTCATGGAAAGCCTTGCCCAAAGCCTGGCCGGGGCCTGGTTCGGCTGGTTGGTCTGCGCCTTTTTCCTGAGCCAGACCTACAAGTTTTTAAGCTTCATCCTGATGGGGATGACGGTGGCGGCCTTGAACGCCCTGGCCCGCGATGGCGTGACCGTGGAAAACTCCTGGGGCCCGAAGCAGTGGGGCATATCCATGGCCATCACCGCGGGCGGCGTGATCGGCATACACCTGGGGGTGAAGTTGCTTTTAAGCTTAACGCTGGATTAGGCGGAAGCAGATGGAGCCATATGCGGCGATCTTCGACCACCTGCTGCAACCGGCCTACGAGCGGATGCGAGGCAGGATCACCCCCAGGCTGCGGCATGAGCTGGAGGCCAGCCAGTGGTGGGAGGCCGAGGCCCTGGCGCGCTGGCAGTGGTTGGAGCTGGGGCGCCTGTTGGAACACGCCCGAAGCGAGGTGCCCTACTACCAACGCTGGTTCGCGGCCCGGGGTGCCAGCGTTCAAGACATTGTCCATCGCCGCGACATCTTGAGCCTGCCCATAATCGACCGCGCCTCGATGCTGGTCGAGCCGGAGCTTTTCCAGGCCCGCCTTCGACCGCCCGGCACCTACACCAAGGCCACCGGCGGGACCAGTGGGCGGCCGCTCAGGTTTTTGGTCGACCCCCGCTCGGAGCAGTGGAGGCTGGCGGTGAGCAGACGCGGATACCAATGGGCGGGATGCGTCCCCGGGGGCCGCCAGGTGCATCTCTGGAGTGGGGATCTGATTCCGTCCACCCGTTTCACCCGCCTCAAGCGCGGGCTTCACCGCGTCCTTCAGGGCCAGGTCTACATAGACAGCTTCCACCTAGGTCACGCTGATATGGACCGCGCCCTGGCGGTGATCAACCGTTTCCGGCCGCGCACCCTGGTGGTGTTCACCTCGGCGCTGGAAATGCTGGCCCGTCACGCCCAGGCCCGCGGCTGGCGACCTCCGGCCAGCCTGGGGGGTATTATTACCGGAGCCGAATCGCTGCACCCCCATCAGCGCGAGCTTTTCAGCAGGGTATTCGCCTGTCCGGTCTTTGAAACCTACGGCAGCCGCGAATTCATGCTTATCGCCGCCGAGTGCGAGCGCCATCAGGGCCTTCACCTTTCGGCGGAGAATCTACTGGTGGAGTTGATCAAGGACGGCCGCCCAGCCTTGCCGGGGGAGATCGGCGAGGTCGTGGTCACCGATCTGCACAACCGCGCCCAACCCTTCATCCGCTATCGCAACGGCGACCTGGCGGTCTGGGCCGAGGGCGACTGCGCCTGCGGCCGGGGCCTGCCTCGCCTGGCCCGCCTGGAAGGGCGCATCCTGGAGGTATTGCGCTCGCCCCAGGGGCGGGAGTTGACCGGCACCTTCTTCCCTCACCTGCTCAAGGATTTTCCAGCCATCCGGGCCTACCAGGTCCAACAGGACACCCTGGACCACCTGGTGATCCGCCTGGTCCTGTCCGAGCCATTGGGGGATGCTCAGCGGTCCCTGATCTTGGGCCTGGTGGCAGAGGCCTTGCCCGGCGTGCATCCGGAAATCAGCCTGGTCGATGAAATCCCGCCCACGGCCGCCGGCAAACGCCTGGTCACCATAGGCTTGGGCGCGGGAGTGAGCGCGTGAGACGGCATACGGGCATATGGCTGGGCGAGTATATGGGACAGCTGGCGCGGCCCTGGGCGCCGCCGCCCTCCGGCCAGCCCCTGACCATCTGCCTGGCCGTGGCCGACCACTACGAGCCTTTCTGGGCCGGGGCCGGCCGAGCCAAGGCCCTGGAGCGGGTGGCGGTGTGGGAGAGGGGGCTGCCCGCGCTCTGCGAGGGGCTGGCCGACGGCCGAGGCCGTCCGCCCCAGCACACCTTCTTTTATCCCCTGGAAGACTATGATCCGGAAGTTCTCGACCGTCTTGCCGGAATCTGCCGGCGGGGCCTGGGCGAGGTCGAGGTGCACCTGCACCACCAGGGCGAGACCAGCGCCGAGCTGGCCGCCAAGCTTACGGAATTCACCCAGACGCTGCATGACCGGCATGGCCTGCTGCGACGGGACCCCGCCTCAGGCCGGGTGGTTTACGGCTTCGTGCACGGCAACTGGGCCCTGGACAACTCCCTGCCCGACGGATCCTGGTGCGGGGTCAACGACGAACTCAGGGTTTTGGCCATGACCGGCTGCTACGCCGACTTCACTCTGCCCGCAGCCCCCAGCCCCGCTCAGACCAAGACCATCAATTCCATCTACTACGCAGTCGACGACCCCGCTCGCCCCAAGAGCCACGACCGCGGCCGGCCGGCCCGGGTGGGGGAGGGGCCTTCGGGCGACCTCCTGCTGGTGCAAGGCGTGCTTGCCTTGGATTGGGGCCGGCGCAAATGGGGTTTGGCGCCGCGCATTGAAAACTCCGACCTCAGCGCCAACCTGCCGCCCACCCCCCGACGGATCCCCTTGTGGCTGCGTTTCGCCCCCAGGGTTCAGGGGGCCGAGGGGGTGGCCTTCGTCAAGCTCTCCTGCCACGGGGCTCCTGAAAAGAACCATCAGGCCCTCTTGGGATCGCCCGCCCGCGAGCTTTTACGGGAGCTTGCCACCGCCTACAATGACGACGGCCGCTATCGCCTGCGCTTCATGACATGTTGGGAAATGGCCCAGGCCGTGCATGCCCTGGAAAGAGGGGAGAACCCGGCTTGAGGCGAGGATTGCACGGTTGGGGGACGGTTTTTTGGGTCCTGGTCATGCTGACCGCAGCCACTCCGGCTCCCCCCCAGGGCCAAGCCGCCGAGCAGGTTGCCGAGGCGCCTGCTCCATCTCTGGCCAGACCGCGCCTGCTTGTCACACCTGCCCGTCTGGAACGGCTGCGGGTTTTGGCCAAATCCCAGAACCCGCAATGGCGGCGGCTGATCAACTGGGCTATGGAGCCGGCGCGCCAGAACCCCAGCCCCCTGGAGGGGCCAAACCTGGCCCTGGCCGCTCTGACGCTCAATGCTTCGCGTCCCCAGCAGGCGGCCCGCCTTGGCCAGCTGGCTGTGGCCTGCGCCCTTTCCGGGGCCCCCTCGGGCCGGATCAAACAGGTGCAGCACCATCTCCTGAGCGACCCGCGGCGTCTGGGCGCGCCGGAGCGTTTCAGCGAGATGGGCTTCGACCTGCTCAATCCCAACCTGGCACAGGCGCGCGTTTGGCCCATCCGCCGCTTTACCGCCGGCGGCTTCCAGGTGGATTCCGGCGAGCCGGCGCTGACCACGGCGGCGGCGGCGGGCGACACCTACCTGGTGCTGACCAGCGATATTGAACGAGCCAGCCAGTTGGCCGGTCAGGCGGCGCTGACCCTGGATTGGGCCTGGGAGTGGTTCAGGCCCGAGGAGCGCACGGCGGTGGCGCAATGGCTGGTGGCCCAGGCCAAGGTCTTCGACGGGCAGCCGGCGGGTTGCTTCGACCGCAAGGCAACCGCTCGCCTTCGATTGACCGCCCTGGCCGGCTTGGCCGCCCAAGGATTGCACCCCCAGGCCGGCGCATTGGTGGAGCAGGCCCGCCGGCAACTCTTCGCCGAGCAGATGCTGCCTTGTTTGCGTCAGGCTGGCAAGGGTGGCGCCTGGTTCGAGGGCGCCAACGCTGGGGCCCAGGCCGGGCTGGATCTCCTGGAAACCGCGGTCGCCTTCAAGACCGCCCAGGGCGAGGATGTTATGGCCCTCGCGCCCTGGTTCGCCGACCGCGCGGGCTACCTGATCTTCCACCTGCTGCCCGGCTTCGGGGCCTCTCCGCGCGGGGACTACCTGCGGCCCGCGCCCGACGGCGACGATGCCATCTCTTCCCAGGACGCTGGCGACCTGGTGCGCTTGCAGATGCTCATGCTGGCCAACCTGCGCCCCGAGGATCCGGTGTCGGGCTGGGCCACGGCCCTGTTGAGCGACCGCCATCTGACGAGGGTGCTGGCTGATCAATGGCTGGGCCTCGAGTTTCTCTGGAGCGAACCGGAGGCTGCGGCCGCCCCCCTGACCAGCGCTCCCCTGGGCTATCTGGCCCAGAGTGCGGGACGGGCCTTCCTGCGCTCGGATTGGTCGGAGCGGGCCACTTGGCTGGGCTTCTTCTGCGGGCCGCATTTCGCCGCTGCCCAGCACCTGGACGCTGGCTCCCTGCTGCTGTACCGGCGCGGGCTTTTGCTGGCCAGGAGCGGGACCTTCGACGGGACCACCAGCCCCCATGCCCTGAACTACGGTGTGCGCACCTTGGCCCACAACACCGTGACGGTCTACGACCCCCGGGAATATTCCTGGTACGATCTGCGCGAGGGCGAGCGCAAGCGCGGAACCTATGCCAACGATGGCGGACAGCGGGCCTGGGCGCTCTTCGATGCCCAGGGCAAGCCCGTCAAGCAGGCTCCCTGGACGGCCAGCGGTTGGGAGCGGGGCCCGGCCTCCTTCACCGGCCTGCGCGAGATATACGACGTGGCCGGGATCGAGGCCCTGGAGGATCAGCCCCGCTATGCCTACCTGCGCGGACGGGCCACCGCCGCTTACCAGGGCAGCACCCACAAGGTACGGCGCATGGTGCGCCACGTCTTTCTCCTGCGGCCGGGCGGCCCCGACGACGCCGAGGCGGCGGAGGCTGTGGCGGTTATCGACGACCTCGAACTGGACGGCGAGAGGCTCGCCGCCAATTTCGTGCTGCATTTCCCCGTGCGGCCAGAGCCAGCCACCCCGCTTACCCAATTGGGGCCGGGGCGGGCCCAGGGTCCCGGCGACCGCCTGAGAGTGGAGATGGATGGATCGCGCCTGGATGTGATATGCCTTTGGCCCGCGCAAGCGCAATTGAGGCTGTTCGGCCAGGTGGGCGAGGCCGATTCATGGGCGCACGATCGCAACTACCCGCCCCGGCCGCCGCTGGTCAATCCCGTGCCCTGGCGGGCCGAGTTCGGGGCTGCCGTCGGGCTGGGCGGGCCGCGCCCCTTGATGCACGTGCTGCTGCCCGGCGACAGCGACCAAAAGCCGCCCGACGTGCGCCGCTTGGTCTCCGATGATGCGGCGGTGGTGGGCATGCTGGTGGAGGACACCCGCTGGCCGCGGGTGCTGGCCATGCGGCTGGGTGAGCCCAGGCCGGAGGCGGCGGTGGTCTATGAACATGACGGACGCGCCAGCCGCCATTTGGTGGCCGGGTTGACGCCGGGCCAGACCTATGCCGTGCAATGGCGCGAGGGCCGCATGATGGTGGAGCCCGCCCAGGGAAAGGGTTTGACCGCCAGCCCGGCGGGGTTGCTGAGCTTCATGATCGCCAATCAGGCGGGAGGCGGCCGCTGAAGCGTCCGACCTCGCGCCGCTTGATTTTTACGAATGGCGGCTATGATATATCTGTGATCAGGAAATCACGGGCCGGGTGGGCGCCGGCCTCGGACCGGAGGGCTAGATGATCAGGTATTACCCGACCAAGCGCGGTTTCATGGCTTGCCTGCTGCTTCTCCTGGCGGTACTGATGACGCCGGTCATGGCCAGGGCCGATAAGCAGGACTTTATGCGGCGCGGCTTGGAGTATTTCGACAAGGGGCAGTACCGCGAGGCGGCCTTGGAGTTCCGCAACGCCTTGCAGGAGGACTCGCGGTTTGTCGACGCCCACTACCGCCTGGCGCTGACCTACATCAAGCTTGGCGACCTGGTGCAGGCCTACCGGCTGCTTTTCAACGTGGTGACCATGGACCCGGGTAACCTGGACGCCCAGGTGCGCATGGGCCAGATCGCCCTGCTGGCCGGCCGGACGGACGAGGCCACCGAACGGGCGGAATTGGTGCTCAAAAAGGAGCCCCAGAACGTGGATGCCCTGATCCTGGTGGGCCAGGCCGCCGGTCAGCGCCTGGACAGCGCGGAGGCGGTGGCCAAGCTCCGCCAGGCCGAGGCGCTGGCGCCCCAGCGGGCGGACATCCACGTGCTGCTAGGCCAGCAGCACGTGGAGGAGAATCGGCCGGACCTGGCCGAGCAGGAGTTCAAGAAGGCCATGGAGCTGGAGCCCAAGCTGGTCACGCCCAGGCTGCTGCTGGTGCGCGTCTACTTGAACCAGCGCCAGGAGGACAAGGCGATTCAGGTCCTACGCCAGGCGGTGGAGATGAATCCCGAGGAGGCCCGATTGCAGCTCATGCTGGTGGAGCTTTACTTGCGCCAGCACAAACCCGGCGAGGCCGAGAACACTTTGCGCGAGCTTATCGCCATTCGTCCTGGTGACGAGCGCTATCGCCTGGCGCTGGCTCGCTTCTACAGCCGGAACGGCCAGCCAGAGAAAGCCGAGCAGGTCTACCTGGAAGCGGTGCGCCAAAGCCCCAAATCGGTATGGCCATCACTGATGACCGCCCGGTTCTATGCCGCTCGCGGCGACCAAAAGGCGGCCCTCGCTTATATCGAGCAGGCGGCCAAGATCGCCCCCGCCTCTCCCGTCCCCCGGAACGCCCTGGCGGAGCTGGATTTGGAGCGGGGCAGGCTGGACCAAGCCGAACGGCAGGCCCAGGGAGTGCTCAAGGACCATCCCGGCGACGGCCCGGCCCAAACCGTGTTGGGCCGTATCTACTTGGCGCGCGGCGACGCGGAGAAAGCCATCGGGCTTTTCACCGTCGTCATCCGCGAGCGGCCCGAGGACTCCGAGGCGCTGTACCGCCGAGCCCAGGCCTTTGCGCAGCAGGGCAAGCGGCAGCTGGCCCAGGCCGATCTGAACAAGGCCGCTCGCGCGGATTCCTCAGACAACCGCATCAAGTTCATGCTGGCCGATCTGCTGGCCCAGTCGGGGGATATCCTGCAGGCGGTGGCCCAGCTCGACCAGGTCTTGACAGTCGAACCGCGCAACTTGGCTGCCTTGGATCTGCGTGGGCGCATATACCTTTCCCAGGGCACCCTGGCCAAGGCCGAGCAGGATTTCCGCGAGATAGCACGCCTGGAACCCAAGGCGGGCCTGGGCTACCTGCGCCTGGCCATGCTCAGCGAGGCCCGCCGCCAGCCCCAGGAGGCCGTCAAGTTCTACGAACAAGCCCTGGAGAACGAGCCTGACAACCTGGATGCCCTGGCGCGGCTTTCCCTCGTTCTGGTGGGGCAGAAGCGTCTGGACCAGGCCCTGACCCGCGTGCGCGGTCACCTGTCCAAGACCCAGCGCAAGGACGTGGCCCACAGCTTGTTGGGCGACCTGAATCAACTGGCCGGTAATTTCGACCAGGCCAGCAAGGAGTACCGGGAGGCCTTGGCCCTCAATCCGCGCCTGGCCCGGGCGGCTTTGGGCATGGCGGCGGTCAACCAGGCCACCGGGGACCTGCCCGGGGCCCTGACCTTTCTGGACAAGGCCCTGGAGGCGGAGCCCGACAATCCAGCGTCTCTGGTGGCGCGCGGTGACGTTCGCGAACTGGCGGGCCGGCAGGCCGAGGCCGAGCAGGATTACCGCAAGGCCCTGGCGGTAAGCCCAGAATTCGTGCCGGCGTTGAACAACCTCGCCTACCTGTTGGCTCGGCTGGGCGGTGACAAGAACCTCAACGAGGCGCTGCCCCTGGTCCAACGCGGCAAGCGGCTATCTCCGTCCGACCCCAGGCTCACCGACACCCTTGGTTGGGTGCTCTTCCGCCGGGGGGCTTTGGAGAGCGCCCTCACCGAAATGGAGGCCGCCTCGCAACAAGCGCCGGACAGCCCGACCATCAAGTACCACCTGGCGGCGGTCCTGAACGCTCTCAAGCGCACCGGCGAGGCCAGGCCCTTGCTGGAAAAGGCCTTGGCCGCTCCGGGCACCTTCCGCGAGAAGGCGGAAGCCCAGGACCTCATGCGCCAGATCGTGGACAAATGACGGCGCTCCTGCGGGTCAAGGCCGCGCGGCGGCTGGGGGCGTGTCTGGTTTTGCTCTGCGCCTTGGCGGCATGGCCGGCTTGGGCCCAGCCGGGGGACGCCCCCATGGCCCCCCAAGACCCCGCCTATAAGGGTCTGTTCACCGCGCCACAGCCTCAGGGCGAGCTGAAGCTTGAGCTGCACGTGGACCCGCGCGCCACCAACCAGGTCATGGTGGTGGGCTTCGGCGTTCCCTTTCCTCCCGGCTATGTGCGCGATCCCGGCCTGATCTACCTTAAGGACAGCGGCGGCAAGGAGATGCCCCTGGCGGTCAAGGTCCTGGCCGCCTGGCCCCATCCCGTGCCCGGCTCGGGCAGCCTGCGTGCGGTGCTCATCCAGTTCCAGGACTACATCGCCACTACCATGCCCCGCACCTACACCTTGGGCTGGGGCAGGGCGCGCCAGGAGAGCGAGCGCCATGGTTGGTCGGCCCGCCAGGGCTGGCTGCCCTACAAGGGCCCGGAATACCCGCCGGGCCAGGTCATGGAGCCGCCCGTCTACGTGACCCTGCCCAAGGAATGGCTGGAGCGATGCCTGCTCAAGGGGCCCATGCTGCCGGCGGGGCACAGGCTGGCTCTGGGCTTCTACGACCACGCCCTCAAGACCGCCTTCGCCACCGCGGTTAACGACCTGGACCCGCGAGTCGCCCCCAAGTACCGCATAAACGCCGCCGGTGAAGCCGAGCCCTGGCTTTACGACCGGGCCATGTCCTTTTTCGTCACCTACCTGCGCCAGGGCGGCTTGGAGCCGCTGGTCCAAGGTCACCGGGCTACACAGTACTACGCCTCCAAGATCCAGCCCGACGGCAGATTCGCCCTGCTCGAGCAGAGCCGGGAGGCCGACCCCAAATATGGTTACCAGGAGTGCCTGCTGACGGATTATTGGCTCACGGGCGATGAACACCTGCTGGAGGCCTCCCGGCGGGTGTTGCGCCTGCTCGACGCCTGGGACCCCCACTACACCGCCCAGCGTTCCTTCTGGACTGAGCGCCACCTGGGGCTGACCCTCTTGAACGCCACGGCGGCCTATGAGTTTACCGAGAACCCCAAGCTCCTGGAAAGGGCGCGCGAGCTGCTGGAGGCCGCCCTGCGCATGCAGGCCGATCCGCCCGCCGGCGCGCCGGACGATGGTTGCATGGTGCACACCGCGCGTCAGCACGGCGAGCACGAAGAGGGCTGGATCTGCAGCGTGTGGATGTCTTCGCTCGTGGTCGACGCCATGCTGCGCTACTATGTCGTCACCGCCGATCCGCGGGTGCCTGCCTTTATCGAGCGTCTGGCCGACTTTGTGGTCAAGACCGGCACCTACCGCTTGCGCCCTCATGCCAACGAGCCCAACGACTTGACCTTTCCCTACTATCTGGTCAGCTCCCAAACCCGAGCCCACACCCCGACCGACCCCTGGTCTGATCGCCAGCACGCCCTGGACACCGCCCTGATCCTGGCCGCCGCCGACTACTTCAGCCAAAGCGCCGGCCGATCCCGGCCCGAGTACCGCCGCCTGCTGAAGGAACTGCTGGCCACCGCTCGCTGGAATTTCGACAAGCACTACCGGCCCGACGCCCCGGCCAAGGAAGGTTCGCCGGCCTTTCCCCTGGACCCCCCCCGCAAGTTCGGATGGTGGTTCCGAAGCACCGCCTCGCTGGATTGGTTTATGAGTCGGCCTTAGGAATATACCTTGCCGCAGACCAAGTGGGTGGGCGTGGAAGTCCTTTTTGCCTTGAGCGCGACATGGACCCCGGTGAGCTGAAAAACCTGGTCACGGTGGCGGTGCCCGCCTACAACATGTGCCAATTCCTGGCCGAGGCCCTGGAAAGCCTCCTGGCCCAGACCTATCCCCACTTCGAGGCCCTGGTGATCGATGACGGCTCCATCGATTGCACGCCCGAGGTTGCAGCCAGGTATCTGCCCGGCGGCGAGCGCTTCGACCCTCGCGTGGTCTACATCCGGCAGGCCAACCAGGGCAAGGTGGCCGCCCTCAACAACGCTATCGCCAGGGCGCGGGGGGAGTTCTTCGCCATTCTCGACGCCGACGACACCTGGCCGCCGCAAAGCCTGGAAGCCAGGGTGAGGGCTTTGGCCCGAGAGCCGGGCCTGGTGGCGGTCTATGGTGACGCCAACTACATGGACGAACAAGGGCGGGTGTACCGGGTGCGGCGATCCCGGCCCGTGAAGCGCCAAGAGGAGTTGATCGGCAGCGTGCTGGTGCCCATCATCGGGACCACCATTCTGGCGCGGGTGCCGGCCATGAGGGACATGCTGCCTCTGGACACCTCCTACACCCGCACCGATGACGCCTTCATCAACGTGGAGCTCTACCAGCGCGGCCGCTTGCGCCACGTGCCGGAGATCGTGCTCAACTACCGCAACTACCGCCGGGCCAAGAATCCCTGGCTGCGCATCGTCTCCACCTATCATCTTTGCCGTCTCATAGCCCGTCATTACAGGGGGCCGGTCCGCTGGTACTACCAGGCCAAGCAGATCATCATCTGCGGGCTCAAGCTTGCCTACGAGATTATCTTCTTCTACAAATAGCGGGAAAAGGTCCGGCGGGGGTGGCTATCGCCGTCCAATCCGTCTGGAGGATGCCGCGCGGTAGAGCCCGGCATAGGACCTGACCATGGCCTCCAGGCTGAAATTCCGTTGGGCTCTGGCTCGGCCGGCTTGGCCCATGTGCTCCGCCCGCGCCGGATCGTTGAGAAGCGCCAGCAGGGCCTGGGCCAAGGCCCCCGGGTTCGCGGGGGGCGAGAGTATGCCGGTGGTCCCTTGCTCCACCAATTCGGCGTTGCCTCCGACCGCGGTGGCCACCACGGGCAGGCCGGAGGCCATGGCCTCCAGGATGGCTATGGACACGCCCTCGCTGCGCGAACTGAGGGCGAAGACATCCGCCGCCGCCAACAGTTCGGGGATGTCGGCGCGCTCTCCCAGCCAGACCACCCGCTGGTTCATATCTAACTTGCGCGCCAAGTCTTCCAGGAGAGGCAGCTCCGGACCCGGCCCCACCATGACCAGCCGGCAGCCGGGGGCCTGACCGGCCAGGGCGGCCACCGCCTTGAGGAGGGTCGGGTAGTCCTTCTCGGGGGCCATGCGCCCCACGCTGATGACAAGTTTTTCCTCCGGTCCCGCCCCCAGTTCGCGGCGGAGGGCCTGTCGCTCGTTCGGCCGCGGCCGGAAGATGGAGGTGTCCACGCCGTTGTAGATCAGGCGCAGCTTGCCGGCGGGGGCCCAGTCTATCCGGCGGGCGGCCTGGCACACATCGCGCCCCACGCAGACCACGTCGTGGGCCAGCATGGTGGCCAGCCGGCTGAGCCAAACATGGCTGCGGTCCTTGCCGAAGCTGACCCCGTGGCGGGTGACCACCAATGGCCTCCCGCAGATCAGGCCGGCCAGGCCGCCGTAAAAGGCGGCGCCTTGGTTGTGGGCGTGGATGACGTCGACCCGCTCCCGGCGGAGCAGATTCGCCAGGCGGGCGATCACGCTGGCCTCCAGGCCCGGGCGCTTGCCCAGCATGTGGAAGGATGCTCCCAAGGCGCGGGCCCGCTCGGCCAAGGGACCGCCTTGCTCCAGGGTTGCCACCGCCATGCGCAGGCCGAATCCCGCCCCCATACGGGTCAGGTCCAAGACCACGCGCTCCAGCCCCCCGGTCATGAGGCTCCAGGACA
>JAJZPI010000100.1 GCA_021811275.1 Deltaproteobacteria bacterium
GGAGCACATGTCATGCTGGAGAAAATGAAGAGCCTGATCGGCGAGCACGGTACCTGCGTGCTGGCCACGGTGGGCCCTGACCAGAGGCCCCATTGCTCGCTGATGTCCTACCTGCCGTCCGAGGACTGCCGCCGGCTCTACCTTCTCACGGGTAGGGCCACGCGCAAGTACCGCAACATGGCGGCGAACCCCCAGGTGAGCCTGCTGCTGGACACCCGAGCCACCGGGGCGGCTTCCGGCTTGGAGGGGGTGGTCTACGCGCTGGTCATGGAGGGGAGGTTCACGCCCCTGCCCGAGGGCTCGGAAAAGGCCGAACTCACCCGTCGCCTTCTGGCCCGCCACCCCCATCTGGCCGAACTGGCGGCCGGGCTGGACAGCGAACTGGTGGCGGTGGTTATCGGGCGGCTGCAGCTCCTGGAGGGACCGGTCAAGGCCCATTTCGCCAGCATGGATTAGGCCTCCGGGGCTTTCACCCGCCTTGACAGCCTGCGGTGGGCGGGGTAAGTCTTGCCCATTCCGGCCCGGACGGGACGAGCAAACCCAAGCCCGGGCCTTCATTCGCCCGGCCCCCAGAGGCCGTGGCCCAAGACCGGGAAGACCAGCCGTGAAGCGCAAGTTGCCCGCCATCCCGCCGGAGATTCTGGAACTGGTGCCCTACCAGCCGGGCAAGCCCATCGAGGAGCTTGAGCGCGAACTGGGCATCAGCGGGGCCATCAAGCTGGCCAGCAACGAGAATCCCCTGGGGCCCTCGCCCAAGGCCGTGGCCGCCATGACCGCGGCGCTGGCCAACCTGCACCGCTATCCCGACGGCGCGGGCTTCACCCTGCGCACCGCCCTGGCGAAGAAGTTCGGGGTGGACTTCGCCCAGACCTGCATCGGCAACGGCTCCGACGAGATCATCGAATTCCTGGCCCGGGCCTACATCCGCCCAGGCCAGGAGGCCCTGGCCGCCGCGCCCTCGTTTTTGATGTACTCCAAGCTGGTGCAGGTGGCCGGAGGCCGTCTTCGCGAGGTGCCCCTGACTGACTTCCGCATCGACCTCAAGGCCATGCTGGCGGCGCTCACCCCCGCCACCAGGCTGATTTTCATCAACAACCCCGACAACCCCGCCGGAACCGCGGTGTACAAAGACGAACTGGCCTGGTTCCTGGAGAGGGTGCCGGCCGGCGTGCTGGTGGTTCTGGACGAGGCCTACATAGACTTCGCCACCGACCCCGAGGTGGCCCGAGGAGTGGATTTCCTGGACCACGAGACTCCGGTTCTGGTCATGCGCACCTTCAGCAAGAGCGCAGGCCTGGCGGGCCTGCGCATCGGCTACGCCCTGGGGCCGGCCGAGGTCGTCGCCGCCTTCGACCGGGTGCGTCAGCCCTTCAACACCTCCTCCCTGGCCCAGGTGGGGGCGGCCGCGGCCCTCGATGACCATGGGTTCTGGACGGCCACCCAAGAGCAGGTGGCCCAGGGCCTGGCCGAGTTCTACGCCTGCTTTGAGCGCCTGGGGCTTTTCTACGTGCCCAGCCAGACCAACTTCGTGCTGGTCAGGATCGGCCCGGAGGCCCCGGCGGTGGCCGAGGCGCTGCTCAGGCGCGGGGTCATCGTGCGCGCCATGACCTCCTACGGCCTGCCGGAATTCTTGCGCATCAGCGTGGGGTTGACCGAGGAGAACCGGCGCTTCAGCTCCGAGTTGACCGACATCCTGGCGGGCCGGGGCTAGGCCGTGGTCGTCACCGTCGACGGTCCCTCGGGGGCGGGCAAGTCTTCGGTGAGCCGCCGGCTGGCCGCGGGGCTGGGCTTCGCCTTTCTGGACACCGGCGCGCTTTACCGGGGGGTGGCCCTGGGCGCGCGCTGGGCCGGCATGGAGGACCAGCTGGAGGCGGTGATCGAGGCCTGGCTGACCCGCCTGGACCTGGAGGCTCGGCCGGTGGGCGGGCGCTTCCTGGTGCTCTTGGAGGGCCGCGACGTGGAGCCCTTCATCCGCAACGAGGAGATGGCCGGCCTGGCCAGCCGGTTCTCGGCCCTGGCGGCGGTGCGCGCCCATCTCCTGGATCTTCAGCGCCGGGCCGGCCGGTCCGGCGATCTTGTGGCCGAGGGCCGCGACATGGGCACCGTGGTTTTTCCGCAGGCCGAGGTGAAGTTCTTCCTGACCGCCGAGCCGGCCGAACGGGCCCGCCGGCGCTGGCTGGAACTCAAGCCCTCCCGCCCGGGGCTGACCCTGGACGAGGTGCGGGCGGACTTGGACCAGCGGGACGAGCGCGACAGCCGCCGGGCCCTGGCCCCCTTGAAGCCCGCCGCCGACGCCATGGTGGTGGACACCACGACCCTGGACGAGGATGAAGTCCTGACCCTGCTGATGGCCAATGCGCGCCAAAAACTGAACCTGGCCTAGCTCCCGGAGCCCGCCCAAACAACCCTTGTATCCCCGGTAAGTTTCTGGTAATAAGGCATAGTTTGTAGGTGGAGCTTCCCGGCCGAGCGGGCAGGGGGGGCTCCAACAGGATAACCATTTCAAATAACAACGTAACAAGGCAACAGTCATGGCAGACAACGATCTGAACAAGGACCAGGCGGCCGAGACCGCCGCCGCCAACGCCCCCTCCGACGCGGGCAGGCCCGAAGAAGAAGACATTGATCAGGAGGAACTGGCCAGGCTCTACGAGCAGTCCTTCCGGACCATCCAGGAAGGCGAGGTGGCCAGGGGCACCATCGTGGCCGTGGAGAACGACTACGTGGTCGTCGACATCGGCTACAAGTCCGAGGGTCAGATCGACATCAACGAGTTCAAGGACCCCGACGGGGTAATCAAAGCCGAGGTGGGCCAGCAGGTCGATGTGCTCCTGGAGCGCGCCGAGGACGACGAGGGCACCATCATCCTGTCCAAGGAGAAGGCCGCCAAGATCAAGGTCTGGGACGAGATCAGCCGCGTCTACAACGAGGACGGCGTCATCAGCGGCGTGATCGTGGGCCGGGTCAAGGGCGGCATGAGCGTGGACATCGGGGTGGCCGCCTTCCTGCCGGGCTCTCAGGTCGACCTGCGCCCGGTGCGCAACCTCGACTCCCTGATCGGCCAGACCTTCCAGTTCAAGATCCTCAAGTTCAACAAGAAGCGCTCCAACATCGTGCTCAGCCGCCGGGTGCTCCTGGAGAAGGAGCGCGAGGTCAAGAAGCGCGACACCCTGAAGGTGTTGGAAGAGGGCCGCGTCATGAAGGGCGTGGTCAAGAACCTCACCGATTACGGCGTGTTTGTGGACCTGGGCGGCATAGACGGCCTGCTGCACATCACCGACATGAGCTGGGGCCGGGTGGGCCATCCCTCGGAGATGTTCAAGATTGGCGACGAGATCGACGTCAAGGTCCTGCACTTCGACCGTGACCGTGAGCGCGTTTCCCTGGGGCTCAAGCAGCTCAAGGAAGACCCCTGGGCCAAGGCCGCCGAGACCTTCCCGGTGGGCACCAAGGTCTCCGGCAAGGTCGTCTCCCTGGCTGACTACGGCGCCTTCGTCGAGGTCGAGGAGGGCGTCGAGGGCCTGATTCACGTCAGCGAGATGTCCTGGACCCGCAAGGTCCGCCATCCTTCCAAGATCGTCAACGTGGGCGATACCGTCGAGGCGGTGGTGCTGTCCATCAATCCCGAGGCCAAGCGCATCAGCCTGGGCATGAAGCAGGTCGAGCCCAACCCCTGGGACGTCATCGCCGAGAAGTACCCCGTGGGCACCATCATCCAGGGCCGCATCAAGAACATCACCGACTTCGGCCTGTTCATCGGCATCGACGAGGGCATCGACGGTCTGGTGCACATCAGCGACATCTCCTGGACCAAGCGCCTGAAGCACCCCGGCGAGCTCTACAAGAAGGGCGACGAGGTCAAGGCCATCGTGCTCAACATCGACCGCGAGAACGAGCGTTTCAGCCTGGGCGTCAAGCAGCTCGAGGCCGACCCCTGGGAGGAGATCCCCAACCGCTACAAGGTGGGCACCAAGGTCTCCGGCATCATCACCAACGTCACCGACTTCGGCCTGTTTGTGGAGCTGGAGGAGGGTGTCGAGGGTCTGGTGCACGTCAGCGAGATCAGCCAGGACAAGATCAAGACCCCGGTGGGTTCCTTCAACGTGGGCGACACCATCACCGCCAAGGTGGTCAGCGTCTCCCGCCGCGAACGCAAGATCGGGCTCTCCATGCGCCGGCTGGACGAAGAGGACGACCGCTCCAGCTACAGCGAGTACATGAACTCGGCCCAGGCCGCCACCAGCAACCTGGGCGAGCTGCTCAAGGAGGGCTTGGCACAGAAGGAAGCCGAGTCCGAGAAGGAGTAGGCTCACGCCCGACGACAGGCTAAAGACCGTGAGCAAGCGCCCCCTGGTCGTGGCCCTGGGCCTGAGCGCCTTTATAGTGGCGGCCTTCGCCCTGGGGGTGCTGCTTTTGGGCAAGAAGGCCGACGATCCCTCCGCCCTCTTCGGCGACCGCCTGGGAGTGGTGGAGGTGAGGGGCGTGATCACCGAATCCGGCCGGGTGGTGGAGGCCCTGGACGACTTCCGCCGCGAGGGGAGCATCCGCGCGGTGATCGTCAGGGTGGAATCCCCCGGCGGCAGCATAGGCCCCAGCCAGGAAATCTATCAGGAAATAAGACGTACGGCCGCCGCCAAGCCCGTGGTTTGCTCCATGGGCTCGGTGGCGGCCAGCGGTGGCCTCTATGTGGCTAGCGCCTGCACCAAGGTGGTGGCCAACCCCGGCACCCTCACCGGCTCCATCGGGGTGATCTCCGTAATCCCCAATTTGCAGGGCCTCTTCGAGAAGATCGGCGTCAAGGTCGAAACCGTCAAGAGCGGGGTGCTGAAAGGCTCCGGACAGCCGGACCGGCCCCTGACCGCCGAGGAGCGGGCCATGCTCCAGGACATGAGCAAGGACCTTTACAATCAGTTTATCGGCCATGTGGCCCAGGGCCGGCACCTGCCCATGGAAAAGGTTCGGGCCATCGCCGATGGGGGGGTCTTCTCCGGCCGCCGGGCCCAGGAACTGGGCTTGGTCGACGAGTTGGGCAATTTCCGCGACGCCGTGCGCCTGGCCTCCCGGTTGGCCGGCATCAAGGGCCGGCCAACCCTGGTCAAGCCGGACGAGAAGCGCGAGTCCTGGTGGGGCCGCCTGCTCAAGGACGAAGCCAAAAGCGCGATCCGCGAGTTCGTGGGCGAGATGGAGTACATGGGCGCCCCGCAATACCTCTACCAGCCGGCCGCGCCGGGGCAGTAAGCCAGGCCCCATGGCCCCCTGGCTGCCTTCCGGCCCCCTGGGCGGTCTACTGGCTCCCTGGGGGGCGCTGCGTTTCCTGGGATCACACCCCCGCCTCTGGGCCTACTGCCTGGCCCCGGTGGGCATCAACCTGGTGCTCTTCGCCCTGTTCTCCTGGTTCAGCTACACCCGCTTCGAACAATGGCTCAGGCCGCTCCTGCCCACCGGCGAGGGCTGGTGGTGGGCCGCAGCCTTCTACCTGCTGGCCGTGGTGGCGGTCCTGATCCTTCTGGTGGTGGAGGTTTTTCTTTTCGCGGTGGTGGGGCAGCTGGTGGCCGCTCCCTTCCTGGAACTGCTTTCCCGCCGGGCCGAGGCCCTGGGCGGGCCGGCGGGTCTTGCGCCCTGGGCCGAGACCAGTCTCTGGCAGGACGCGCTCAGGCTGGGCGGCCAGGCCCTCAAGCGCCTGGCCCTCTACCTGGGGCTGATGATCCCGCTGGGGCTCATCAACCTGCTGCCTGTGGTGGGCAATCTGCTCTACGCCGGCCTGACCTTCGTGATGACCTGCTTCTTCCTGGCTTTGAGCTTCCTTGACTTGCCCCTGGACCGCCGGGGCCTCAGCTTCAAGGCCAAACTGGACTACCTGCGCGGCCTGGGGCTGACCGGCCTGGCCTTCGGCGCGGCGGTCTTCGCCCTGGGCCTGGTGCCCCTGCTCAACCTGGCGCTTCTTCCCCTGGCGGCGGTGGGGGCGACGCTGCTCTACCTGGAGCGGCCGGGGACCTCCCTGCCACCGCCTCGGACTTGATCCCCGCCAGCCGGTGACGGCCGTCATGGATCATGCGGTGCCCTCGGCGATTGAGCCGGGAGGTTGGGTCGTGTTTCCCTATAACCCGGGCAGCCATTCACCGCAGTGCAGGCAACGCCAAGGTGGGGCTTGCGATAAGCTCCCGGTCCGGGGCATGATTGGCTTGAAGGCCGGTTCGGTGCGCAAGGCTCGCCCAAAGGAACAATGCCAATGAATTATCAGGCTGGGGAACAAGCCAAACCTGAAAGACATTATGACATTGATTGGCTTAGGGTGTTAGCGACCCTTGCTGTATTTTTGTTTCATTGCGCCAGGCTGTTCAATTACGAGGACTGGCACGTAAAGAACAATGAGCAGAATCTTATCATGTCGGTATTCGTGAGTTTCCTGGTTCTCTGGATTATGCCCATCTTGTTTTTTATTTCAGGAGAAGGATCATTTTTGGGCCTTACCATTCGTTCGGGCGGACGATATATTGGCGAAAGGATAAAACGACTGGTCATACCCTTTGTTGGCGGAACGGTTGTTATAATCATACCACTTCAAGTCTACTATGAACGTGTGCAGCATTCGGAGTTCGTTGGCTCGTTTCTCGACTTCTATCCTCATTATTTTGATGGTTTATACGCATTAGGCGGCAATTTCGCCTGGATGGGCCTTCATCTCTGGTTTCTGGGATACCTGTTTATAATCTCAGCCTTGTCATTGCCCTTGTTCTTGTTGATAAAAAAGAAGGCATTTAAAGTAAAATCATTTGAATTTGCGACCATTATTAAGAAGCCAGGGGCAATTTTATTATTTGCCATACCTCTCATTATCATCGAGCTAATCGTAAACTTACAGCCAACGGGCATAGGCTCCAGGGTATTCGGAGGTTGGAGTCTGGCCCAATATTTGTTCTTTTTCACCTTTGGCTATTTGTTTGCGTCCGATATTGCCTTGGGGGAATTGTTGGTATCAAACAGGAAAATATCGCTCGTGGCCGGCTTGGTCGCCAGTATTTTCTATATTTCAGTATCATACTATATTATGTTTAAGGGACATGATTTCATTCCTCGCTATTTGGAATATTTTTTCAGGGGCGTATTCCGCCCCTCCTGTTCTTGGTTCTTGTTAGTTGCGATCCTCGGCTATGGGCGTAAATACCTCAACTTCAACAACCGAATATTGAAAAACGCTAATGAAGCGGTACTGCCATTTTATATACTTCATCAGACAGTAATTGTTACGCTTGGCTTCCATCTCGCGGCTTGGAACGCCGGCGTGACTGTGAAATATCTCATTGTCAGCACATCGGCATTTATCATTATTGTTTCATTGTACGCGGTAATCAGACGGTTCGGTTGGCTACGGTTCTTGTTCGGGATGAAGGGGTAGAACAGGGTAGGCGGACCTGCCCAGGACTCCATGGCCAGCCGCATTCTGGCTACGTCCGATGGCCCCTGCCGGCGCCCGGGGGGTTGGTCGATCGTCAAGGGCGCCTTAACAGGGTTCAATAGAGCTAGGCCCTGAACTCCTCCACCGGCCCCGCGCCCTCGCGCAACACCTCGGGAATGTCGTCGACCAGGCTGACCACGCTGCTGGGCAGGCCGGAAACCGGTCCGCCGTCGACGATGAGATCGATTTGCTTCCCCAAAAGCTCCTCGATTTCCCAGGCGTCCTTGAGGATGCGTCCCTCGTGGTCGGTGGCGCTGGTGGAGAGCAGGGGGTGGCCCAGGGCCTGGGTGATGGCCTGGCAGATGGGGTGGTCCGGCACCCGGATGCCGGCGGTCTTGCGGCGGGTGAGCATCATCTTGGGCACTTCGCGGCTGCCCTCCAGCACGAAGGTGTAGGGACCGGGCAGCAGCCGGCGCAGGGTCTTGTAGGCGTAGTTGGTCACGCGGGCGTAGTGGCTTAGTTCCTTGAGGTCGGGGCAGATGAATGAAAAGGGCTTGGCGTCCGGCTGGCGCTTGATCTGGTGCACCCGCTGGATGGCCTTCTTGTTGAAGATATCGCAGCCCAGGCCATAGACGGTGTCGGTGGGGTAGGCCACCACGCCGCCGCCCTCGAGCACCTCCACCACCCGCTTGATCAGCCGGGGCTGGGGGTTGTCCGGGTTTATTTCGATGATCATGGGCGTTCCTTCCTGCCGGGGCAGGATAATCGAGGGCGTCCCTTAAATCAAGTCTGCCAGGTTTGCCCCCCCGCGCGCCAGCACACACTTGCGCGCCGGCTCCTATCCTGGCAAATTAGGCCCATGCTTTGCTACTTGCGCATCAAGGACTTCGCCCTAATCGACTCCCTGGAGCTGGAACTGCAGCCGGGGCTGACCGTGCTCACCGGCGAGACCGGGGCGGGCAAGTCCATCATCCTGGCGGCGGTGAATCTGCTCCTGGGCGGGAGGGCGGCGGCCGACCTCATCCGCGCCGGAGCCGAACAGGCGGTGGTGGAGGCCCAGTTCAACCTGCCCGCGGATTCACCGGCCCTGGCCCGCTTGGCCGAGGACGGATTGCGCGAGGCCGGCGACGGCAACGACTTGGTCATCCGCCGGGTGGTGAGCCGCGAGGGGCGCAACCGGGTGCAGGTGGACGGCTCTCTGGCCACCCTGGGCCTGTTGAACGAGTTGGGGCCGCTGTTGCTGAGCATCTGCGGACAGCACGCCCACCAAGCGTTGTTGAAATCTGAGGAGCACCTGGCGCTGCTGGACGCCTTCGCCGGGGCCGAGGACAAACGCGAGGCGGTGGCCGCGGCGGTGTCACGGGTGCGGGGCCTCGACCATCGACTGGCCGAGCTGGAGCGGTCCCTGGCCCAGCGCGAGGCCCGGCGGGAGCTGCTGCTGCACACCGTGCGCGAGATCGAAGACGCCGGCCTCGCCCCCGGCGAGGAGGACCAGCTGAAGCGCGAGCGGACTCTCTTGGCCAACGCCGAGCAGCTGGCCAAGCTGGCCACGGGGGCCTACCAGGGCCTTTACGCCGCCGAGCGGGGCTCGGTCCTGGAGACCCTGGGCAAGGTGCGCGGCCTTCTGGCCGACCTGGCCCGCCTGGACCAGCGCCTGGCTCCCCTGGCCGCCACGGCGAACGAGGCCTTCTATGCCCTTGAAGACGCCGCCCGCCAGGTGGGCGACTACGCCGCGCGAGTCACCCAGGACCCGGCCCGACTGGACCAGGTCGAGGATCGGCTAATGGCCATCCAGCGCCTCGCGCGCAAGCACGGCGGCGACGTGGAGGCGGCGCTTGCAACCTTGGCGGCGGCGCGGGCGGCTCTGGCCGAGCTGGAAACCGGCGAGGAGGGCCTGGCCCGCCTGGCCCGGGAGCGGGAGGCGGCTTTGCGGGAGGCCCTTGGCCTGGCCGGTGAGTTGAGTGCCCAGCGGGCGGAGGCCGCCCGGGGCCTGGCCGAGGCGGCGCGCGCCGAACTCAAGGACCTTGGCCTGGCCGCCTGCGAGTTCGAAGTGCGTTTGGAGCCGCCCACGGCCGGCGCGCTGGAAACCCCCCAAGGGCCGCTCTCGCCCCGAGGCCTGGAGCAAGCCGAATTTTTCATCGCGCCCAACCCCGGCGAAGGCTTCCGCCGGCTCACCCGCATCGCCAGCGGGGGCGAGCTCTCGCGCATCCTGCTGGCCTTGAAGAGCTTGGTGGCCCAGAGCGCCGGCGCGCCCAGCCTGGTCTTCGACGAGGTGGACGCCGGCATCGGCGGGGCCACCGGCGCGGCGGTGGGGCGCAAGCTGGCCCGCCTGGCCCAAGGCGCGCAGGTGCTGTGCATCACCCACCTGCCCCAGATCGCCGCCTGGGGCGAGGACCATCTGCGGGTGGTCAAGCGCACCGTCGAAGGCCGCACCGCCACCGAGTTGGCCCGCCTGGACGAGCGGGGACGCCTGGCCGAGATGACCCGCATGTTGAGCGGCGACGAGGATGCCGCCGCCGCCCAGGACCACGCTCGCCAGATGCTGGCCGCGGCGCGGGGAGGGAAGGGCTAGGGGAGAGGCCCACCGCCGCAAGCCCGTCCTGCAAGCGCCGGTTCACATTACCAGCCCAGGATCGACAAATGATGCCAATAAGCGTTCAAAGGATAGCTTTGACCGCTTATTGGTATGCGGGCCTTGGATCCACCCCAGCCAATTGATTGGCTGGGGACCCTGGGGGATGGCCCACCGGATGCGCAACCATCCGGGAGGTCGGGCAAGACCACGCTTTTGCCGGACCGACAAGCATCCAAAGCCATGGTGGCTTTGGATGCAACTTGGTATGAGGGGGCGGGGGGTCCCCGCCGCCCTGCCTCGTGATTTCGTTTCTTCGGCGCAAGCCCCCAACGGGAGCGCGCGAGTCTCCAACAAGAACCAGCACCCCCCGACCCGCTAGGCCAGCCGGGGCTCCCGGCTAGCGGGTGCGGACCATCTGGCCGGGCTCGAAGGCGTTCTTCAGGTCCTTGTCCTCCACCGCCTCGGCCCAGGATGAGCGCGCGCCCAGCTCGACCAGGCGCAGCTTGCCGGTCAGCGGTCCCTGCAGGACCAGCTCCTGGCCGGCGCCGGTCTTGATCTTCTCTCCCAGGGCGTAGACGTAGAGCACGCTGTCCGGCTGCAGGCCGGTGTCGCGGCCCACGCTGACCTTGACGCGGTTGCCGGCCACCTCCAGGACTTGGCCGGTCCAGGGTATGGCGTTGATCTGGCTGGCCGTCCACTTCTGGCAGTCCTCGGTCAGCTCGGCCTGGAGCTTATCCACCAGCTTGGGGTCGGGGGCAGCCCCGTTCTTGATCCCCTCGGCTTGGATGTCGTCTATCTGGACCTCGCGCTTGAAGGCCTGCTGGGCGGCCACGGTGCCGGTGCCGATATCCAGCACCCGCACCTGGGCCTCCAGAGCCAGGAAGGCGGTGTTGTCGCGGAAGCCGTAGAGGCCCTTGAGGCGGTACTGCACCGAGAGGTCGGTGACGACCCCGGCCACCACGGCGGTGAGCCCCAGCTCACGGCCAGCGGCTTGCACCCGCTCCTCAACCCCCTTCACCTGGGGATCGACTCCGCGCAAGGCTTCGTCCAGCTTGGCTATGTCCACCATCACCAGGCCGCCCTGCTGGGCGAGGTGCTGGGCAAGGGCCTGACCCAGGGCGGCGGCGCGGGGCTTGATTTCCTTGATGCCGCTGTCGAAGGGCACCATCGCCACCCGCTTGCGCAGAGAGGTGTCCTTGCTGTCGATGTAGTCGGTTACTGCGGCGCCCAGACCGCAGCCGGCCAGCATGGACGCTACGGCCGCCAGAATCAGCCAGCGGGACGGGCCTGCCAAGGCCAGTGATTTGCGGCGCAAGGTCATTGAGGGCTCTCCCGGGTTTGCTAAGGGTCGGCTCGTCGGCGGGCCAGGTTCCTTTTGAAGGCCAAGTATAGCAGAGGGCGGGCCAGGGCAACCAGAGGTTAGTAGCGTATCTCGAACCCTGCCAAGGCCGGGTCGGGCTCGCCCCAGCTCACGCTGATCTCGCTCACCTCGGCCCGGGGCGGTCCCTGGCGGCACCAGGCGATGGCCTGCTCCACCACCTCGCGCGGGCCCACGAACACCGCCTCCACCCGCCTGAGCGGCAGGTTGCGCACGTAGCCCCTGAGCCCCAGCCTGAGGGCCTGTTCCTGGGTGTGGGCGCGGAAGTAGACGCCCTGCACACGGCCCTTGATCAGCAGAGTGGCCTTGATCTCGTCCATTTCACTCTCCCCGGCGTTCGAAAAGGGGGCCCGCCGCGCTGGGCGGGGACGGTGCCGGCGGGGCGCCGCCGCCTATCATTTCCAGGAACTCGCGCTCGCCCACCACCCTCACCCCCAGGGCGCGGGCCTTGTCGGCCTTGGAGCCGGGGTCCGCGCCGGCCACCACCAGGCTGGTCTTGGGCGATACGCTCGAGGTGGCCTTGCCGCCCATCCGGCGCACCAGGGCCTCGGCTTGGCCCCTGGTGAGGGTGTCCAGGGCTCCGGTGAAGACCACGCAAAGGCCGGCCAGGGCCCGCCCGGCCGGGTCGGGCTCGGCCTGGGGGGGAGGCGCGGGCCTGACCACGCGGTCCAGCCGACGGGCGATGGCCGCTGTTTCAGGGCGGTCGAAGAAGGCCCTGATCTGCCTGGCCACCACCGGGCCCACCCCCTCCACGGCGGTCAGCTCGGCCTCGCCGGCCCGGGCCAGGTCCTCCAGGGAACCGAAGCGCTGGGCCAGGTCGCGGGCGGTGGCCTGGCCCACGGCGGGGATGCCCAGGGCGAAGATGAAGCGCTCCAGGGGCCGGCCCAGGCTGCTTTCCACCGCCGCCACCAGGTTGGAGGCCGACAGCTCGCCCCAGCCTTCCAACCGGGCCAGTTCCTCCCTGTGGCTGGCCAGGGCGTAGAGGCTGGGCAGATCAGTCAAAAGGCCCAAGTCCATGAGCGCGGCCACCCGCTTGGGCCCCAGGCCCTCGATGTCCATGGCCTGACGGCCGGCGTAATGGCGCATAGCCGCCTGCAACTGGGCCGGGCAGCCCAGGGTGTTGGGGCAGAGGTGGTTGGCGCCCTCTCTGACTACTCCGGCCCCGCAGACCGGACATCGAGGAGGAGGGGCGGGCTCCGGGCCCCGGGGCTCGCCGGGGTTCTGCACCATGACGACCTTGGGTATAACGTCTCCGGCGCGCTCCACCCGTACGCGGTCGCCCGCCCGCACCCCCAGGCGCGCCACCTGGTCGAAGTTGTGCAGGGTGGCCCGGCTGACCGTGACCCCGCCCACGTCCACCGGGTCCAGGAGAGCCACCGGGGTGAGTTTGCCCGTGCGCCCCACCTGCACTGCGATGCCGCGCACGGTGGTGATTTCCTGGCGAGGGGGGAATTTCCAGGCCACGGCCCAGCGTGGGGTGCGCGAGCGCGCGCCCAGGCGCTGGCGCAGGCTGAAGGAGTCGGCCTTGATGACCACGCCGTCGATCTCAAAGGGCAAGGTGTCGCGCCGGGACATTAGGTCGGCGTGCACGGCCTCGGCGAAGGCCATGTCCGAGCCGGCGCGGGTGTGCTCGTCCACCGGCGGGAACCCCCAGCGCTTCATGAGCACAAGGGCTTGGGAGTCTGCCTCCAGGCCCAGTTCGGCGGCGTTGACCAACTCGAAGGGGAAAAAGCTCAGGGGGCGGGAGGCGGTCACCTCGGGCTTGAGCTGGCGCAGGGAGCCGGCGGCGGCGTTGCGGGGGTTGGCGAAGGCCTCCTGGCCGCGCTCGATCAGGCCGCGGTTGAGCTGGTCGAATCCGGCGCGGTCCATGTAGACCTCGCCGCGCACCACCACCAGGGGCTCGCTGCATCCGGCCAGATGCTGGGGGATGGCGGCGATGGTGCGCAGGTTGGCGGTGATGTCCTCGCCGGTCAACCCGTCGCCTCGGGTGGAGCCTTGGCGAAGCAGGGCGTGCCTATAGACCAGCTCCACCGACAGGCCGTCGATCTTGGGCTGGACGAGCATGGGCGCGCCGGCGGCCCCGGCCTCGGCCAGGCGGCGGAAGAGATCCCGGGCCAACTTGGCCTCGGCCCCTGACTCCAGACTGAGCATGGGCTGATGGTGGACCACCTGGGCGAAGGTGGCCTGGGGGGCGGCGCCCACGGTCTGGGTGGGCGAATCGGGCTGCTTGAGTTCGGGAAAGCGGCGCTCCAGCTCCTCTAGCTCGGCCAGCAGCCGGTCGTAGTCGGCATCGCTGATCTCCGGCCGGTCCTGGGCGTAGTAGAGTTGGTTGTGGCGGCGGATTTCCCGGGAGAGCCAGGCCACCCGGCGGGCCGCCTCTTCGCGCTTGAACTCGTTCATGGCCCCATAACTACACGACTTGGGCAGCTCAGGCAACCATGGCCTCGCGGGCGGGCGGGGGGCAAACGAAAGAGCCGGCCCTCTGGCGAGGGCCGGCCCCTGCCTAGTTAGAAGAAGCTTAGCGCTGATTCTCGTAGAAGGTGCCGTTGATCGGGCCGTTCATTTCGGAGGCCGGGGCGGCCAAGCTCTGGGCCGGCAACTCCATCGCGCCCTTGGCGCCCTGAGGCAGTGCCACGGTGCCGTTCAGGATGTCGCTGCCGTTGGCCTCACCCAGGTGGTAGCCGCTGGGCAGGCTCACCGCGGTGCTGGACATGGCCCTGCCGCCGTTTTCCCAGTAGGTGCCGTTGATGTCCTGGGCCAGGGCCACAGGCGCGGCGGCCATGGAGAGGGCCAGGGCCAGGGAGAGACCGGAGATGATGTTGCTGGTGCGGGACATGGTAATTGCTCCTTTTTATCTTTTGACCTTAGTTTCCAGACCTAGTTACTTTTGCAACTC
>JAJZPI010000101.1 GCA_021811275.1 Deltaproteobacteria bacterium
ATGGGCCCTGCCCCCCGGGTAACCGCCCTGCGCCTGGGCACCCACGACAAGTTCACACGCCTGGTCGTGGAGGCTGACGCACCCATTCAAGCCCGGCTGGAGCCTTCGCCCGAGGGCGCGCTGCTCTCCCTGGCCAGGGGCCAGATGGCGCCCCAGCTCAAGGTGAGCGGTGCGGACCAACGGGTGCGCGGCCTGAACGTGGCCTCGGCCGAGCCCTTAAGCCTCAACCTGCGCCTGGCCCAACCCCTGGGCTCGCACAAGATCTTTTACCTGGAGGGTGGCCGCAAGCTGGTGCTCGACCTTGATCTGGCCGCGCCGGGCCCCCCGCCGCCTACCGCCGCGCCAACCCTACAGGCCGCGCCAACCGCGCCGGCGCAGAGGCAGCTCTCCCGGGCCATGAGGGCCAGGGCCGAGGCTCTGGCCCAGACCATGGAGGAGCAGGAGCTTCCCCAGGCCTCCTTGGCCCAGCCCTCGCCCAAGAACCCGGCACTGGCCCAGGGAGCCATGCCGCCCGTTCCGCCGCCCCTGCCCATGGCCCAAAAACGCGCCGCTCCCCCGTCCCCGGCGCCTGGCCTTCAATCCCCGCCAGACTCGGCCCAACAGGTGCTGGAGAGGGTCAAGCAAGCCCAGGCCCATCAGCAAGCCCAGGTCAGCCAGCCCATCCGCGACCTGCCCACGTCCCCCATGCCCCCCGGCCCAGGCGCCGCGGGCAAGGCGGATGCCGCGGCCAGCGCGCCCGCCCCGCCCATTCCCGCGGGTCAGGCAGGCGGAACCGGCCAGCCCCCGGCTCCGTCCGACCGCTTCCCCCAAGGGGCCAAGGTGGGCCCTAGCTCCGAATCCGACGCCCAGGCCCGGGGCCAATTCGCCGACGCCAGCGACCAGCTGCAACGGGGCAATTATGCCCAGGCCCTGCAAGGGTTCGAGCGCTTCATTAATCTGTATCCCCAGCACGAGTTGGCCGGACCGGCCACCTTCCGCCTGGCCGACGCCTACTTTTATCTGAACGAGCGCCAGGTGCCCTCGGTCTATCTCCAGATCATGGAGAATTACCAGCGTGGCATCGACAATTTCCCCGAATCGGACCAAGTGCCCTGGGCCCTGCTCATGATGGGCAAGGCCAGCATGCTAAACGACGAGCCCTACAAGGCCATGGGCTACTACGAGCTGGTGGCCAAGGACTACCCCAACAGCGAGTATGTGCCCCTGGCCCTGGTCAGCCGGGGGCAGTCCCTGCTGGCCCAGCGCAAGTACGAGAAGGCCCTGGGCGAGTTCGAGGCGGTGGCCAAGCGCTTTCCCACCAATCGCTACCGCAAGGACGCCGACTGGGGCCAGGCCCAGGCCCTGTTCGGGCTATCGCAATGGGAGAAGGCCGCCAACCTGCTGAAGGACATGCTGGCCCGCGAGCCTCAGATATACCTGCAAGATCCCGAGATCCTCTACTACATCGGCGAGGCCCTGTTCCAGATGCGCCAATACGCCCAGGCCAGGAGCTACCTGCTTTGGGCCCTAAACATCAAGCCCGACATACGCGACAACGACATAGTCATGGCCAGGGTGGGCGACACCTACAAGTACGAGGGGGCCGCCGTCGCCGCCAGCGAGGTCTACAAGCAGGTGGTCAAGATGTTCCCGGACAGCGACGGGGCCCAGGTCGCGCGCATCCGTCTGGCCGAAACGCCCGCCAAGGACGAGGCCAACCCCTGGGACATCTTCCAAGTGCAGGCCACCAAGGAGGCCTTCGAGGTCTATAAGGAAATCGCCGAGAAATACGCCAAGCGGCCGGTCGCCCAGTTGGCCACGCTCAAGCTGGCGGTCTACTACTACAAGCAAAAGCAATATGACAAGAGCCTGGAGATGCTGGAGAAGATCCTGCAGACCCAGCCGCGCAGCCCCTTCAAGCCCGAGGTGGAGTACACCTTGAACCTGGCCAGCATGGGGCTTTTGGAACAGCTCAAGGAAAAGAACGAGCCGGTGGCCCTCATGGACTCCTACCTGCGCAACCGGCCCTTCATCACCCGCTCCAACAGCAACGAGGTGCTCTCGCTCCTGGCCTGGGCCTATGAGCACTCCGGCTTGAACCAGCGAGCGGCCCGGCTTTACAAGGTGTTGATAAGCCGTGGCGTCAAGGACCCGGGGTTGAGGGTGGACATGGCCCGCAACCTTTTCATAGAGCGGGACTACGAGGGGGTCACCAACGCCCTGGACCGGGCGTCCATGAAGGAGATTCCCAAGGAGCGCGCCGCCGAGGCGGCTTCTCTCCTGGGCAGGGCTCAGGCCTGGCGGGGCCAGCACGACAAGGCCGCCGAGACTCTGGGCAAGCTCACCGAGGAGCACCCCGACCTGCCCAGTGCCGCGCGCGATTGGTATCAGTTGGGGGTCAGCCTGGCCCGCCTGGACCACCCGGCCAAGGCCCTTAAGGCCCTGGAGGAGGCGCGCAAGCGTCTGACCAAGCAGGGCGGACCGGAAGCCGCGGCCAGACTCTACCTGGTGGCCATGGAGCGAGGGCAGGCCGCCCGCAGGCTGGAACAGTTCGCCCTGTCCGCCCAGGAGTACAAGCAGGCCCAGGAACTGGCCAAGAGCGACACCGACAAGGCCCAGGCCCTTTACGAGATGTCGCAGAGCCTGCGCGGCGAAGAGGGCAAGGCCGCCGAGGTGGCCGAGGCATTGCAAGCCCTGGTCAAGATGAAGATAATCCCCTGGTCGCAGATGGCCGAGCGTCACTTGGCCGACATGCAGCTGGCCCCCCGGCTGGCCCAGGTGGGCGGCAAGTAGGGCCCATGTCAAGTTTAGGTAAAAATGGTGGATAGGTAGCGTTATATTATTGTAGAAATCCATGGCGGGAAAGCCGCCCAAGACGGTTGGCCAGGGGCGGCGCATGAATCAGGGATGGACCATGCCCGATAGCGCGGGAAAGCGGATACTCATCGTCGATTCGGACTTGGAGCTGTGCAAGCGCCTAGCCGGCTACTTGAGCCGCACCGGCCATCAGGTCAAGGTGGCCCAGGACGGCTCCGAGGCATTGGTCTCCCTGGACGAGGCCCTGCCCTTCGACCTGGTCGTCACGGCCCTGAACCTGCCCCAGGCCGACGGCATGGAAATCCTGCGCAAGGTCAAGCGCCGCGACCCCGCCACTCCGGTGGTGATCCTCACCAGCCAGGGATCGGTGCAACACGCCGTCAACGCCATGAAGGAGGGCGCGGCCGACTTTTTGCTCAAGCCAGTGACCGTGGAGCTTCTGGAGGAACTGGCCAGCCGTATGCTGCGTCCCCGAGCCCTGGGTTCGGCCCCGGGCCGGCCCGGGCGGGAGATCGTCACCCAGGACGCGCGCATTGGCCGCCTGCTGGACATGGCCCGAGCCGTAGCCGACAGCCGGGCCACGGTGCTGATCTCCGGCGAGAGCGGCACCGGCAAGGAGCTCTTTGCCCGCTTCCTGCACGAAAACTCCTCGCGCGCCGGCGGCCCCTTCGTGGCGGTCAACTGCGCCAGTCTGCCCGAGGGGCTTTTGGAAAGCGAGCTGTTCGGCCACGAGAAGGGCGCCTTCACCGGGGCCATAGCCCGCAAGCCCGGAAAGTTCGAGCTGGCCCAGGGCGGCACCATCCTGCTCGACGAGATCAGCGAGATGGCTCCCTCGCTCCAGGCCAAGCTCCTGCGCGTCCTGCAGGAAGGCGAGGTGGACCGGGTGGGGGGCAAGAACCCGGTGCCCGTTGACGTGCGGGTGGTAGCCACCACCAACCGCGACCTCAAGGAGCACATCGAGAAGGGCGAGTTCCGCGAGGACCTTTTTTACCGCCTAAACGTCATACCCCTGAAGGTGCCGCCCTTGCGCGAGCGCCCCGGCGACGTGCTTTTGCTGGCCGAACATTTCCTGGCCCACTTCGCCGCCGAGAACAACAGGCCCGGCCTCAAGCTGGGCGAGGAGGCCAGGCGGCTGCTCATGGCCCACGCCTGGCCGGGCAACGTGCGCGAGCTGCAAAACACCATGGAGCGGGCCGTGCTCCTGGCCAGCGGCCAGGAGATCACACCGGCAGCGCTGCTCTTCGAGGACCAGTTACCCGGCGATATTCCACCCGGCCCCGCCTCGGCGGCCGCCCCGGCGGTGGACGCCTCCTCCCTGCCCCCCACCTTGCGCGAGGCCGAAAAGCTCCTGATCGAGCGAGCGCTGAGCCACACCGACGGCAACCGCACCCATGCCGCCAAGGTGCTGGGCATCAGCGTGCGAACCCTGCGCAACAAGCTCAACGAGTACAAGCAGGAGCACGGCATAAGCCTGGGATAAGCCCGCTGCCCCCGCGGGCGCGTCAAAGGCTTGGCGCCGTCGGGGTTTCGGCTGGCCTCCCTGGCCCCAGGCAGTTGCCTCCCGCCATCAACGCCTAATAATAACTAAATATTTTTTCGCGGCCCCGCCAAGTTCTTTGGCACGCGCATTGCTTTGTATTCTGGCAGCGCAGGTTCCCTTGCCCAAAGGAGAGGCCGATATGGATGCCAACCGCCTTTTTGACACCACCAGCCGCCTGCTGGAAGCCAACCTAGACCGCCGGGTCACCAGCAACAGCCTGATAGCCAGAAACCTTGCCAACCTCGACACCCCGGGGTACACCGGCACCGGCCTGGAGTTCGAAAAGCAGCTTAGGGCGGCCCTCGACGGCGGGGTTCTGCCGCCATCCCTGGCCCGCACCGACCCCCGGCACATGCCCTTGGAGCCCGAAAAGCCCTTCGGCAATGCCGGCCCCGAGTACAAGGAGACCGGCCCGGTCCATCTTGACATCGAGATGAGCAAGCTGGCGGAAAACAACATCATGTTCAACGCCATGGTCCAATTGCTGACCAAGAAGTACTCCACCCTAAAGACGGCCATAGCCGACGGCCAGGGAGGGCAGTAAGCCATGGATTTCATAAGCTCCATGGAGATCAGCGCCAGCGGGCTTTCGGCCCAGCGAACCCGCCTGAACATCATCAGCCAGAACCTGGCCAACGCCTTCACCACCCGCACCGAGGAAGGCGGCCCCTACCGCCGCAAGGTCACCGTCTTTTCGGCCCAGCCCTTTGTAAGCCACCTGGACAAGGCCATGGACTCCCCGCCGTACCCGCCCAACGCCGACCCACGGCGGGGAGTGCTGGTCGACGAGATCAAGAACGACCCCTCCCCCTTCAAGCGCGTCTACGACCCCAACCACCCCGACGCCGACCAGGAGGGCTACGTCAATCTGCCCAACGTGGACATCCAGGTGGAGATGGTGAACATGATCAACGCTTCGCGCTCCTATGAAGCCAATGTCACCGCCGCCACCACCAGCAAGAACATGGCCATGAAGGCCCTTGACATCGCCAGGTAAAGGAGAGCGTCATGGCAGATCCGCGCGTCATGGGAGTGGGGACCAACATCCTGACCCAGCCTTTCGCACCCAAGGGAGCCTCGCAGGCCCATCATGGCGGCAAGGGCTTCGTGGAAACCCTCCAAGAGTCCATCGAGAAGGTGGACCAGCAGCAGAAGGCCGCCGACGCCTCCATGCAGGACTTGGCCGTGGGAAGGGGCAAGACCCTCCACGAAACCATGATCAGCGTCGAGCAGGCGGGCATCTCATTCAAGATGATGATGGCCGTGCGCGGCAAGCTCATTAACGCCTATCACGAAGTCATGCGCATGCAGTTCTAGGGGGCATGATCCGGGGCCGCTCAACCTGAACGATTCACCCGCGAGGAACGAAAGCCATGGCCGAGGCGGAAGAAAAGGCAAAGGGGCTGGGCCTGATCAAGCAGGCAGTAGGCGAGATGTCCATGACACGCCGGCTGGTCTTCCTGGCGGGCGGGGCCTTGATAATCGGCGGCTTCATCGCGCTGCTGCTCTGGGTCAACCAACCCGAGTACCAGGTTCTCTTTTCGGGCATGAACCAACGCGACGGCTCGCAGGTGGTGACCAAGCTAAAGGAAATGAAGATTCCCTACCACCTGGAGAACGACGGCACCACCATCCGGGTTCCCCAGGAGAACGTCTACGAAACCCGCCTGGCCCTGGCCGGCGAGGGCTTGCCCCGCGGCCAAGGCGTAGGCTTCGAGATATTCAACAAGGTGGACGTGGGCACCACCGACTTCGTGCAGAAGATCAACTACCAGCGCGCCCTGCAAGGCGAGCTTGCCCGCACCATCGGCGCCTTGGGCGAAATCGAGGAGGCTCGGGTCCACATCGTCATGCCCAGGGAATCGCTCTTCGTGGAAGAGGAAAAGAAGCCCAGCGCCGGCGTGGTGGTCAAGCTGGCCAGCGGCAAGAGCCTGAGCCCCTCCCAAATCTCCGGCATCGTGCACCTGGTGTCCTCGGCCGTGCCCGACCTCACCGATGACCGGGTGACCGTGGTCGACACCAGGGGCAACCTCATCTACCGCAAGGAGGCCGACACCCCCGACTTCGCCGCCGGACTCACCGCCAGCCAGCTCGAATACCAGCGCAACGTGGAGCGTACCATCAAGCACAAGGCCCAAAGCATGCTGGAGGAAGTGCTTGGCCAGGGCCGGGCGGTGGTGCGCGTGGCCGCTGACATCGACTTTACCCGCACCACCACCACCCAAGACATCTTCGACCCCGATCAGGTTGTGGTGCGTTCGGAGACCAAGAACACCGATACCAGCAAGAACGCCGGGGCCGGGCCCACCGGCTCCCCCGACCAGCGCTTCACCCTGGCCCAGCGCAACGCCGCCCCCGGCCAGGAGGCCCCGCAGGGCTCGGAGTCCAGCCGCGAGGGCGAGACCACCAACTTCGAGATCAGCCGCACCCAGAAGCAGGTCACCCAGGCCTTGGGCGGACTTAAGCGTCTGACCGTGGCCGTGGTGGTCGATGGGCCCTACAAGGAGGAGGCGGCAGGCGGCGGCCAGCCCACCCGCACCTTCACTCCGCGCTCGGCCGAGGAGATCCGTCAGCTCACCGAGATCGTGCGCCGGGCGGTGGGCTATGACGGGAAGCGCGGCGACGAGATCACCCTGGCCAACGTTCCCTTCGCCATGGCCCCGGACACCGGCATGATGGCAGGCAAGACCTGGCAGGATTATATAAGGGAATATGGGCGGCCGGCGCTCAACCTCGTCCTGGTCCTGCTCTTCATCTTCCTGGTGGTCCGGCCGATGCTCAAGATCGTCGGCGCCCGGCTGGCCCCCGCGCCCACGGCCGCTCCCGGGGCGGCGCGCATGGCCATGCCCGGCGAGGAGTTGCCGCCGGGCGAGGGTCCCGAGGGCCTTTTGGAAGAGGCCCCGCGCAAGCCCTCCACCCGCGACCAGGTCATGGCGTTGGCCCAACAGGATCCCGAGCGGGCCCTGGCGGTGCTGAGGTCCTGGATTCGTGAAGCGCAATCGGCCTAAGGACGGAAGGGAACAATCATGGCCATGCAACCGGAGAAGATGACAGGGCTGCAAAAGGCCGCCGTGGTCCTCTTGAGCCTGGGCGAGCAGTTCACCGCCGATATTTTCAAGAAGCTCGACCCCGACGAGATCAAGAAGATCGGCATAGCCATGAGCAACATCGAGGGGGTGGACCCGGCCGCCATGGACACCCTGCTCAAGGAGTTCCTGGAAAAGCTAAGGAGCGACATGGGCCCCATGATCGGCGGCGACTCCGCCACCCGGCGGGCGTTGACCATGGCCTTGGGCGAGGAGGGCGCCAAGCAGCTCTTGGCCGAGATCGACCGCGCCAAGGAGCCCATACCCTTCGAGCGGGTCAAGTTCGTAGACAGCAAGACCCTGGCCGGTTTCATCAAGAGCGAGCACCCCCAGACCATCGCCGTCATCCTGGCCCACCTGCCCAAGGGCAAGGCCTCGGAGGTTTTGCGGGAGTTCCCCGAGAACCTGCAGTACGAGGTGGTGCTCAGGCTCAGCAACCTGGACATGATTCCCCCGGGCATCATCGAGGAGATCGACACCGTGCTCCAGCGCGAGATCCTTTCCACCGAGGGTATGGAGGCCAGGCAGCTGGGCGGCGTCGAGGCCGTGGCCGAGCTTTTGAACAACGTGGACAAGTCCACCGAGGAGCACATCTTCGGACGTCTGGAAGAGGAAGACCCGGAGCTGGCCGAGCAGATCCGCCAACTGATGTTCGTCTTCGAGGACCTGATCTCCGTCGACGACCGCGGCATCCGCACCCTGCTCAAGGAGGTGCGCAACGAAGACCTCACCGTGGCGCTCAAGACCGCCACCGAACAGCTCAAGAACAAGATTCTCACCAACGTCAGCGAGCGCGCGGCGGCCATGATCCAGGAGGATTTGGAGGTCATGGGCCCGGTGCGCCTCTCCGAGGTGGAGCAGGCCCAGCAGAAGATCATCCAGATAGCCCGTCGCCTGGAGAAGGAAGGCAAAATTGTCATCGGCGGCAAGGGCGGCGAGGACACCCTTGTCTAGCCCGGCCAACGCCGGGGGCAGCCGCCTGGCGCCCCTTCCTCCCCCGCCGCGCCGGGGGGTCGAAGCCTTCCGCCTGCCGGATTTGGTGGTGGCCGAGGCCGCCCCGGAGTCGGACGAACCGGAGCCCGTGGCAGGTTTCACGCCCATGCTTTTGGCCGATCAGCCCATGGAGGACCCCCGCGTCTCGGCCGAAGACCAAGCCCGGGAAATGCTGGCCTCCGCCCAAGCCGAGGCCACGGGCATTCGCCAACAGGCCCAGCGGGAGGGCTATGAGGAGGGTTATCAGAAGGGCTACCAGACCGGTCTGGAAGAGGGCATGGTGGCCAGCCGCGCCCGGGTGGAGGCGGCTTGCGACAATCTGGGGCGGGCCCTTGGAGTGCTGGACAAGGCGCGCGCCGGCATTCTGGGGGTGATGGAGACCGAGATGATGGCCTTGGTCCAGGCCGCCACCGACCGCATCCTACTGGCGCCCGAGGCCATTGAACCGGCCCTGGTGCGCCGGGTGGTGCATGAGGCGGTGCTCAGAGTGGCCGAAGCCGAGCGCATGGTCGTGCGCCTTCACCCTGACGACCTGGCCCATGTGCGGGAGTTCCGCGCCCGCCTGATTGAGGACTTAGGCGGGATGGCCAACCTCGAACTGCGGCCCGACCCCTCCCTGCGCCCGGGCGACTGCGTGGTGGACACCCCCACCGCCCAGATCGACGCCACCCTGGAAAGCCGCCGCCGGCAAATCTTCAAGCTTCTGAGCGACTCCTTCCGCCAAGGCCAGCGCATGGACCTGGAGCGAGTGCTGGAGCGGGCGCTGGAACCGCCGGCGGCGGACTCGCCCTCTGCGGCTCCCGCCTCCCCGGCCGCGACCACGCCGGCCGTGGCCCCTACCTTCGCCCCTCCCGCCGAGGTCCCCTCCGAGCTGGAGGACTGGTAATGCCAGCGCCCGGTCTGGGGCAATACCGGGAGCTGATCTCCGGGGTCGATCCCCTGGTGCACAGGGGCCGCATAACCCAAGTGGTGGGCCTGGTGGCCGAGGCCCAGGGCATCGTGCTGCCGGTGGGCGCGGGGGTGTTCATCCACCTGGGCCCGGATCAAAGCGTGCTGGGCGAAGTGGTGGGGTTCAAGGGCGATCGCATGCTGATCATGCCCTACGCCGAAACCCGCGGCCTGCAGCCGGGCTGCCTGGTTTCCCCCGCGGGCAACGAAAGCCTGGTGCGGGTGGGGCCGGCGCTCCTGGGCCGGGCCATCGACGGGCTGGGTCACCCCTGCGACGGGGGGCCGGAGATCGAATACCAGACGCTCTATCCCCTTCACAACAGCCCCCCTCCGGCCATGAGCCGCCGGCGCATCACCGAGCCGGTGGACGTGGGCGTGCGGGTGGTCAACGCGGTGCTGACACTGGGCAAGGGCCAGCGCATCGGGGTGTTCGCCGGCTCCGGCGTGGGCAAGAGCACGCTCATGGGCATGATGGCCCGACACACTGCCGCCGATGTCAGCGTCATCGCCCTGGTGGGCGAGCGCGGACGCGAGGTGCGCGATTTCATCGAACGCGACCTGGGGCCCGAGGGTCTCAAGCGCTCTGTGGTGGTGGTGGCCACCAGCGACCAGCCGGCCCTGGTCCGTATCCGGGCCGCCTACTTGGCCACGTCCGTAGCCGAGTATTTCCGCGATCAGGGCGCGGACGTCGTCCTGATGATGGACTCGGTCACCCGCTTCGCCTTGGCCGCGCGCGAGGTGGGGCTGTCCGTCGGCGAGCCGCCCACCACCAAGGGCTACACCCCCAGCGTATTTGCCCAGCTCCCACGCCTACTCGAAAGGGCGGGCACCACCGGCAACGCCGGCTCCATCACCGGCATCTACACCGTGCTGGTGGAGGGCGACGACGTGACCGAGCCGGTCAGCGACGCCATGCGTTCGATCCTGGACGGCCATGTGGTGCTCACCCGCCGCCTGGCCGATCAAGGCCACTTCCCGGCCATCGAGGTCCTGGGTTCGGTCAGCCGTCTGGTGCCGGACCTGAACCCGCCCGAGGTGCTCAAATCCGCCCGCGAGCTGACCGAGCTCCTGGCTGCCTATCGCCGGGCCGAGGACCTGATCAACATCGGGGCCTACGCCGAGGGGACCAGCCCCCGCATCGACCGCGCCATCCGCATGATGGAGGGCATCAAGGCCTTCCTGACCCAAGACATGGATCAGGGCGTGGACCTGGATTCCAGCCGGGCCCAGCTCATGGCCCTCATGGCCCAGCGCTAGGAGGGGACCGTGGCCTTCAGCTTCCGCCTGCAGACCGTGCTGGACCACCGCGCCCACCAGGAGGACCTGGCCCTCAACCAGTTCGCGGTCAAGCTCCAGGCGCAGGCCGAATGCGAGCGGCACATCAGCTGGCTGCAAAAGGAGATGCGCCGCGCGCGCCAGGAGCTTTACGAACGCGAGCAACGGGGCATGCCGGCCAAGGACTACATACTGGCCAACGAGTACGTAACCGTGCTAAGGCTTCAAGTGATGCGCGAGCAGGCCCGGCTGCCCGTGCTGAAGGCCCTGACCGAGCAGGCCCGCCAGGCGCTGGTGGAGGCCACCCGCGGCCGCAAGGTGCTCGAGGCGCTGCGGGACCGCCATCGCCGGGAATATGATCGCGAGCAACTGCTTGCCGAACAGCGCCTGTTGGACGAGGTGGCCGTGGGCGCCTATACGAGAAGAATGGAGATATGAAGCCGCGACGTCAGCTCAGACTGCTGCTGGGAACCCTCACGGCCTGCCTCGCGGCCCTGGGACTGGGCATGCTCTGGTCCTCCGCCGGCGGTCTGCCCGGCCCCGTCCCGGCCCTGGCCCAAGAAAAGAGTCAGGACAAGGGCGGCAAGGACAAGGCCGAGGCGGAAAAGAAGACGGCCCCCGCTCCGGCCGACCCCACCCAGCCCCCGGATGATTCCGCTCGCCTCCTGGGCGAGGAAGGGGCGTCGCAAGCACCCCAGGCGCAGTACGATCCACGCGTCATAAGCCTTATCGAGCAGAAGCGCGCGCAGATGGAGGCCGAGGAGGAGCGTCTGGCCCGCCAGCGCCAGGAGCTGGAAAAGCTCCAACTGGATGTAAACCAGCGCATCGAAGAGCTGAAGAAGGTCCAGCAGGCCCTGGAGGATCTGGTCAAGGTGGAGCAGAACCAGCGCGAGGACCGCCTTCGCCAGCTGGTCAAGACCCTCACCAACATGAAGCCCTCCTCTGCCGCCGCGGTCATCGCCAAGCTCGACGACCAGATGGCGGTCGACCTCTTCGCCCGCATGCCCAGCCGCACCTCCGGCGCGGTAATGGCCGCCCTCAAGCCGGACCAGGCCGCGCGCATCGGCGAGATGCTCACCCGCAACAAGGAGTCGCAAAAGACGGCGCGCATCGCCGAAGAGGCCGCGGCTTCCGGAGCCCAGCCCCCCTCGGCCTCGGAGCCGGCCGCCGCGCCGGCCAAAAAATAGGCCCGCGCCGGCCCCCATGCCGTGTTAGCATTTTCTCGGGCCGTGGGAGAACCCCCGGCCCGAGATGTTTATGGCGGAGGCTCCTGAGCTTGCCCAGCACCACAGCGCACGAGTCCAGGCCAAACCAGGACCAGCCTTTAAGCCTGCTGGCCCTGACCAGCCTTTTCCCCAACCCCTTCCAGCCTGGCTGGGCCCTGTTCAACCAGCGCCAGATAAGGGCGCTCGCCCGGTTCACCCGTTTGGGTCTGGTGGCCCCCATCCCCTTCCGCCAGGCCTGGCCCGGTCTGCTCGGGCCGGCCCGGCTGGACCCCGAGCCTTTCCCGGTGCTGCGGCCCTGGTTCCTTTACCTGCCCGGCGTCAAACGGTCCTGGCAAGGCCGCGCCTTCCTCGCTTCGGCCTGGCCCGGCCTGCGCCGCCTGGCCGGCCAGCTACGGCCCCGAGTGATCTACGCAACCTGGCTTTTTCCCGACGCCTGGGCCGGCCTCATGGCCGCGCGCCGTCTGGGCCTGCCCCTGGCCGTGCGCCTACACGGCAGCGACCTGCTCGCGCGCGCCGGCCGTGATGAGCGCCAGCCCTATCTGCGGCAGACCCTGGCCGGTGCCCAGGCGGTGATCGCCCCCAGCCGGAGCCTGCTGGAGGCGGCCAGGGACTTGGGGGCCCGTCCCGAGCGCCTGTGGCTGGTGTCCAACGGCCTGGACCGTAACCTCTTCCGCCCCGCCAAGCGCGAGGAGGCCAGGCGCGAGCTGGGCCTGCCGCCCGGCCCCCTGGCCATCTTCGTGGGACGCCTGGAGCCGGTCAAGGGCCCGGACCTGGCCCTGGAGGCCCTGGCCGCGTCGCCGGGGATTAACTTGGTCATGGTGGGCGAGGGCTCCTTGGCCGGCAACCTGCGCGCCCGGGCCCGCGCCCTGGGTCTGGCCGGGCGGGTGGCCTGGGCCGGCGGACAGCCGCCGGCGCGTGTGGCCCGCTATCTGGCCGCCTGCGATGCGCTCATCCTGCCCAGCCGTTCCGAGGGCGAGCCCAACGCGCTCCTGGAGGCCCTGGCCTGCGGCCGTCCCGCGGCGGCCACGGCGGTGGGCGGGGTGCCGGATCTGATCCAAGATGGCGTCAATGGCTTCCTGGCCTCGCCGTGCGACGCCCCGTCCCTGGCCCTGGCCCTGCGAAGGACGCTGGACGGCGCCTGGAAGCCAGAGGTCATTTCCGCCGGAGTGGCGGGCCGCAGCTGGGAGGCCAGCGCCGCCGAGCTGCTCAAGGCGCTCCAGGCCGCCGCCGCCTTGGGGGCCGGGGCATGAAGCGCTTCCTGTTCATCAGCTACGTCTTTCCCCCCAGCGGCGGGGCGGGGGTCCAGCGCGGGGTCAAGCTGGTCAAATACATCGGCGCGCACGGCTGGGAGCCGGTGGTGGTCACCCCAGACCGTCCCTCGGTGCCGGTGCTGGACCCTTCCCTGGGCCAAGACCTGCCCGCGGGGCTAAAAGTGGAGCGGATCGCCTCCTGGGAGCCCGCCCTGGGGAACGCCGCCGGCGGGAAAGCGGGCGCGGGTCCCGTCGCATCAGGAGCGCGGGACATGCTGAAGGGCCTGGCCTCGTCCCTGCTGTTTCCGGACCGTCATGTGCTTTGGCTGCCCACAGCCCTGGCCGCGCTCGGACGGGTATTGAAGCGCTGGCAACCACGGGTGATCCTGGTAAGCGGACCGCCCTTCTCATCCTTCCTCCTGGGCCGCGCCGCCGCGCGCCTCTCCGGGAGGCCCCTGGTGCTGGATTTCCGCGACGAGTGGAGCGGGTTCTACGCCCGGGGACACCAGCCCGGCGGTCAGGGCCGGCTCTGGGGGGCGGCGGTGGGAGCCCTGGAGGGCTCGCTGGTGCGCGCCTCGGCCCGGATCACCTGCGCCAGCCCGGACTATGGCGCGCGGTTCCAGGTGCTCTATGGCGGGGACCCGGACAAGTATCTCTGGATACCCAACGGATACGACCCCGATGACTTCCCGGCCGCGCCGCCGGCGCCACTCCCGGCCTCTCCCCTGCGTCTGGTCTATACCGGCACGGTCATGGGAGTGACTAGCCTGCGCCCGCTCTGGGCCGCCCTGGCGCGCCTGAGCGAAGAACAGCGCCGGGGCCTGGTGGTGGAGGTGGCGGGCCGGGTGGCGGAGTGCGAGAGCATTCAGCCGGGCCTGCCGGGCCTGCGGGTGATCTCGCACGGCTACCTGGAACACCGGGCGTCCCTGGACAGGATGCTCTCGTCCCACGCCCTGCTGCTGACCCTGAGCCCCGGCCCGGGGGCGGAGCGGGTCCTGCCCGGCAAGCTTTACGAATACCTGGCCGCGCGTCGCCCCATCCTGGGGATCCTGCCCCGGGGGCGGGCCGCGGCCCTGGTCGAGGCCTGTCAGGCGGGGGTGGTGGCCGATCCGGATCGTCCCCAAAAGGCG
>JAJZPI010000102.1 GCA_021811275.1 Deltaproteobacteria bacterium
CGCCAGGACGTGCAACTGACCACGGATCTCTTCTACCACGGCCAGCGCGAGGGGTATCTGCTCTTTGAGCGCAAGGAAAAGGGCCTGTTGCGCCTGCCCGTGGACTGGTCCTGGGAGAGCTTGCGCCGCCGTTTCAAATAAGGCGGGGCCTGGTTATTTCTTGGCCCGCTGGGCGGCCACGCTGGCTCCGCCGCTGCCCCAATTTTCGGCCGGCACCTCCTCGATGATGACTGTGGTGCTTTGGGGAGGCTTGTCCATGATCTCCTGGAGCAGCTTGGTGACGCCGGCGATCAGCGCGGCCTTTTCCTTGTTGGTGGTCTTTTCGCCGGGGATGAGTTTGATGTTTACTAAGGGCATGTCCGACTCCTGGTTTGGAATTGATCAGCCCCGGCAGGCCGCGCCTGGCCGGGCTTGAGTGAAGGATAGCAGCTTTGGCTGAGCGCATGACAACCCAATTGAAAAAATTCCGGCCCGGACGCTCCCTGGCTCCGGCCCTCCTATTGGCCTGCCTGGCCGCCCTGCTCATGACCTCCTGCGCGCCTCCTCCTCCCCCGCCGGAGGTCGTCCCCCCTCCGGCGGCCGAGGCCATGGTGCGGGTGCCCGAGGAGCAGTGGCCCCTTCTGGCCGACGACATGGACCTGGGCAGCCTCTTCGCGGCGGCCCAGCAGTCCCTTGCCTACCTGCGCCGCCTGCCCCCGGACCAGTCCTTCCAGTTCGGCCCGGACGCCTACAGCGCCGCCCAGGTGGCCTATTCCATCGCCCGCTTCCTGGAGATAGCCGGTCACCACAAAAACCCCGCCCAACTGACGGCAGCGCTAAAGCGCGAGTTCGCGCTCTATGCCTCGGTGGGCCGCGATGGCCGGGGAGAGGTGCTCATGACCGGCTACTACGAGCCTATCCTGGACGGCGCGCGCGCGCCCAGCAGGCGCTTCGGTCAGCCCCTCTACGCCATGCCTGGGGACTTGGTCACCATAGACCTCAAGCTTTTCGGCGAGGACCTGCCCCAGCGCCGGCTGGTGGGCCAGGTCGACGGCCACAAGGTGAGGCCCTATCCCGAGCGCGAGGCCATCGACTACCAGGGGGCCATTCAGGGCAAGGCCAAGGTACTGGCCTGGATCCATGACCCGGTGGAATCATTCTTCTTGCAAATCCAAGGCTCGGGCCAGGTGCGCTTCGCCGATGGCGGCCGCACGCGCCTGGGCTATGCCGCCAGCAACGGCCGGCCCTACCGTGGTATCGGCAAGCTGCTCATGAACGAAGGCCTGATGAGCAAGGACGAGATGTCCATGCAGGGCATCAAGCGCTTGTTGGAGGCCAGGCCGGACCTGAGGCGTAGGGTGCTCAGCTACAACCCCTCCTATGTGTTCTTCCGCGAGCTTTCGCCCGAGGGGGGGCCCCTGGGCTGCTATGAGATCCCCCTGGGCGCCGGCCGCGCCGTGGCCACCGACCGCAAGATGTTTCCCGGCCTGGCCCTGGGCTTCATCACCGGCGAGCGCCCCGCCCCCGGCGGCAAGACCGCGCCGCTGGCCCGTTTCGTGCTCAACCAGGATACCGGCGGGGCCATCCGCGGCCCTGGCCGCCTGGACCTTTTCTTCGGCAGCGGCCACGAGGCGGGCAATCTGGCCGGGCGCATGAAGCACACCGGCAGGCTCTACTTCCTGGTAATGAAGAGATAGAACGCGAACCCCGGGCGGGGTTTGCATAAAGTCCTTTCAAACGGGAGGAGCGGCGATGGAGGAAAGGCTGATCAACAAGACCAGGCTGACGCTCACCCAGGGCGACATCACCCAGGCCGAGGTTGACGCCATCGTCAACGCGGCCAACTCGCGGTTGGCAGGCGGCGGCGGGGTGGACGGGGCCATCCACCGGGCGGGCGGCCCGGAGATCATGGCCGAGTGCCGGCAGCTGGGCGGTTGCCCCACCGGTCAGGCGGTAATAACCACCGCTGGCCGGCTCAAGGCCAAGAAGGTCATCCACACCGTGGGTCCCATCTACCGGGGGAGACCCGAGGACCCCCGGCTGCTGGCCTCCTGTTATGCCAGCTCCCTAGCGCTGGCCGCCCGCCACGGCCTGCGCACGGTCGCCTTCCCCAGCATCTCCACCGGGGCCTACGGCTACCCCCTCGCCAGCGCCGCCAGAGTGGCCCTTCAGGCGGTGAAGACTGCCATCGGGATTCACGGCGATGCCTTCGATGAAGTTCGCTTCGTTCTTTTCGGAGATGAAGCCTATGAAGCCTATCGGCAGGCCTTGGGTGGCCTTGGTTGAGGCCACGGCGGACCGAGGCTTGGGCTCCTGCGCGGCCTGCGGGGCTTGCGAAGCCTGCGGGGCTGGCGCGGCCTGCGAGGCCGGCGCGGCCTGCGAGGCCGGCGCGGCCTGCGATTCCGGGGCAGCCATGCGCCTGGGCGCGAGAGGGGCCGGCGCTTCGGTCAGGGAGGCGGTGTAGGCCGTGGCCCTGGGCGCGGGCTTGGGAGAGGTCGCCAGGCGCGGGGCATCGCCCTGGAGTGAAAGCGGGGCGGGGGCCGGCGGCAGCAACGGCTGCTCGGTGAAACCGGCGGGTTGCCCGGCCTCCGGAGGCTGCGCCAGGGGCCGCTCCACCCGGGGCGTGTCCACCTTGGGTAGTTCTTGCCCCGCGTAGTCGGGTGAGCGCAGGGAAACTGTGCTGGCCCTGGGGCTGGCTTCGGTGCGTTCACGCACCAAGGCCAAGTGGCGTTCGGCCAAGGGATAGAAACGGGGCATTATCTCCCGCGCCTGGTCGAATTGCTCCATGGCCCTGCCGTAATCCCCCCGCCAGGCCAGGACGGTGCCCAGGTTGTTATGGGCCTGGGCCGGCCCCGAGCCGGTGGTGAAGGCCCGGATGGCCTCGCGGGTGCGCCCGCGTTCAGCCAACACCAGGCCCAGGTTGTTGGCGGCCAGGGTGTAGCCCGGGGCCAGGGCCAGCGCCCGGCGAAGGCTGGACTCGGCTCGGCCCAGGTCGCCCATCATCAAGTAGGACAAACCCAGATTGTTGTGGATGGACGGCAGGTCCGGACGCATGGCCAAGGCCATCTGAAAACGCGGCAAAGCCTCGTTGGGGCGGCGCTCGCGGTTGGCCACCACCCCCAGGCCGTTGTTGGCCCGCCAGAGCTTGGGGTCGATCTGTAGGGCCTTTTCCAGGTTTTCCCTGGCCTCGGGCAGGCGGCTCTGGCCCAGGAAGGCCAGGCCCAAGCCCTCCCATGCCTGCGCGTTTTTGGGGTCGGCCTTGGCCAAGTCGGCGAATAGCCGCTCGGCGGGCACGAACATGCGGGTGTGCAGGCTGATTTCGGCCATCTTGAAGCGCACCCTGCTCTGCTGCTCCGGCTTGGCCAGGGCGATGGCGCGCGAGTATTGGTAGAGGGCCGCCGTCCAGTCCTCCAGGCGGGCCAGGCCGTCGGCGTGGGCCTCCAGGCGGTTCGGGTCCAGTTTGACCTCGTCGTCGGCCTGTCCGATCCGGTCGCGGGCCTTTTGCAGCCCCAGGAGGGTGTCCGCCTCGCTGGGATTGAGCGACCTGACCAGGGACGACTTGCTGCCGGAGCAACCGGCGGCCAGCAGGAGGGCCAGGACCAACAACGGCCACAGCCAGGCCTTCTTCAGGCGCGCGCCGTGGGGCGCGGCTTGCATTTTCGTCTCTAGGGTTGGCATTCGACTACTCCCTGCCGGGCCTGCTGCTCCGGCCGTGCGCCTTGGCGAGGCGGCGGCGAGTTGCCTGCTCATTTGAGAATCGACTCGCTGATCTTGATCATGGCCGGCCCGCCCATCACCACGATGATAGCCGGGAAGATCATGAACAGCACCGGGAACAGAAGCTTGAGGGGCACCTTGGCGGCGGCCTCTTCCATGGCCTGGCGGCGCTTGGTACGCACGGTGTCCGAATGCACCCTGAGCGAACGGCCCACGCTGACCCCGAAACGGTCGGCCTGGTTGAGCATGGCCACCAGGCTGGAGAGATCATCCACCCCGCAGCGCATGCCCAGGTTCTTGAGCGCCATGTCGCGAGGGATGCCGGCCTTGAGCTCCAGGGAAACGGTGGTCAGCTCACCAGAGAGCACCGGCGCGCTGACGTTGACCTCGGTGGCCACCCGCTTGATGGCCGCGTCCAGGCCCAGGCCAGCCTCCACGCAGATGACCAGGAGGTCTAGCACGTCGGGCAGCTCGCTGGAAATGCGGGACCGCCGGCCGCGCGAGCGCAGTTCCAGAATATAGCTGGGCAGCATATATCCCAGGCCCGCTGCCAACACCAAGAACAACGGAAGCCAGGGGCCCTGCAGCCGGGAAGGCAAGGGGGAAAGTATGGTGATGATCGGCAGGAGCACGATGGACAGCACCCGCAGACCGAGGTAGACGTTGATTGCCCCCGGGGAGCGGAAGCCGGCCTGTATCAGGTCCTTGCGCAGCTTGCTGCTTTGCCAGCCCTGCTTGGGCTTGGCCGGCGCGGCCAGCCGGGCCAGCAGGCCGGTTATAGTCTCGCGTATGCCTTGGAACAAACCGACTTGATTCTTGGCTTCCTTGGCGCCTTGCAGCTCGGTGACCCGGCGCCAGGCGGGGTCGCGACGTCCGCGCAGCAGCGCCGCCACCATGACCAGGCAAAAGACCACCGCGCCAACCATAAGGCTGATCAAGAGCCCGGCCATGTCGGTATTTGCGCCCAATCCGTCCATGCGATGCCTCACACCTTGACGTTGACCAGCTTGCGGATGATCAGCATGCCCAAGAGCTGGAACCCGCCGCCCGCCAGGAGCATGTTCCGGCCCATGGGGTGCTCGAAGAGCACGTTGACGTAGGACGGAGTCATGATCCACAACATCAGCCCCAGGCCGGGAGCTAGCAGCGAGAGGATGATGCCCGAGAGCCGGCCCTCGGCTGAAAGCGCGCGCACCTGGCGTTGCAGGCGAAAGCGCTCACGGATGATCGCGCCGATGTTGTCCAGAATCTCGGCCAGGTTTCCACCTGTTTCCTTTTGGAGCACGACCGCCGTGACAAAGAACTTCACGTCCTGCAGACCCACCCGCTTGACCAGGTCGTAGAGCGCGTCCTCCAGCACCTTGCCGTAGGAGTAGTCCTCGAATGTCTTGCTGAACTCGCCGGCGGCCGGGTTTTCCATCTCATCGCCGACCATGCGCAGGGCCGAACCGAAGGAATGGCCGGCCCTGAGCGCTCGGGCCAGCAGATCCACCACCTCGGGGAACTGCTCGTCGAAGGCCTTCAGGCGGGTGGCGCGCAGCCGCTTGAGCCAAAAGAAGGGCGCCAAGGCCCCAACGACGGCCAGCACCCCGCCCAGGAGCATGTCCCCTCTCCAGGCCCCGAACACCAGCCCCAGGGAAGCCAGGAAGCAGCAGGCCAACACGAGGGTCCCCAGGTTGCAGGGGCTTCCCGCCTGATGGATCATCAGTTGCAGGTCTGTCCGCTGTGGGAGCAAGTTGAGCAGGCGGTCCAACAGAGGAATGGTCGACAGGGTGCGGTCCCGGCGCAAGGAGCGCAGGGCGGCGTTCACCGCCTGAGGACGTTCCATGGCGCCCAGACGCTTCTTCACCGACTCCTGCCGCTGGTGCAGGCTTTTGAAGACAAGGGCCTGGGCGGCCAGCGACAAGGCCACCAGGCTCAGGAAGATCAGTATGCCCGCAGTCCAGATCACAGGCCGCCGCCTCCGCTATCGGAGAAGATGCTGGCCTCCAGGTCGATGCCGTGGGCCTGGATGCGGTCCGAGCAGCGGGGCCGGATGCCGGTGGCCCCGAAGCGTCCGATAACCTTTCCGCGTTCGTCAACGCCGGTCTGGGTGAAGCGGAAGATCTCCTGCATGCTGATGGTGTCCACCTCTTGGCCGGTGATCTCCGTGAGGCTGACCATGCGCCGGGAGCCGTCGGAGAGGCGGGCCAGCTGGATGACGATGTTCACGGCGCTGGCCACCTGCTGGCGGATGGCCTTGTCGGGAATGTCCAGGCCGGCCATGGACATCATGGTCTCCAGGCGCGAAAGCGCGTCTCGGGGGCTGTTGGCGTGAACGGTGGTGAGGCTGCCGTCGTGGCCGGTGTTCATGGCCTGCATCATGTCCAGGGCCTCGCCGCCGCGCACCTCGCCGACCACGATGCGGTCGGGCCGCATGCGCAGGGCGTTGCGCACCAAGTCGCGCAGGGTCACCTCGCCGTGGCCCTCGATGTTGGGCGGGCGCGTCTCCAGACGCACCACGTGATCCTGCTGCAATTGCAGCTCGGCCGAGTCCTCTATGGTCACGATGCGCTCGTAGGTGGGGATGAAGGAGCTCATGACGTTCAGGAAGGTGGTCTTGCCGGTGCCGGTGCCTCCGCTGATGATGACGTTGAGCCGGGACTTGACGATGGCCTCCAGCAGCTTGGCCACGCCGGGGGTTATGGCCCCCAGGTGGACGAGGTCGTCGACCTTCAGGGGGTCGACGGCGAACTTGCGGATGGACAGGGAGGGTCCATCCAGGGCCAAGGGTGGAATGACGGCGTTGACGCGGCTGCCGTCGGCCAAGCGGGCGTCGACCATGGGCGACGACTCATCGATGCGTCTGCCCACCGCGGTGGCGATCTTGTCGATGATCTTGAGCAGGTGCTGATCATCGCGGAAGCGCACGGAGACCCGCTCCAGGCGGCCCTTGCGTTCCACGTATACCTTGTTGTGGCCGTTGACCAGGATGTCGTTTATGCTGGGATCGGCCAGGAGGGGCTCCAGGGGGCCCAGTCCCAACACCTCGTTCTTGATCTCCCGCACCAGGGTTTCCTGCTCGGCCTGGCTCAGGGGGTCGGGCTCGCCTTCGAGCACCAGGCGGATGGCCGCCTCCAGCTCCTTCTCGGCCTGCTTTTCCGGGGTGCCGGTAAGAAGCGAGAGGTCCATCTGGTCGATGACCTTGTAATGGACCCTGGCCTTGAGATCCTGGTAGGCGCTCTCCCGCGCTTCGTCCACCGGGGATTCGCCGCCGCGCACCAGGGTCAGCCCGTTGGCGGCGGCCAGCCTTTCGCGCAGACTCATGACTTGCCTCCCTGGGCGTCGAGGAGATGCTTGGCCAGGCTCATGACCTCCTTGGACCATTTGGCTCGAGGCCAATCGCGCAGCACCGGCCGGCCGGCGTTTGAGGATTCCATGATGATCTGGCTGTCGTTGGGCAAAAAGGCCAGGGCCTGCTTGCCCAGGGCGCGCTGGACCTCGGCCCGGGGCACGCAGCCCTTGGCCCCGTCGCGGTTCACCACCAGGCACCACTTGGAGGCGTTGTGTCCCAGCCGCTCGCCCAGGTGCAGCAGGCGGCGGGCGCTTTTGAGGCCCACCACCGTGGGCTCCACCACCAGGATGATCATGTCTGCCCGGTCCTGGGCCAGGAGACTCACCTCGCTCAGGTGGCTGGACAGGTCCAGGATAACCACCGAGTGGGCGTCGGCAAGGTGATCCAGGGCCCGGCCCACGTGCTGGGCGGTGACGCCTTCGGCGGCCACCGGGTCCACCGGCGCGGCCAGCAGGCGCAGGCCCGGCGCCACCTCGGTGAGCAGGCTGTCCATGAGCACGGCGTCCAAGCGGGTGAACTCCGAGGCCACGTTGGTCAGGTCCCGCATGGGCTCGACGTCCAGGAGAAGGGCCAGGTCGCCCCCGGAAAGGTCCAGATCGGCCAGGGCCACGCGCTGGCCCAGGCTCTGGCTGAAGGCCCAGGCCAGGTTGACGGCCAGGTGGCTGCCGCCCACCCCGCCCTTCACTCCCATGACCGCCAGCACCACGGCCCGGGGCTGGCCGCTGGTGCTGCCTTGGCGCAGGAGCCTTAGCACGGCGTCGTTGAAGGCCGTCTCGCCCGCCGGCTCGACCAGATATTCACGCACGCCCAGGCGCATGGCCTTGAGTATCTCGTCCGGTTCGCGGCTGTTGGCCAAGGCCACCACCGCTCCGCGGGGAACGCTGCGGCGCAGGCGCTCCAGAAGGTCAGGCAGGCCGTGATCCTCGGCCAGGTACTCCACCAGCAGCACGTCGGGCTGGAGTTGAATGGCCTTGCGCTCGAATTCCTCGGCCGAGGCCTCCAGGCCGATAAGCCGGGCCATGGGGGAGCTTGACACCATCTCGCGCAGACGCTCGGCGCCGGAGCGGGTGAGGTGAAGAGCCAGTACTTGGGAAGCGGTTTCACTCAAATCGCGTCTCCTAGCGGACTAGCTTCGAGGCCGAAGCCCGTGTGCCGTAGTTGCCGCCGCCGGTGGGGGAGGAGGGAACGACCATATTGCAGGCCAGGTGGCCGGTCAGGTCCTTATCGGGGGCGGTGCGAACCTCGGTGATGACGAAGGTACAGAAGCCTGCCACCGTGCCGTAAGTGGCGTTGTCGCCGTCCTGGATCACCGGCAGGGTCACCGTCCACTCGCCGTTGACCTGATTGGCGTTGTAGCGGGCGGCTAGGTCGTCGAAGGTGTTGTTGGATAGCTCGCCGTTGACGACGTTGATTTCATCGCCCACGCTGATGCCGGGAATCGGTAGGGCGCCGGTCACGTAGTCGTCCACGGTGGGGTTGTTGGAGGGGGAGGTGAAAAAGGTGGTCCACTCCGAGTTTTCGGTGGTTTCGCTGCTGAAGGTCAGGCTCTTGCCGCATTCGGGCAGGTTGCCGTTGGTGATGGCTCCGGCCTTAACCGCGATGGGCAGGTCCACCACCCCCGGGTCTACCTTGCCCGTATAGCCCAGAAAGGCCGTGGAGACGGCGCGCACCGGTACATCGTCGATGCCGAAGATGCGAGCGAAGTAGGTGGCGACCGGGGTGTTGGCCTGGTCATCGCGGCGTACCCGCACGCGCACCCCGGTCAGATCCTCGGCGTTGGTAAGACCCAGCCCGGTGCGGTTCTGGTCGAAGTCGCCTAGGCTCTCGTCCCAGTAGCCGATGGTGAAGTCGTCGCCCACGGGGTTCTTGAGGTTGACGTTGACCCCCAGCGCCTGGTTGGACGAGGCGTACTGGTTGGCCGCGGACAGGGCGTTGGCCGGCTGGGCGATGGCCTCGTTGTTGGCGCCAATTGAAATCATGGTGTTGGACGCGGCCAGGGCTGCGGCGTCGGCCGCGTTTTGCAGCTGGGCCTTGGCGGTGAAGAGAACCCCCAGGTCCACCGCGGTGGCGGTAATACCCGCCAGGAAGGTCATAAACAGGGCCATCATCGCGGCGGTCACGCCGCGCTCTTCCCGCCAAAGCCGGCGAATCTTAGAATGCAGGGTCATGGCCGAACTTCCCTTCCAGCTCGTTCAAGGAGCGGTTAAGGGTCTCGCCGCGATCCGCCTTTTCCGTCATAGTCCCCATCAGGAGAAGGTCGGCGTCATCGGTCGGCACGCGAAGATTGTCCGTGGGCAGGGCGACGGGCTGGGACATGCCGGCCCTGACCACCTCGGGGGTGACCACGATCACCAACTCGGTCTGGCTGTTCAGAAACTCGGTGCTGCGGAAGAGGGCCCCCAGGATGGGGATGTCGCCCAGGAGGGGAATCTTCTGCACCTGGTGGGTGATGTCGTCGCGGAAAAGGCCGGCGATGACAAAACTCTCGCCGTCCTTCACCTCAAGCTGGGTCGAGGCCTTGCGGGTCTTCAAGCCCGGCACGGTATAGCCCTGGATGACCAGGGCGACGGAGAAGTCCATCTCGCTCACCTCGGGCGAGACGGTCATGCGGATGTTGCCGTTCTTGAGCACCTCGGGCTTGAACTTGAGCTGCACGCCGAATTTCTTGAACTCGACGGTGATGGCGTTGTCCTTTTGGGGCACCGGAACCGGAAACTCGCCGCCGGCCAGAAAATCCGACTCCTGGCCGCTCATGGCGGTCAGGGTGGGCTCGGCCAGAATCTTGGCCAGCTTGTTCTCCTTCATGATGTCCAGCGCCCCGCGCATCTGGGCGCCGCCGATGTTGAACCCGCCGGTGAGGTTGGCGTTGGAGGAATAGAGGGTGTTTATGTAGCTGTTGGTATTGTTGGCCCAAAATGGCACCAGGTAGCTGCCGAGGGTGCTGAAGATGAAGTCGTTGCTCGCGGGATTGATGGCCCCCACGTTGACCTTCATGCGGTTGGTCACGTCGCGCTTGACCTCGGCGAACTGCACCTTGATATTGATCTGTTGGTTGCCGCCCACCTCCAGCAGGCTGGTCACCCACTGCTTGGTGTCCTCGCCCTGGTGCAGAACGTCCTTGTTGTCCTTGCGCGACATGAGCGCCCGGGCCAATGACTCGGCCTGCCCCTTGGCCTGCATGCTGGAGACCCGGCCCGAGAGGACCACCGTGCCCTCCATCTCGCGCACCTCGATGGGCTCTTGGGGCAGCACCTGGTAGAGGTGCTCTTTGAGCCGGGAGAGATCGCGGGCCACGCGGACGTCGAAAACGCCAACCACCCGCTCCTGCTGGTCCCAAAGGGTGATGTTGGTGGTCCCCACCTCCTTGCCCACCACGTATATCTGGCGGGGGCTGATGACCACCACGTCGGTCACCCGGTCCTTGCCCACGCTGACCCTTTTTACCCCCACCGGGATGTCGACCAGGCGGGTATGACCGATCTTTACCTCCACGCTGGTGAAGGGCAGGGAGGAAGGGGGGGCGGCCTGGGCGGGTACGACGGGCGCCATGGCGAGCACTACCAAGAGGGGCAATAACCAAAAACGGCGCACGGCGGCTTACCTCCCATGCGTGATGGGCGCGGGCCCGGTGGGCATCTTGGGCAGCGGGGGGGCCGAGGGCTGAGCTGGCTCCGGAGGCTTGGCCTTGGTCTCCTTGGCGTCGTCATTCTCGTCGGGATTCATGGAGGCCAAGCGGCGCTTGGCCACCCTGATCACCTCCACGCGCGGGCCCACCTCTTCGGTGGACACATGCTTGGCCGGCGGGGTCGGCGGGGCCGGGGCCAGGGTGCTGAAGCGCACTCCTTCGCCGTTGTGATCCTCATGGTCGCCTTGGTTGCGCAGAGCGAGGATTATCTTGGCCTCGGCGGAGATCAGGGCCAGGCGCTCGCCCTCCTGGGGCTTGACTTGGAGGGTCACCACCGTGACCTTGCGTCGTTTGGCCTTGCTGCCTTCGCCCTCCTCCTGAAACTTTTCGCCCACCGTGAGCACCGGCAGGTCCTGCAGCACCAGGCGGGAGACCGGATCCTGATTGAATGGGCCCCGGGCCATGGTCACCAGCACATCGACCCTGTCGCCGGGCTGCACGAAGCCGCCCACGCCGACGACCTCGTCGACATGCACGGTCATGGCCCGGTAACCCTCCGGCACCACCGCCGAAAGCCCGCCGGCCAGGCCCTCCTGGGCCAGCTTGGAGGGCAGGATGACCTCGCCCTTGTTCAACGCGGTGCGCACCACCCTCCCCTTGATCTGCTCCGGCTTGGCGAAATGGCCGGCAGGAAGGTTCGCGCCGGGCCAGTTGAGAACCGCCAGGTCCTTGAGCTCCAGGCTTTTGCCCGGATCCAGGTCCCCGGCGGCCACCACCACTGGGGCGGTGATCACCTTCTTGGCCGCCGCTTTTTCGGCCTGGGAGCGGATCCATTGGTTGGCCGCCCAGGTGGCGGCCAGAGCCAGCATCAAGGCGGCCAGCAGGAAGATCAAGGGTCCCTTGCGCAGCATTGGAAAGCGCTCCTACTCGTGCCGCATGATGGTGGTGGCGCTGAGGGTCATGGATGAGAGGCTGCTGGAGACCAGCTTGCCCAACACCGGCATCTGGTATTCGCTGGTCGTGGTCACCTGCACCTGGGTGCCGGGATCGCCGTCGGCCCCGGTGACCGTCACCTGGGCCGAGCCGGGGAACCCGGCGTTGGCTAGATAGGTGTTGACGAGAGTCGTGACCTGGGCGGTGCCGTTGGCGTCGTCGTTGAGCAGGCTGGCGGCCCGCGCCCCCTCGCGGGTGGCGCTCACCAGCATCTGCTTGTAATACCAAGCCGAGCCCATCTCTATCACGCTGAACATGAGCATCAAAAAGACCGGAAGGATCAGCGCGAATTCCACAGCCACCGAGCCCTTCTGGCCTTGGAGAATCCTCCTGAAGGGGTTCATCTTATTCCTCCCGCGCTGGCAACGATAAATGCCGCGGCGCATATGGCCAGACCGTAGGGTAGCGTTAGCCCGCTCTTGGCCATCCGCAGGCCGGTCAGTCCGCCGCCGGCCATGAACTGGCGCGCCATAAGCATGCGGGCCAGGGCCATGGCGCCCCCCGCCAGGGTGGTCCAGATAAAAAATTCCAGGGACAACTGGGGAGTCAAAAAGACGCCCAGCGCCCCCATGGCCTTGACGTCGCCGGCGCCCACCGCGCCGATGAAGAAGAAAACGGCCATCAGGCCGAAGGCCACCAAGCCGCCCAAGAGAGCCTGGCCCAGGCCCGCCCAACCGCCCAGGGCCAGGCCCCAGGCCAGGCCCCAGAGCGCGGTCAGGGCGTTGAGCGAGTTGGGGATGCGCCGGCAAGCCAAATCGTAGCTGGCCATGAGCGCCGCCAGGAGCAAGAACACGGCGCTCGGTCCCTCCCCCCAGCCCAGGCCGCCAGCCAGCAGCCAGGGCAGGAAGAGGAGGGCTGGAAGGAGGCCCCAATGGACCTCCCCCAGCTCGGCCAGCATATCACTCTGCCCACGAATATGTCTGGCACACACTCCAGCCAACCTATTTGCCTCCCTTCACGAGTTTTGATTCCTCCCAGGGTGGGGCAAAAAGAGTGCCAGAACCCATTATTAATCCATTATATTTGTAACATGAAGGAAAATGTTGTGAAAACCCAAAAAATTCTGCCAGATAAAGCAAAAAGAAGGTTTGCTGGGGCTAGGCGACGCGATAATGATGTCGAGCTTTAAGCTCGGTACGGTAATGTAATTACAAAACAGTAATTACGATATTGAAAAACTCGGCCAGCCGTCTCATCGGGGGCGACGCCGGGCCAGCAGGCCGGGGTTTTGCAGATTGAGCTTGTCCAGTTTGTAGGATAGGGCTCGGGGGCTTATGCCCAGAAGAGCGGCGGCGTGGCTTTGCACCCAGTCGCTTCGCTCCAGGGCGGTTTCTATGGCCCACTGCTCCAACTGAGCCAGGTTTAGGGTTTCCATCTCAACGGGCTTGGCCGCCTCGGGGGCGGACTTGACCGCTTGGGCCAGGCCGAGGTCATTGGAGGTTATCTCCGGCCCGTTGGCGAAAAGGATGGCCCTCTCCACCAAGTTGCGCAGCTCGCGGATGTTGCCTGGCCACTGGTAGGCTGACAGGGCCTCCAATGCCTCCTGGGACAGGGGCTTTACCGGACGCTTGATCTCTCCGCTCATGCGGCGCAGGAAGAGTTCGGCCAGAGGGCGGACGTCCTCTGGCCGTTCGCGCAGGGCCGGCATGCGGATGGGAGTGACGTTGATGCGGTAGAAGAGGTCGTCGCGAAAGCGGCCCTCGCGCACCGCCCGCTCTAGGTCCACGTTGGTGGCCGCGATTATGCGCACGTCCACCTGGATGGAGCGTGCGCCGCCCACCCGCTGGATGACCTTGTCCTCGATGGCTCTGAGCACCTTGGCCTGGGTGGCCGGGCTCATGTCGCCGATCTCGTCCAGGAAGAGGGTGCCGCCGTGGGCCTGTTCAAAGCGGCCGGTGCGGTACTTGTGCGCGCCTGTGAAGGCGCCCTTCTCGTGGCCGAAGAGTTCGCTTTCCAAAAGAGTCTCGGTGAGCGCGGCGCAATTGACCGTCACCAGGGTGTGGTCTCTCCTGGGGCTGTTGGCGTGGATGGCTCCGGCGATGAGGCTCTTGCCTGTGCCGGTCTCGCCGGTGAGCAGCACCGTAACGTCGGTGGAAGTGACTCGGGTGACCTGGTCCAGCACCAGCTTCATGGCCTGGCTGCGGGCCAGGATGTTCTCCAGGCGATAAATGTAGGGTTGCTCGTGGCGCAGGTAGTCGAAGGCCCGGTGCAGGGAGGCCTTTTCCAGGGCCCTTTGCACAGCCAGCAACAGACGGTCCAGGTTCAGGGGTTTCTCTTGGAAATCAAAGGCCCCCCGGCGCATGGCCTCCACCGCCAGATTAACCGCGCCGGCATCGCCCACCACGATCACGGGGGTGTGGGGGGTGTGCTCCTTGACGTAGCTGACCACCCCCAGGCCGTCTTGTCCGGGGGGCAGCATGTCGGTTATGACCAATTGGAAGCCCTGGTCGTTGAGCATTTTGGCCGCCAACTCACCG
>JAJZPI010000103.1 GCA_021811275.1 Deltaproteobacteria bacterium
AGGAGTACCTGGAGCAGGGGGCGCAGGTGCGCCGCCAGGGCTATGCCGTGGAAGAAGAGGAGTACCTGCCGGGGGTTTGGGGGGTGGCGGTGGCCCTGGGGGCGGCGGGGGGGCTGCCGGCGGCCTTATGGTCGGTGGGCTTCACCAGCACGCTGGCGCCCGGCCGTCTGGAGCAGATGGCCCTGGCGTTGATGCGCTCGGCCCGCCGCATAGATCAGGCCCTGCTGCAGGCCGGGCCGGGGGCCGCTTCCACGGCCTGAAAGGCAACCGCCATACAAAGCCGGCTAAATGATCTCCGCCCCGCTCAAGACCATCACCAGCCGCCGGTAGATCTCGGGGTCGAAGGCGCCCTTCATGTCGTCGCGCATTATGGTCAGGGCCTCGAAGGGGCTTTGGGACTTGGCATAGGGCCGGTCGGAGACCAGGGCGTCGTAGACGTCAGCCACGGTCAGGGCCTTTACCGCCTGCGGTATCTCCGGTCCGCGCAGGCCCGTGGGATAGCCGCTGCCGTCCTGCTTTTCGTGGTGGAAAAGGATGCCGTTGATCACGTCCTGACTTATGGGCGCCAGGGCGCAGAGGGCGGCCCCCCGCACGGGATGGGACTCCACCATTTGGCGCTCGGAGTAGGTCAGCCTGCCTGGTTTGCTCAATATCTGCTTGGGAATCTGGGTCTTGCCGATGTCGTGCAACAGGGCCCCCAGGCCGCACTGCACCAAGCGTTCCTCCTCCATCTCCATGCCCTGCAGGATGGCGGAGCTGTATACGAAGACGTGCACGCAGTGGCTGTAAGTCTGGTAGTCGTGGGAGATCAGCGAGGCCAGGCTTTTCAAGGCCCCCGCCTGGGCCAGGAACTTGGTGCCAAGGGTGACGAAGTGCAGCATCTTCTCGAAACGTTCGCGGCCCAAGGAGGCTGGCAAGCGTTTCTTGAAGGTATCGGCCACGATGGATACCGAGGCGTCGTAGAAGACCTTGGAGCGTTCGACCATGGGCAGATCGTCGCTCAAGAGCATGCGGCCCAGGTTCTTTTCGATGTAGAGGTCGAACTCCTGCCGCTGGGCGGTCAGAACATAGACTTCCTTGACCCCGTTGGCGAAAAGCTTTTGCTGGTGTTCGGGAGTGAAATCCTCGTCCGGGTGGGCATATAGCACGAAACGATCGTTGAGCTTCAGATACACACCGAAGCGTCCGCTGCTTCGGGGAAAAAGCATCAGCGGAGATATGGGGAAGTAATAACCGGTAGTTAGCTTTAGGGTTTCCTCTTCCACCGTCCGCCTGCCCTGATATTGCCTGTCTGACTTACACCCTCAAATTATAATACGATTTTCGGACTAATAGTAGACATAACCAGTTTCGGGGCAAGGGAACGGCCCCCGGGCCGATGGTCAGCGCTCGATCCTGAACCAGGGTCCGTCCACCAGCTCGCCCCGGCAGCGGGGGCAGCGCCCGGGGGCGTCCAGGCGGCTCCGGTCGCGGAAGACGTAGCCGCAGAGCCGGCACCTGGCCGGGCGGACGCGTAGGGCCTTTTTGAGCGAGCGTCGCAGATGGGGCAGGTGCTCATGGACCTCGCGCCGGGTGAGCAGAAGCGCCTCGGCCAGGTCCAGGGCGGAAAGCTCCTGCTCCCGCAACATATTAACGATGGTCTGACGGATGGTGAGGCTCATGCCGACGCCACGGTCCCGTCCCGCGGGGGGATAGGGCCGGGGAAGGAAGTGGAACCCGGGAACCCTTGGCCAGAACGATCCGCGACACGAACCGCATCGCTTACCGCTGCTTCCTTCCGGACCTGACGGGGTTCACGACCGTCCGTTGCGCGGTGTCCGGTGGGGTTCCCAGGTTCCGCCTCCTTGCCCGGCCCGCCGGGAGCCGAGTTGGGCCAAACGCGCGGGTCACCTCGGGAGGCGAAACAAACGCCCCGCAGAAGAAGGCATCTGCGGGGCTGCGCGAGGGGCGGGGCCGCCGGGAGGGGCTTAGCTGTCGACCCTCTCTTTGAGCTCCTTGCCGACCTTGAAGAAGGGCAGCTTTTTCTTGCCCACGTCGATGATCTCGCCGGTCTTGGGGTTGCGGCCCTGGTAGCCGTCGTAATCCTTGACTTTGAAGCTGCCGAAGCCACGAATCTCAACCCGGTCGCCGCGGACCAAGGCCTCCTCGACAGAGCCGAACAGGGTGTTTATGACCATTTCGGCTTTCTTTATGGTGAGGTTTTCCGCCTTGGCCAGGGCTTCGATGAGCTGCGACTTGTTCATTTAAGGGCTCTCCTTAACGGTCAACGGCAGCAAGGTCCTCAGTTGACTGATATTATGCACCTGGGGGCACGTTGTCAAGGGGTTATGCCGCCGCGGTCGAGGCCGGCGGCCAACTCCACGCCTAGAGCGATTACCTTAATTCTTTTTAATGCCTAGGCGAGGCGGCCACCTTCTGTCAAGCATTTTCTTGCGGGGCGGCCGGGCCACAGCGGCGCGGAACGGTAAAAGCCCTCGACTTGAACCGGGCCCTGGGCTATATTCCTACAATTTCCTGCTGGTAAGTCGCGAGGTGGGCAGTTGAACATCTACACCGTGGTCATGGCAGGGGGCAGCGGAACCCGCTTCTGGCCGGCCAGTCGCAGGGCCCGTCCCAAGCAGCTATTGGCCCTGACCGGCAAGCGCAGCCTCCTGCAACAGACCGTGGCCCGCATGGCCCCCCTGGTCGGGCCCGAGCGGGTCCTGGTGGTCACCGGGGCCGGCCACGCCCAGGCGGTCGCCGATCAGCTCCCCCAAGTTCCTGGCGAGCAGATCCTGGCCGAGCCGGTGGCCCGCAACACCGCCGCCGCGGTGGGCCTGGCCGCCCTCTGGGTGGCCAGACGCGACCCCCGGGCGCTCTGTCTGGTGCTGCCGGCCGATCATTTGATCACCGACGAGACCCTTTTCTTGGAGACTCTGGGCCGGGCGGCCAGGGCGGCCATGGACGAAGACGTGCTGGTCACCCTCGGCCTGACCCCGCGTTTCGCCGCCACGGGCTTCGGCTATATCGAGACCGGCCAGGTGGTGGATGAGGCTTCTCCGCAGGTCAGCGCCGTGGCCGCCTTCCATGAAAAGCCGGGCCTTGCCACAGCCCAGGCCTACCTCGAGGGCGGACGCCACCTCTGGAACTCCGGCATGTTCGCCTGGCGGGCCGAGGTGTTGCTGAAGGAGTTGGCCCGTCACCAGCCGGCTCTTGCCGCCGGGTTGGAGCGACTGGCCCCCGCCCTGGACGGCCCCGGCCTGGCGCAGGCCCTGGCCGAGGTATACCCCGGCCTGCCGGCCGTCAGCGTGGACCACGGGGTGCTGGAAAAGACCGGCAACCTGCGGGTGGTGAAGGCTGATTTCGGCTGGTCGGACGTTGGCTCCTGGGATGCCATGGCCGAGCTTTGGCCGGCCGACGAGGCGGGCAACGCCCGCCAGCAAGGCCGGGTGCTGGCCATAGAGTCGCAGGACAACGTGGTCAGCGCCGGAAATCGCCTGACCGCCCTCCTGGGCGTCAGCGGTCTGGTGGCGGTGGTAACTGATGACGTGCTCTTGATCCTGCCGCGCGAACGCTGCCAGGAGGTGCGCAAGGTCATCGAGGCATTGCAAACCGAGGGGTTGCACGACCTTCTCTAGCAGCGGCGGCGTAGCGGAGCCCCGCGCCCGGCCCTTCGCACCAACCGCACGTTTTCCCTTGCCAGGAGACGGCCATGAACGGCCCCGGGCCTCTGCCCCTCAAGCCTTTGTTCCTGGAGAAGATTTGGGCGGCTCCACGCTTGGCCGAGCCCTGGGGCTCGCTGTGGCCCGCGCCCGCCGGCGTGGGCGAGGTTTGGCTGGCCAGCGCCCGGCACCACATCACCAGGGTGGCCGAGGGCGACTTCATGGGCCTGGGCCTGGACGAGGTGGTGGAGCGATGGCCCGGCTGGGTGCTGGGAGAGGCGGCGGGGTCCGGCTTTCCGATTCTGCTAAAGATATTGAGCGTGGGCGACTGGCTCAGCGTGCAGGTCCATCCTGATGACGAGGACGCCGCCCGTTTGGAAGGGGAGCCCTGGGGCAAGAACGAGGCCTGGCTGGTGCTGGAGGCCCTGCCCGGGGCCGAAATCGTCATGGGGTTGAAGCCCGGGGCGGATCGGCCGGCGGTGGAGCGTGCCCTGGCCGAAAACAGGCTGGCCGAGGTGCTGGGCCGGGTGCCGGCGCGCCCTGGCGACGTTTTTCACCTTGGCGCCGGGACCGTGCACGCCACCGGGCCGGGGCTCACCATCTTCGAGATACAACAGGCCTCCGACGTCACCTACAGGTTTTACGATTGGGACCGGCCCGGACAGGACGGCCTACCCCGTCCCTTGCACCAGAAAAAAGCGCTGGAAGTAATGGACCTCGGCGGGCCGGGAAGGCCCAGTTCACCGGAGATACTGGCCTGCCAGCCCAACCGGATGGAGCTGCTGGTGCGCGACCCGCATTTTGCCCTGATCAGGGCAAGCGTCAAGCGTCCCCACGCCTTGCAATGGGGCGGAAGGCGGCCCCGGGTGGTATTCGTTGTGGAAGGGCGGGGGCGGCTGGCCAGCGGGGCCCGAGAGTTCGCGCCCCTGGACATCGCCGCCGGTCAGACTTGGCTGGTGCCCGCCGGTCTGGCGGGGGTGGAGGTCTTCCCGACCCAGCCCGGGCTGTCCCTGTTGGAGTGCGTGGGTTAATAAACAAGCGCCGGCCCGAGGCCGCGGCCGCGGGCGGGCGGTGCCTGGAGGATTGATGCAGGACAACATCTTTCGCGAGTATGACATCCGCGGTTTGGTGGACCAGGAGATCATGGACCAGGACGTGCTGACTCTGGGCCGGACCATCGGCACCTACATGGAGTCCAGGGGGGCCAGGCGCCTGACCCTGGGCCGGGACTGCCGGCTTAGCTCCGACCGCTACCGCGACCTGCTCCTGGAGGGGCTGCTCGCCAGCGGGCGCGAGGTGGTCGACGTGGGCGTCTGCCCCACGCCGCTTCTGTACTACTCGGTCTGGCACTACCAGGCCGACGGCGGGGTCATGATCACCGCCAGCCACAACCCGCCCCAGTACAACGGCTTCAAGGTTCTTTGGGGCAAGAGCACCATCCACGGCGAGGAAATCCAGAAGCTCCGCCGGATCATGACCAGTGGTGATTTCGTGGGCGGCCGCGGCTCAAGCCGCGCCGAGGACATTGCGGGCCCCTACATGGACTACGTGGCCGGCAACATCAAGCTGGCCGGGCCCCTGAAGCTGGCGGTGGACGCCGGCAACGGCACCGCCGGGCCGGTGGCCGTGCCCCTGATGAAGCGCCTGGGCATGGAGGTGGTGCCCCTTTATTGCGAGATGGACGGCCATTTCCCCAACCACGAGCCCGACCCCACGGTGCTGGAAAACATCGCGGACCTGCGCAAGACGGTGGTGGACCAGCGGCTGAGGGCGGGCGTTGCCTACGACGGCGACTCCGACCGGGTGGGGGTGGTGGACGAGCAGGGCAACCCCATCTGGGGCGACATGTTGCTGGCCATCTTCGCCCGCTCCATCCTGCCCCTGGAGCCGGGCGCCACTTTCATCGGCGAGGTCAAGTGCAGCCAGAATCTCTATGACGACATTCGCCGCCGTGGCGGCAACGCCATCATGTGGAAGGCCGGCCATAGCCTGATCAAACAGAAGATGGCCGAGACAGGCGCGGTGCTCGCTGGCGAGATGAGCGGGCACATGTTCTTCAAACACCGTTGGTTCGGCTTCGATGACGCCATCTACGCCTCCCTGCGCCTGGCCGAGCTGCTGTCTTCCAGCAAGCAGCCACTTTCGGCCTGGCTGGCCGATCTGCCGGCGGTGGTCAACACCCCTGAGATCAGGGTGGACTGCCCCGACGACATCAAGTTCAAGGTGGTGGAGCGGGTCAAGGCCAATCTGAGCCGCGATCACGAGGTGGTGGACGTGGATGGGGTGAGGGTGATAATGCCCGAGGGCTGGGGGCTGGTCCGGGCCAGCAACACCCAGCCGGCCCTGGTGCTGCGCTTCGAGGCCCAAAGCCAGGCCCGCTTGGATGAGATACGCGCCTTGGTGGAGAAGGCCGTGCGGGAAGCCAAGGGATAAGCCGCCTTTTGGAACCCAGCCCTCTCAATCCAGGCCAGGCCCCTTTTCGGAGCTTGGCCTGGACTTTTTTGGGGGCCTGCGCGCCTCCACCAAGCCGTAATACCAACTCATCTTTCCAACAAATAGTTTGAGCGCTAATTGGCATGCGGGCCAGGGATCCACCCAGCCAACCAGTTGGCTGGGGACCCCGGGGGACGGCCCGCCGAGCGCCCAAGCGCTCGCGAGGCAGGGCGAAACCGGGAGTTCCCACACGGCTTACTTGGTGGGGGTCGAACCACGCTTTTGCCCTGCCGGTCGTTGATCAAAGCCGGGGATGGCTTTGGTTGATTTGGTATAAGGCCTTGCCTGCAATCGGTGCCTTCCGGTCTGCTCCGGCCTGGCCGGACAGGCTGGCGGGATGGCCCGGCCTAGGGGGTGATATATGTGAAAGACCTTGGCGGGGCCTGCGCCGGGCCGGGAACGTCAGGCGGCCTGATATGATAACCGGCTGTATATTTTTAATATATATCACTCGGCACGGCCCTGGCCGGAAGTGGCTGCCGCCCTTTGCCCCAATCTTGGGACCGGGCTCCGGCCGACGGCAAATGCCGCCTGGCAAAGCCTGTAACAGGCCTCGGCGGCTCTGGCGCGGGATGGCGAAAAAGCCGTCAACTCCTGGTGTTGCACAGTATTTGTACTTGCTTATCAGGTAGTTTTCTAATACACTTAGGCCGGTTAATCCGGCCTGGCGTGCCGGAAAGGCGTGTTATTATTTGGGGGCAGGCAAGGGTGACGGTTGTGAATAATATTGTGCTCAAAACCTGGGGGCTGCTACTGCTCTTTGGCCTGTTGCCCCTGCCAACCGCCTTGGCCCAGGACCCTCTTGAGAGCTACCGCATCGGCCCCAGCGATCTACTGGAGGTAATCACCTGGAAAGAGCAGTCCCTTAGCCGGCCTGACATCTTGGTGCGGCCGGACGGCCGTATATCCCTGCCCCTTTGCGACGACATCCGGGCCGCCGGGCTTACTCCCATCGAATTGAAGTGGGAGATCACCCGGGCCTTGAAGCGCTATATCGAGGAGCCCCAAGTCTACGTAATCGTCAAGGACCCCCGCAGCAAAACTTTCAGCGTCCTGGGCAACGTGCTCAAGCCCGGACGCTATCCCCTGCTCTTGCCCACCTCGGTCCTGCATGCCCTGGCCACCGCCGGCGGCTTCACCGAATGGGCGCATAAGAACGACATCGTGATCATCAGGGGCTCGGGGGCAGATCAGAAGCGCTATCGTTTTATCTATTCCGACGTCGTTGCCGGAACCGAGTTGGCCCAAAACATCGATCTCAAGCCGGGCGACGTGGTCATAGTTCCCTGAAGGCGTTGCCAAGGGCCGAAATGATGGCGAATTCAAGGTGGTATAAGGTCGGGAACGCGGGCGTGGCGGCGGCTTTGCTGGGGGCGCTCATGGGCGCGCCGGCGCCGCTGTCGGCCGCCACCTTCACCCCCGGCATCTCTCTCGGCGCGGGCTATGACGACAACGTGGGCATCGCCCAGCAGCCCCGGGGCGACTTCTTTTGGCTGGCGCGTCCCAAGGCCAGCCTGGAAGCGGGTCGGCCCGAGAACCGCTTCACCGCCCTGGGCTCCCTGGACTATGCCGTCTATCAGCGATTGAGCGACCAAACCCGCAGGGAGAACGCCTCTCTGGGCATGAAATATCACCTGGCCACTTCCCCCAAGTGGAGCATGGACGCCGAAAACACGCTTTCTTCTTCTTATGACGCGGTGGAGCAGACCGATACCGGCGAGCTGACCCGGCTACGCGCCGCTGGCGGACGCCATGACCGCAACGTGACCTCGGTGCGGAGCCAATACAACCTAGGACCGCAAACCTTTGTCAACGCCGGCTACTCCCTTGGCTTTAACCGCGGCAATGACGAGCAGTCGGAAGACAGCTCCTACCAGCGGGTCGATCTGGGGGGGGGCTACCGCTTGAACCCCGATTGGCGAACCGAGCTGAAACTGGAAGGGTACCGCGACGACTTCGAGGTTTCAGATGATTTGCTCAAGGGCACTGCCGAGGCGCGCCTGGCGCGCATGATGGGGCCCCTGCGCGAGGCCTTCCTGAGCCTGGGCACGGGCGTGGTGCGCTCGGAGAGCGCGGTGCCGCTCAAGCGCGACGCCCGCGATTATGACACCTACACCGCCAAGCTGGGCTACAAGGCCGAGCTGAGCCCGCGGCTGGGCCTGGAGGCCGCGGCCGGAGCCTCCCAGGTGGCGGCTGACGAAAAGTACAACTCCGCCGCGGGCAAGGCCTATCCCGCCGGCAACCTGGTCGTGACCTACAAGCAGCCGCGCTGGCAGCTAAGAGGCTACGTCGAATACAAGCTGGCGGAATACGACACCCTTGGCGAAAACAGCGGTCTGACCGTGACCAGCCGGGCTGGCGGCAGTTGGCTTTGGCGCATGGCCCAGCACTGGATGCTCACCGCCCAGGCCGACCTGGTGCATGACGACTTTCAGCAGAACCCCGCCGCATCCGGCGTGACTTCCAGCGGCGACGTCGACTCGGTGCGCCTGGGCAGCGCCTTGAGCTACCAGCTTGCGCGAGACTGGAAACTTTCGTTGGACTATCGTTATCTCAATCGTGACGCGGAGATCAACACCGAAGACCGTAGTCAGAATCGGGTATTGATGCTGCTCTCCGCCGATTGGCCCCAACGCTGGTAGTCCCTTGGCCGTTCAAACCTCATCCATAGACCTGCGCAAATATCTATTTGTGCTCAAGCGGCGGCTGCCGCTTTCGGCCTCGGTGTTCCTGATGGTGCTGGGGGTGGGCGTGGCCTACTGTCTGCTCTGGCCGCCGGTATACCGCGCCGCCTGCCTGGTGGTGGTGCAGGCCCAAAAGATCCCCACCGAGATCATCCAGGCCACGGTGACCACCAAAATTCAGGAGCGGTTGCAGATCATCACCCAGCAGGTATTGAGCCGGACCAGGCTGATGGAGCTGATCGACCGCTTCAATCTTTATCCCAAGGAGCGCCGGCAGCTGACCCCCGATGAACTGGCCCAGTTCATGCGCAAGGACATAAGCATCAAGATCACCACCAAGAACTATTTCACCATCGAATACCTCTATTCGGACGCCCAGACCGTGGCCGCGGTGACCAACGCCTTGGCCGCCTTCTATGTGGACAGCAACCTGCGCCTGCGCGAAGAGGACGCGGTGGGCACCGCCCGCTTTTTGAACCGCGAACTGGAGCGCATGAAGGGCCAATTGGGGGAGTGGGAAAACCAGATTACCCACTTCAAGGAGCAGCACTTGCAGGAGCTGCCCGAGGCCCAGGAAAAGAATGTGGCCTTGATCGGCCAGCTGCGGCTCAACGCTCAGCACACCAACCAAATGATACAATCCGAGCTGACCCGCGTATCCTCATACGAGCAGGAGCAGGGTACGCTCGAATACCGTGAGCAGACCCTGGCCATTCAGCGGGCGCACAACCGCGCCATTGGGGCCGGCGGCGGGGGGGAGGGCACGCAGACGGAGGAGACCGACCCCGAGACCATCAAGAAGGAAATTGAGCGTCTCATGGTCACCTACACCGACAGCCACCCCGACGTGCAGCGCCTGAAGAGCCACCTGGCCAAGGCTGAGGCCTTGAAGGCCGAGCAGCAGGCCCGGCGGCGGGCGGAGGCGGCGGCCAAGGGCATCAAGATGCAGGAGAAGGAGAAGGATATCTCAGCCCTCGACGTCGAGATGAATGCGGTGCGCGCCAGCATCGAGCGTGCCGCCAAACGCGTTGCCGAGGGCCGCCAGCGCATCGCCGAGTTCCAGCAGCAGCTCAACGACATCAACCGCGAGATCGAGGCCGCCAGCCGCCGGCTGGATAATGGACCTGCCGTGGCCGAAAAGCTGGGCGAGCTGACCCGCGGCTACGACGCGCTCAAGCACGCCTACGAGAAGCTGCAGGCCAAGACCCTGGACGCCAACATGGCCGCCAACCTGGAGCGCACTCAGCGCGGCGAGCAGTTCGAGGTGGTCGATCCGGCCGAAGTCCCCGACAGTCCCTACCGGCCCGACGTACGCCGCGCCATCCCCGCCAGCTTCGGCCTGGCCCTGGTCCTGGGCCTGGCGCTCTCCCTGGGCTTGAACTATCTGGACAACTCATTCACCTCCGTCGAGCAGACGGAGCGTCTGGGAACCTTCCCGGTACTGGTTGTGCTGCCTGCCCTGATCACCCGCAAGGAGGCCATGCGCAAGGCCAGGGTCAACATGATCCTGCTGGCCGTCTACGGATCGGTATTTCTCGTACTGATGGCCATGGTGGGCATACTGGTTACCGGACGCGGCCACGCGCTCAAAAAGCTCATCCTGGGGATTTTGGGCTAGCCGATGTACACCGAATACTTCGGATTAACCGCCAAGCCTTTCGCCATCGAGCCCGACCCCCGCTTTTTGGTGCTCATGGAAGGCCACCGCGAGGCCCTGGCCACCATGATCTACGCCATAGATCAGCAGGAGGGTTGGGCGCTGGTGATCGGCGAACCGGGGGTGGGCAAGACCACCCTCATCCTGGCCCTGCTGAGAGAGGTTGGAGACCGGGTTGTTTCGGCGGTGCTCACCAATCCGCGGTTGGAGCCCCTGGACTTCCTGAACCAGATCGCCCTGGAACTGGGCATGGACGGCCCCTACGCCAGCAAGGGCCCCTTCCTGGCGGCGCTCGCCGGGATGATCAACCGTTGCCGTTCCCAGGGCAAGCTGGTGCTCATCATCATCGACGAGGCCCAGGATCTTTCTCCAGAGGTGCTGGAGGAACTGCGTCTGCTGGGAAACCTGGACGCATCTTCGCCCCGGGTGCTCAACATATTCCTGGTGGCCCAGCCCGAGATGATAAGAGTCATGAAGAAGGCCGGAGCCAAGGCGCTGATGCAGCGCCTGCACCGCAACTTCGCCCTGAAACCCCTGAGCCGGGATGAAACCGCCGAATACGTGCTCCAGCGCCTGACAGCAGCCGGCGCGCGGCGCGAGATTTTCGAGGATGAAGCCTTGGAGGCGATCTACGAGATCACCCGCGGCATACCCCGCCTAATCAACTCGCTCTGCGATGACGCCCTGCTGCTCGGCTTTTCCCGCGACCAGGCCAAGATCGACGACGAGATGGTGCGCACGGTGGCGACTGAGGACCCCACCCTGGACTGGGCCTCCATCGAACCGGAGAGCTTCGGCGCGGCCGGTCCCGCCGAAGGCCCCGTTGCCGGCGCAACGGCCGGCACCGCGATTTCCCCGGGGGCGGAGTTCCTGCTGTCTCCGGTCGAGGTTGAGCCCTCGCCGGAGCCGGCGCGCTGGACGCGGCGCGAGCCTCGGCGGGAAGCCCGGCGGGAGCCCCGGTCGCAAGCCTCGCCCGACGCTCGGCCGGCCTCCGCCGCCCAGGCCGAGGCCGGCTCCTTCGCGGAGCCTTCGTCCTTTCCGGGGGTACGCCGGGCTCCTTGGCGGGTGCAGACCAGGCGGGGTGTGCTCTCGCGTCTGGCCGGCAGCATGTCCAAGGACGCCCCGGGCAGCCTTTGGAAACGCCTGTTGCTGTTGGTGCTGGTGGTGGGGCTGGCCTGGGGCGGCTTCGCTCTGCTCAAGAAAAATTGGAGCCGCATCGCCCCCCTGGTGGGCAAGGGGCAACAGATAATGATACCGGACGCCCCCGCGACCCCCAAGCGGGAGGCCGCGCCGGCAGATAAGGCGGCTCCGGATTGGGGCCCCATGATTGCACCAGCCCCCGCCCCGGCCCCGGCTGGGCAGAGGGGAGAGCCGCATGGGTAAGATGAGCGACGCCCTCCGGCGCGGCGGCCGCGGCATGCCCGGGCCGGCAGCCGGGGAAGCTCCGGCCTCCCAGGAGCCCCGCCCTCTGAAAGAGCGGGAGGGGCAACCAGACGCCCACGCCCCCGGCCAGGCCGCCCGGCGCACCCTCCACAAGCCGGCCGCGCCCTCGGAGCGCGGGGGCCACATGCCGGCCTACGTGCCCCCGCCCAGTATGCGCGGCGAACTGTCCGAGGAGCAGGAGCGCCTGGTGAGTCTGTACACTCCCGGCAGCCCCCAGGCCAAGCGTGTGGACATCCTGCGCTCGCAATTGTTGTTCCCCTTCCACGGCGAGCCGCCGCGCACCATCATGATCACCAGCGCCGTTCCCCGCGAGGGGCGCAGCCTGCTCACCGCCAACCTGGCCGTCTCCTTCGCCCGCGGCTTGCAGCAGTTCGTCATGGTCATGGACTGCCACCTCACCGAGCCGGTGATCAACGAGCTTTTCAAGATTCCGCGCCACCCTGGGCTGACCGATTTTCTGGAGCACGGAGCCTCGGTGCCCGACATCATCCACCGTACAGGCGTGGACAAGCTGACGGTCATACCCGCCGGCACCCCTTCGCAACGCTCGGCCGAGATATTGGCCACGGACAAGATGGCCGGCCTGCTGCACGAACTGCGGGCTCGCTACCGCGACCGCTACATTATCCTGGACACCCCGCCCGTGCAGGCATTTGACGACCCCGCCGTGCTGGCCCGTCTGGTCGAGGGCATCGTCTTCGTGGTGCGCGCCGGGGCCACCGACCGCGAGCTGGCGCTGAGAGCCCTGCGCGCCCTGCCGGAGGAGAAAATCGTGGGGGTGGTGCTCAATGATGTGCACAGCGCGGTGGTGGACGCCCAGGCCGTGGGCGGGTCGGAGTTGGAGGCATAGTTTTCATGCAGGTCTCTTCCGGCCGGCCATCGCCGTTCCAGGTGGGATTCCTTCTGGGTGAATTCGTGCTGATGGTGGCTGGCACCCTCTTGGCCCTCTACTTCCGCCTGGAGGACACTTCCGAGATATTCACCTGGCGCTATGGCTGGCACCGCATTCTGATTGTGCCCATCGGCCTGCAGATCACCTACTTCTATTCCGACCTCTACAACTTTCGCGTGGCCAGGCCGTTTCTATGGACCGTATCCCGCCTGGCCCAGGGCACGGCCCTGGGCGTACTGGTGCTGGCGGTGATTTACTATCTCGTTCCCGGCCTGTTCCTGGGCCGAGGAGTGCTGATACCAAGTGGCGTCATTATCTTCGTGATGATGCTGTTCTGGCGCGGAGTATACGGCTGGGCCTTGCAGCGGAGGCTTTTCTCCACCCAAGTGCTGATGGTGGCCTCAGGCTCCCTGGCCGACGCCATCATCGAGGAATTGGTCAGCCGCTCGGACAATATCTATAGCGTGGTCTGCATCCTGGACTTGACGCCGTCGGAGGAGACTGGCGAGGGCGGCGGGAGACCCCGGCTCAACCTCATGGGGGCCTGGTCGCGCCTGCTCAAGACCGAACTGAGGCGGGACCCCACCGAGTTGCAGGGGCTTGTTCGCCACTACAAGGCGGATATGGTGGTGGTGGCCATGGACGAAAAGCGCGGCCGCATGCCTGTGGATGAGCTTATCCGCCTGCGCATGTTGGGCGTGCCCATCGTGGGCGGCGAGGATTTTTTCGAGATGGTGGCCGGGCGCATCCTGGCCAAGCGCATCCTGCCAGCCCACCTGATCTTCTCCGAGGGCTTCGCCCACGGCACCTTGCGCAGCTTCACCAAGCGGACCATGGACATCGCCCTGAGCAGCCTGGGTCTTCTACTGAGTTCGCCCCTGGCACTGGTCACCGCGCTGGCGGTGCGGCTGGAAAGCAGGGGGCCGGTAATCTACAGCCAGGAGCGGGTGGGCCAGCATGGCCGCCTGTTCAAGATGCACAAGTTCCGCAGCATGGTCGCGAACGCCGAGCAGGAGACCGGCCCGGTATGGTCGCAGGAGGGAGACCAGAGAGTGACGAAGGTGGGGCGGATTATCCGCAAGCTGCGCCTGGACGAGATTCCCCAGATGTTCAACGTTCTCATGGGCGACATGAGCTTCGTGGGACCCCGGCCGGAGCGGGCGCACTTCGTTAAAAGACTCTCGGACAAGCTGCCCTATTACGGCGAGCGGCACAACGTCAAACCGGGCATCACCGGCTGGGCTCAGAT
>JAJZPI010000245.1 GCA_021811275.1 Deltaproteobacteria bacterium
CCGTCGGCCATAACGGGCTCCATGGGCCTGTGAAGCTAACCACCATAAATCGGCCCGTCAAGGGCTTTCTGGCCGCCGTCGCCGACGCGGGCAGGGGGGCTTGTGTATAACATGCTAAATATATTGAGCAATAAAAATCTGGTCCGGAGGTGGGATTGCCGGGCTCGCCTCGGGGCCCCGGGGGCCGCGGTTCAGACGATACGCCTCGGGAGCCCGCCGCAAGTTGGCCGGCGGCGGGCCCCGGGGGGAGTCAGGGTGTGGGGGCGAGGTTTGTTCGCGGGGAGCGAGCCCACGCCCTTATTCGTCATCGGGGTCCTCGGTGAGCTGGCCCCGGGCCTTCATGAAGGCCATCACCACGGCCTCCCATTCCTTCACGTGGGGCTCGATCTGCTTCCACCAGTCGGTGTTCTCGCTGCCGCTGGGGGGATGCGGGCCGGCCTTGAGTTCGGCGATCAGGGCCTGGCGAACCGTCACCCCTGGCCCGTACTTGGCGGCCAAATGCTCGGCCAGGATGAGCAGGTTGGCGGCCGAGGCCAGCCAGTGCGGGAAGTGTTCGATTCCCAGAAGCTCGCAGGCCGTGCGCGGGTCGAGCTGGTCGACGAACTCCTCCCAGAGGTTGGGGGTCAGGCTCATGATGGGCGCTGTTCCGGGCCCGGAGCCCGGATCGGAGGTCATGCGGGGCGGCATTTCCTTCCTCCTTTTAATTATTAAATTAATCCTACCTGAGCTATATGCAAACCAAGGGCCAGGGTGGCCGGACCCCCGAGCAAGGGGATGGCAAAAAAACGTGGACGCGGCCCGGCTGGGCCTGTTACAATGCTTTGTGGCTATGTATGGAATATTATGATATAAATTAGCCACCCCCCGCCGTCCCGCCAGGAAGGCCCTGGAGGGCGGCCCCGGGGGGGCCGCCGGCGCCGGATGGGTGGCGCCCGGCATGACACTCTTGGAGGTCGTAATGAAAAAATTGGCGTGGTCGCTGGTTTTGGCGTCGCTGTGTCTGGCCATGTCCACCTGGGCCTTGGCCGCCGAGCTGTCGGCCGAGGTGGTGCACACGGGCCAGGGGCAGCAATTCTCTTCCAAGGTCTTCATCAAGGGCGACAAGGTGCGCATGGAGGGCCAGACGGCCCCCGGGGCCCAGGCCGGCCAGGGCTACCAGATCATCCGCCAGGACCTCAAGGTCATGTGGATGGTCGATCCCCAGCAGCAGAGCTATATGGAGGTTCCCCTGGGCCAGATGGGCGACCTGAGCCGAAGGGCCAAGGCCGGCGAAAAGTTGCCGGGCGAGATCAGCCGCAAGAGCCTGGGCATGGAGAAGATCGACGGCCGGCCCACGGAAAAGATGGAGGTGACCTACTCCCAGCAAGGCCAGACCACGACCGTCTTCTTGTGGATGGACAAGGGCCTGGGCCTGCCGCTGAAGACCGCGGCCAAGGACGGCTCCTGGAGCGTGGAGTATCGCAAGGTGGTCAAGGGCGGCCAGCCCGACAGCCTCTTCGAGGTGCCGGCCGGTTTCAAGAAGGTGAGCATGCCCGCCATGCAGCAGGGCGGCTACGGCCAGGGCGGCTACGCGCGCTAGGGCCGGGCGGCCTGCTTTGCGGACGAGGTCTTCTCCGAGCCCCATCCCCAAGGCTTTTGGCCTGGGCGCGAATTTTGCGCGGGCCCTTCCCGGGACCCTCCAAAATTGGCGCCCGGGTAAAAAGTTTTTTGGGAGGGGAGACGGGGGAGGGTTCTTTTTCAAATAATCCAATCCGCTTCAGATGCCAAGGCACAATGCAATAACTTCAATATCTACTGATATATACCAAAAATGGAGGATGCATATCTATCAACATATATACCATAACATACCAATTTTATGACATAATACTACTTAATTTCCTACTTAGGGATCAACTCGATATTGTACGCCCCACATCGCCGGCATCCTGGCCAAAAAGTTTTATCAATCGTTAAAACATCGAATATAACCGTTTGGCAATTTTCCAAAAATGTCAGGTACTAGTCGTCCGTGTCTGGAAAAAGTGTCCACGCCAGGACAAATTTTTCCAACATTGGACGTTCATTTTAATAGTAATAATATCAAATTGCTATAATCGGAGGACATAAAAAGGTCGGGCTTTAACCGATCCTGAGGCCTGCCCGAACAGCTCCATGGTCCATTTGGGGGCAATATGCGCTTCGAATCAATGGCGAAACCTAGGGCCCCCAGGCTCGTTCTCCTGGCTCACACGGCTCCAACCGGGATGGCCGAGACCTGATTGGTTAAGGGCAGGACCTGGTCGACCAGGCAAATGACCCCGCCCGGGCCCACGGGCATGTTCAGCTTGGCTAGCGTTTGGAAGTGACTGGCCACACGCCTGCCCGGCGAGGCCGTCTTCTTGAACTCCAGGGGATATAGGATACCGTCCTGGACTATCAGCAGGTCTATCTCCTTTTGGTCTTTGTCTCGGTAATAGTAGAACGGAGCGCGACGGCCGTTGTGCCACCAGCTTCGCAGTATCTCGCCCATGATCCAGGTTTCCAGTATGGCCCCGGACATGGCGCCAGCCTC
>JAJZPI010000104.1 GCA_021811275.1 Deltaproteobacteria bacterium
CCGAAGCAACCGGTGTGCTAACCAATTGATTTACCTGATAATCACTAGCTATTGATAAGCATGCACCATTTTGAGCCCTGCCGTCAACCAGCTTGACGAAGTGGCCGGTTACCGAATATGGTGGTTTTGGTTTCTTGTGCGCCAAAAATGCCGGTCCTGTCCTGCTTACGCCCGCCTCCTGCTACACTTCCGTGTCCGCGACCTGCTGCCCGCACCACCGGTGACTTCCTGCATCACTGTCCGAGCGCCCAAAGAGAGAGCGGACGTAGATTATGCAGGTGGCCGTATTGGAACATTTATAGGTGGCTGCTTTCAATCATTATGAGTGGCGCGTTTCCGAGCATTGCTGATGGCGGATTTGAGCATAATACGCAACTGGTCCGTCACGTACATTTCCGGGGCCCCGATAGCGTTTCAATCCACGCCCCCACGCTGAGGGCGACCATCCGTCAACACGGCCTGGCAGGACATGGGTCTTGGTATGACGTATATATTGGTAGACTGAATGACGCCTAGGCCCCAGGCGGGCCCTACCGCGTTTCGCAAACCCCGCGCTCGAGGTTCCACCATGCCCGACGTAATGAATCGTCCGCTACGCAAAAGCCACAAGCAGGTGTTTGAGTCCGCTGCCGCCCAGGACATCCTGGACCGCGGCCAAGTCCTGCGCCTGGCCATGTGCAGCGGCGACCAGCCCTATCTCGTCCCCCTGAACTACGTCCACGACCAGGGCCGCATCTACCTGCACACCGGACGGCAAGGCCTTAAGATGGAGTTCCTGCGGGCCAACCCCAAGGTCTGCTTCGAGGTGACGGTTGACGTGGAGCTTTTGCCCTCTGCCCTGCCGTGCAAATGGAACTGCGCCTTCCGCAGCGTGTTGGGCTTCGGCCGGGTCGTGGAGGTGGAAGATCCGTCCGAGCGGCGGCGCGGCCTGGAGATGATCGTGACTCGCTACGCCGGCCCCGGCCCCCACCGTCTGGCCGCCGAGGCTGCGGAAAGGGTCTGCGTGCTGCGCCTGGACATCGAAAGCCTGACTTGCAAGCACAATCTGCCCTAGTTCGGCGCCCCCCGTCCTTAGAACAGGCTTATCAGCATGCGGGTACCCACCAAGGCCAGCAGCAGGGCGAAGATTTTCCTGACCGTGGCCACGGGCAGGCTGTGTGCCAGCTTGGCGCCCAGGGGTGCGGTGAGCATGCTGAACAGGGCCACGCCGATGAGCGCGGGTAGGTAGATGAAGCCCAGGCTGTGGGCCGGCAGGCTTCCCGCGCCCCAGCCGCTGGAAACATAGCCCGCCGCCCCGGCGATGGCGATGGGAAAGCCGATGGCCGCCGAGGTGGCGATGGCGTTGATCACTGGCACGTTGGCCCAGATCATGAACGGCACCGAGAGCGAGCCGCCGCCGATGCCCACCCAGGAGGACACCCCTCCGATCAGGTTGCCCGCCAGGAACATGCCCGCCAGGCCCGGCGTTTCGCGCGAGGGCTTGGGCTTGATGTTCAGAAGCATCTGCGTAGCCACGTAGTACAAGAACAGCACGAAGAAGCCCTTTAGGAAGCGGCCGGAAAGCGCCGCCGCCACCCATGAGCCCAGGAAGGTGCCCAGCATGATGCCCGGCGCGATCTGCCAGACTATGCGCCAGATCACCGCCCCGCGCCGGTGATGCGCCCGCACGCTGGAAATGCTGGTGAAGATGATGGTGGCCAGCGAGGTGCCCAGGGCCATGTGCAGGATATGCTGCTCTGGCAACCCCTGAGCGGTGAAGACGAAGGTGAGCGCGGGCACGATGACCAGCCCGCCGCCCACGCCCAAAAGCCCGGCCAGCACCCCGGCCAGGGCGCCCACGCCGGCGTAGATGAGCCAATTGGTGATGTCGATCATGTTCGCCGCTTTCGATACCATGGCAATAAGGCGAAATTCCGCCCGGACCTCTCCACAGGCGGCGCATCCGGGTGAAAAAACATTTACCCTCGAAAACGCAAAATACAAGGGCCTTGCACCCGGCCAAGGCCCGCTCCCTGCCCAGGGGTTTGACCGCGCACCCCGCCTTTTGCTACACCTGGAGCAGGTCAGTTACATTTCAAGGAGGACCCATGCCATGTTGAAGATTTTCTCCCGGACGGGCCTGGTGGCCTTGTGCGTCTGCCTGCTCGGCCTGGCTCTCGCCGCTCCCGCTTCCGCAGCCAGGAAAAACCCCTTGCTGGAACGCCAGGCCAAGACCATGTCCGATTCGGCGATCAAGCTTATCAAGGCCAAGGGCGAGGCGGCGTTTTTTGAGATGAACCAAAAGGACGGCCCCTGGTTCAAGGGCGGGGTCGGCATCTTCGTGTCCGATGAAAAGGGAGTGGAACTGGTCAATCCCGCCGACCCGGGGCTGGTGGGCAAGAACCTTTGGGACTACAAGGACCCAGACGGCAAGCTGGTGATCCAGGAGCAGTGGAAGATCGTGAAGGCTAAGGGCAAGGGCTGGTTGGATTGCAAGTGGAACAAACCCGGCGAGAGCCAGGCCAGCCGCTGCCGGGTCTACGTGCGCGGAGTCAAGACCGGCGGCAAGAATCTGATGGTGGGCGCGTTCTACTACCTGCCCTAGCGCCAGACGCAAACGCAGCGCCAAAAGGGCGGCGGGCCTCGAGAGGCCCGCCGCCCTTTGTTGGCCTAAAGGCGTGTCGGCTTAGTACATGCCGCCCATGCCGCCCATGCCGCCGCCGGGCATGGCCGGAGCGGGGGCTTCCTTCTTGGGCTTCTCGGCGATCATGCACTCGGTGGTCAGCAGCAGGCCGGCCACGGAGGCCGCGTTCTGCAGGGCGAAGCGGGTCACCTTGGTGGGGTCGATGACGCCGGCCTTCAGAAGGTCCTCGTAGACGTCGGTGTCGGCGTTGTAGCCGTCGCCGGCGGCCTTCATGGTCTTGACCTTCTCCACCACCACCGAGCCCTCCAGACCGGCGTTGCCGGCGATCTGGCGCAGGGGCTCTTCCAGGGCGCGACGGATGATCTGGGCGCCGAACTTCTCCTCGCCGTCCATCTCCAGCTTGTCCAGGGCCTTCTGACAGCGCAGCAGGGCCACGCCGCCGCCGGGCACGATGCCCTCCTCGACGGCCGCGCGGGTGGCGTTCAGGGCGTCCTCGACGCGGGCCTTCTTCTCCTTCATCTCGGTCTCGGTGGCCGCGCCGACATTGATCACCGCCACGCCGCCGATCAGCTTGGCCAGGCGCTCCTGGAGCTTCTCGCGGTCGTAGTCGCTGGTGGTCTCCTCGATCTGGGCGCGGATGGTCTTCACCCGGCCCTCAAGGTCCTTGCGAGAGCCGCCGCCGTCGACGATGGTGGTGTTGTCCTTGTCGATGGTCACGCGCTTGGCGGTGCCCAGGTCGTTGATGGTGGCGCTTTCCAGCTTGATGCCCAGGTCCTCGCTGAGTACGTTGCCGCCGGTCAGGATGGCGATGTCCTCGAGCATGGCCTTGCGGCGGTCGCCGAAGCCGGGGGCCTTGACGGCGCAGGCGCTGATGGTGCCGCGCAGCTTGTTGACCACCAGGGTGGCCAGGGCCTCGCCCTCGACGTCCTCGGCCACGATCATCAGCGGCCGGCCCATCTTGGCGATCTGCTCCAGCACGGGCAGCATGTCCTTCATGTTGCTGATTTTCTTCTCGTGGATCAGGATGAAGGGGTTCTCGAGATTGACGGTCATCTTCTCGGGGTCGGTCACGAAGTAGGGGGAAAGATAGCCGCGGTCGAACTGCATGCCCTCGACCACCTCCAGGGTGGTCTCCATGGACTTGGCCTCCTCGACCGTGATGACGCCCTCTTTGCCGACCTTGTTCATGGCCTCGGCTATGATGTTGCCGATGGTGGCGTCGTTGTTGGCGCTGATGGTGCCAACCTGGGCGATCTCCTTCTGGTCCTTGGTGGCCTTGCTGATCTTCTTGAGCTCGGCGACCACGGAGGCCACGGCCGTGTCGATACCGCGCTTGATGGCCATGGGGTTGTGGCCGGCGGCCACCAGCTTGGAGCCCTCGCGATAGACGGCCTGGGCCAGGATGGTGGCGGTGGTGGTGCCGTCGCCGGCCACGTCGGAGGTCTTGGAGGCGACCTCCTTCACCATCTGGGCGCCCATGTTCTCGAACTTGTCCTCGATCTCGATCTCCTTGGCGACGGTGACGCCGTCCTTGGTGATGGTCGGGGAGCCGAAGGTCTTCTCGATGATGACGTTGCGGCCCTTGGGGCCCAGGGTTACCTTGACGGCGTTGGCCAGGGTGTCCACGCCGCGCATGATGGCCTCGCGGGCCTTGACATCGTAACGAAGCTCTTTAGCCATGGGGGAATTCCTCCAGAATTTTTAAATAGCTAACCGTGAATGGGGCCAGCGGGCCTACTTCTTGGTGATGATGCCCAGAATGTCGTCCTCGCGCATGATCAGGACCTCGTCGCCGTCGATCTTGACCTCGCTGCCCGAGTACTTACCGAACAGGACGACGTCGCCCTCCTTCACGGTCAAATCCACGCGGGTGCCGCTGTCGAGCACCTTGCCGGGGCCCACGGCCAGAACCTTGCCCTGCTGGGGCTTTTCCTTGGCGGTGTCGGGGATGATGATGCCGCCGGCGGTCTTCTGCTCCTCCTCAAGCCGTTTGATGATGACGCGGTCCTGAAGGGGTTTAATCTTCATTTGGCCTCTCCTTAGCTAAAAAAGTTCATGATTGACAACAAGTTGCCCCTTGAAGCGGGGGGCGGCATTGCCTGCTTGCTTGTTAGCACTCAGTGGCATCGAGTGCCAGTGGCCGAAGTTTAAGCACCGTTTTTACACGGCGCAAGGGGTGAGGCTATTTTTTTTGCCGCAAAGCCTGGCCGACGATGGCGCGCAACATCTCCCGTCGGATCAATCCGCTGAAGGGCCGGATGAGAAGCCAGTAGGGAAGAAAGCGGCGGCGGGCCGAAGGGCTGGTGGCCTGCACCCGGGTCTCCGAGCTGAGCCGGCAAAGGCCGGGGGCCAGGGGCTCGATCAGCATATTCATGGCCACCTTAACTTGCCCGGACCGGCTGAAGGTCTCGAACTGCTCCGCCCTGATCCTGACCAGCTCCGGGCTCCAGCGCCAAGGCTGACCCACCAGACCAAGCACCAGCTCGCGCGGCTCCGCCTGACCCAGCAGGACAAACCCTGCTTCCAACATCTTATCCAGGGTGAAGGTCTTTTGAGGCAGACGGGGAGACCGTCCCCGCAAGCGCCAAGGCAATTCGCGTAGCCTCATCAAAAGGCTTGTAAAGAGCGAGTGGCTCAGGTCCATGGTCCGGGCGGCCCGGTAGACCTGCGCGGCCGGGGCCCTCACCAAGGTCTGGTGGTGTTCGGAGAAGTCCCAGCGAGGCAGAAATTGATCCAGCAGCATGCCCTCTCCCCCTTGGCCCGGTCATGGCCGTTTCCCGGTTTTTTACACCCCGACCAGAGCCGTAGTCAAACCAGCTCCATCCTCCGGCCGGCTTGGCCGGGATGATATAATTTTTTCGGATTCAAGCGGACGCCGGCCGCGTCCTTTCCGGCCTCCCGCCTGCCTGGGCCCCAAAAGCACCACGCGTCCCTCGCGAGCTTCGGCAAAGGAGAATAAATGATGAATATCGTAAGCCTGTTAGGTAGCCCGCGCAAAAACGGAAACAGCGCCGCCCTGGCCCAGGCCTTCACAGACCAGGCCGCCCGGTTGGGGACCCGGGTGGAGGTTTTCAAGCTCAACAAGCTCAATTTCCGGGGCTGCCAGGGCTGCTATAAATGCAAAACCGGCAAGGAGCGTTGCGCCGTGGCCGACGACCTGAGCCAGGTGCTGGAGACCTTGGCCGCGGCCGACCTCTGGGTGGTGGCCTCGCCCATCTACTTCGGTCAGGTCAGCGGCCAGATGAAATGCTGTCTGGACCGCTGGTTTTCCTTCCTAAAGCCCGATTACATGACCAACCCCCAACCCTGCCGCCTGGCCCCGGGCAAGCAGAGCGTGTGGGTCATCACCCAGGCCGGGCCGGAGAACATGTACGGCGAGGTCTTCCCCCACTACACCGGCTTCCTCAAGTGGTACGGCTTCAAGCAGAACCATCTCCTGCGCGCCACGGCCACCGGCCAGGCCGGAGCCACCGACCTGAGCCCCGAAAAGATTGCCGAGGCCAAGGAGCTGGCCCGCAAGCTCATGACCGCTTAACCGGCCAGGTCCACGATCATCCCGCGTCCCCGCCGGAGCGCTCGGCGGGGACGCGCTGGGGGCGTGCCGCCCCGGCCATGGCGTGGCGGGAGCTACGCCCAGTACCAACCTCGCCCGTTCCCGTTGAGGGACGCGCCATCGTCCCTTCCCACGCCCGGGCTTCGTCCAGCCCCATCATCCAGCCCCTTCTTGCCCCATCTGGACGCCTGTGCTAGATTTGTCGGGCTATGACCCGCCGCGGCCAGACAGACGCCCGCTATCGCCAGGCAAAGCAAGACGGCTTCGCGGCGCGCTCGGTATACAAGCTGGCGGAAATGGACAAGCGCTACCAGCTCTTGCGCCCCGGGCAAAGGGTGCTGGACTTGGGCGCGCACCCCGGCTCCTGGCTGCAGTACGCCTGCGAGAAGGTGGGACCCTCGGGCTTGGCGGTGGGGGTGGACATCCAGCCCCTGGCCGTGAGCCTGCCCAGTTGGGGCCGCTTCCTCCAGGCCGACCTGCTGGGGGTTGAGGCCGAGGACCTGCGGGCCTTCGCGCCGGCCTATGACGTCGTCCTGAGCGACGTGGCCCCCCGCACAACCGGGGTGATGCACGCCGACATGGCCCGCAGCCTGGAGCTGACCGCCCGGGCTGTGGATCTGGCGCTAATGTTGCTCAAGCCCGGCGGCTCGCTGGTGGCCAAGGTCTATTTCGGACCGGAGGTGGAGGATCTGATCCACAGGGTCAAGGCCGCCTTCACCCTGGGCAAGGCCCACAAGCCGGAGGCCAGCCGTTCGCAGAGCAAGGAGATTTATATCCTGGGGCGGGGGTTCAAGGCCCGGCCCGCCCCGGCCTCATCCTGACAAAAACCAAACCCTTTGCCGAGGGAGACGCCATGTCCGGTCACTCCAAGTGGAGCACCATCAAACGCAAGAAAGGGGCCGCCGACGCCAAGCGCGGCCAGGTGTTCACCAGGCTCATCCGCGAAATAACCGTGGCCGCCAAGTTCGGCGGCGGGGACCCCGACGGCAACCCCCGCCTGCGCACGGCCATCGACGCGGCCAAGGCCGAGAACATGCCCAAAGACAACATCGAGCGGGCCATAAAGAAGGGCACCGGCGAGTTGGAGGGGGTCAGCTACGAGGAGATCACCTACGAGGCCTACGCCCCGGGCGGGGTGGCGCTTTTAATAGAGGTCATGACCGACAACAAGAACCGCACTGCCGCCGATGTGCGCCACATCCTCAACAAGCGCGGCGGTTCCCTGGCCAAGGCCGGGTCCGTGGGCTACCTCTTCGAGGGCAAGGGCGTCTTCACCCTGGACAAAGGCGCCGTCGACGAGGACAAGCTCATGGAGGTGGCCCTTGAGGCCGGGGCCGAGGACGTGAGAGACGAAGGCGACGTCTGGGAAGTCCATTGCGCGCCCACGGATTTCAACGCCGTTTCCGACGCCCTGACCAAGGCGGGGATGAAACCCAGTTCCTCCGAGGTGACCAAGCTTCCTTCCACCACCGTGGCGGTCACCGATCCCGCCGAGGCCAGCCGGGTCATCAAGCTCATGGACGCCCTGGACGAGTGCGACGACATTCAGCAGGTCTACGCCAACTTCGACATCGACGACCAGTTGCTGGCCTCCCTGGAGGACTAGCTTGGCCGCTCACGCCGGGGCAGGCGGGGTCAGGGTGCTGGGCCTGGACCCCGGCTCCCTGCGCACGGGCTGGGGGGTGGTGGAACCGGGAGTGGGCGGCCGAGGCCTAAAGCTGGTGGCCTGCGGGGTTCTCGCCCCGCCGCCCCGCGACCCCCTTCCTCGCCGTCTGCGCCATATCTTCGAGGGCCTGGGCCAGGTGATCAGCCAACACCAGCCCCGGGAGATGGCCGTGGAGGGGGTCTTCACCGCCCAGAACGCCCGCACCGCCCTGATACTGGGCCAGGCCCGAGGCGTGGCCTTGCTGGCCGGGGCCATGGCCGGGCTGGAAACCCACGAATACTCCCCGGCGGCGGTGAAAAAGGCCCTGGTGGGCGGCGGCCGGGCGGCCAAGGAGCAGGTGCGGACCATGGTGGAGGCCCTGCTCAAGCAGAGCCTTCCCGCCCACTACAGCCAGGATGTCAGCGACGCCCTGGCTCTGGCCGTCTGCCACCTGCACTCCCGCGAACTCAAGTCCCGGGGGCTCTCATGATCGCCCGCCTGCGCGGCATCCTGGTCGAGCGCCGGCCCGACCACGTGGTGGTGGAGGCGGGAGGCGTGGGCTACCGCGTCTTCGTCAGCCTCAACACATTCTATGAGCTGCCCGAAACCGGGGCAGAGGCGGTCCTGCTCACCAACACCGTGGTGCGCGATGACGCCATCCACCTTTACGGCTTCGCCGGCGAGGCCGAGCGGGCCTGCTTCAATCATCTGGTGGGCGTCACCGGGGTGGGGCCCAAGCTGGCCCTGGGCATTCTCTCGGGCATCGCCCCGGACGAGCTTTGGCTGGCGGTGCGCGCCCGCGACGCCGAGCGCCTGACCAAGGTGCCGGGGGTGGGCAAGAAGACCGCCGCCCGGCTGGTGGTGGAGCTGGAGGGCAAGATACCGCTCGGCGAAGTGGCCGCGCCAGAGGCGGTGGCCGCGCCGGGCTCGTCCCCGGCCCTGGCCGAGGACGCGGTGAGCGCGCTTATGAATCTGGGCTACCCCGAGCCGGCGGCCCGCAAGGGCGTGGAGAGGGTTTTGAGGGAGATGGCGGGCTCGCCCAATCTCGAGGACCTATTGCGCCAGGCCCTCAGGCAGTTGAGCTGACTTTCTGCGGGCTTGGCCGGCGTTAAACGCGCCGGCTCGACCCTTCGGGAAAGGCGTTGATATGAAGCAGGTGACTCGGGATTTCGACCGGGAGGCGGCCTCCTGGGATCAGAACACCAGGCGGGTGCGCCTGGCGAGGGAGGTGGCCGAGGCCATAGCGGGCGAGGCGCCCCTGACCCCCCGGATGGACGTGCTTGATTTCGGCTGCGGCACCGGCCTGTTGACCCTATGCCTGCAGCCCCGGGTGGGCTCCATCACCGGGGCGGACACCTCCACCGGCATGCTCCAATCCCTGGAGGCCAAGATCGCCGCCCAAGGGCTGACGAACGTGCGCACCCTGGCCCTGGACCCCTCGCGTCCTCTGGCCCTGCCCGGCCGCTACGACCTCATCGTCAGCAACATGACCCTGCACCACGTGCCGGAGATACCGCCCCTGCTGGCCTGCTTCGTCGCCGCCCTCAAGCCCGGCGGCAGCCTCTGCCTGTCCGACCTCGACCCTGAGCAGGGCCAATTCCACGAGGACAGCCAGGGCGTCTTTCACAACGGCTTCGAGCGGGCCTGGCTGCGGAGTCAGTTCGAGGGCCTGGGCCTCACCCAGGTGCGCGATCGCACCGCGGCCACCGTGACCAAACCTGCCCGTGACGGCGGCATGGGAGAATTCAGCATCTTCCTGGTCAGCGGCCGCCTGCCGGACTGACGATTCCTCTTTTCAACCTGTCGAGCCATCAAGCGCGGGGCGAGGCGGCGTTGCCTGCCCCAGACCGCCCCTCGTCGCCCATTCTCCCCAGACAGGCACCTGCCTTGGCCAGACGACTGGCCAAATTTTTCATCAAAGGCTGGCGTCAGGGCCAAGCCGCCCTTAAACTTTATCCTAATAGTATGAATCTGCGCCCACCCGGTGTTACGGCGGAAGCCGTTGGTGCATCCTATCCACCGGTACAGCGCGGGCTGCCCCGGCGCCGGCATGGCGCGCTAGGCGGGGAAATAAAACGCCCCTTGAAAGCCAAGCTAGCCGGGGCGAAGCCTTAATCGGGACCATTCCAGCCAAAAGGAGACCGTAATGATAGAGGTGAAGAAGGCCGGCGAGGTCCATATAACGCCGGTAAAGGATCTGACCGCCTGCGACTCCACCGCCCAGATGATCGAAAAGGCTAGAAAGGATGGGGTGGTCACCGCCTTCGACCGGGCGGCGACCATGAAACCCTGCCCCATCGGCGCTGACTCGGCCTGCTGCAAGCACTGCTTCATGGGCCCCTGCCGCTTGAACCCCAACGATCCCTACGGCAAGGTGGGGGTGTGCGGGGCCACCGTCGACACCATCCAGGCCCGCAACTTCGGTCGCACGGTCTGCGCCGGCACCGCCGCCCACGTGGACCACGGCATGGTCATGTTGGAGCTGTTCCGCCAAGTGGCCCTGGGCAACATCCCCGAGTATTCCATCCAGGACGCCGAGAAGCTCCACGAGGTGGCCGCCGAGCTGGGCATCGCCACCGAGGGGCGCGAGAACAAGGACATCGCCCTGGACCTGGCCGAGGTCCTGGAGCGGACCTACACCCAGCTGGACGGCGAGATACCCTTTGCCAAGCGCGTGCCGGACAAGACCCTGGAGACCTGGCGCAAGGCCGGCATCGTGCCCAGGGGGGCCATGCGCGAGATCATGGAGCTGATGCATCGCACCACCATGGGCGTGGATCAGGATTACTTGAACCTCATCAAGCAGATCAGCCGCACCGCCCTGGTCGACGGCTGGGGCGGCTCCATGGTGGCCACCGAGATCAGCGACATACTCTTCGGCACGCCCAAGCCGGTTCAGGCCGACGTGAACATGGGCGTGCTGAAGGAGCGCCAGGTAAATATCATCATCCACGGCCATGAGCCCAATCTGTTCGACTCCATGCTGGCCTCGGTGATCGATCCGGCGCTGGTGGCCAAGGCCAAGGCCGCCGGGGCCGAGGGCATCAACCTGGTGGGCATGTGCTGCTCGGGCCTGGAGATGATGAACCGGCGCGGGGTGCCCCACGCCGGAAGCTTCATGAGCACCGAGGCCGTGCTGGTGACCGGCGCGGTGGACGCCATGGCCGTGGACGTGCAGTGCATCAAGCAGGGCCTGGCCTCGGTGGCCGACTGCTACGGCACCAAGTTCATCACCACCAACTCGCGGGCCAAGATCGAGGGCGCACTGCACATCGAGTTCGACGAGCACGACCCGCGCTTCTGTACCGACCTGATCGTGGAAAAGGCCATCGAGCGTTTCCAAAACCGCAAGCATCCCGTGGTCATTCCCCCGCGGGTGGACGCCGGCGTGCACGGCTTCTCACACGAGTACATCAACTACATGCTGGGCGGCATCTTCCGGGGCTCCTACCAGCCCCTCAACGACAACATCATCAACGGCCGCATTCGCGGCGTGGCCGGGGTGGTGGGCTGCACCAGCGCGCGGACCAAGCAGGACTTCTCCCACGTGGAGCTCACCAAGGAGCTGATCAAGAACAACGTGCTGGTCCTGGTCAGCGGCTGCGCGCAAATCGCCATGGCCAAGGCCGGGCTCTGCACGCCCGAGGCGGCCCACTTCTGCGGGCAAGGCCTCAAGGAGGTCTGCGAGGCCGTGGGCATGCCGCCGGTCCTGGGTCTGGGAGCCTGCATCGACAACAGCCGCATCCTGACCGCCGCCTCGGAGATGGTGCGCACCGGAGGCCTGGGCCAAAGCCTGGCCGACTTGCCTGTGGCCGGTTGCGCCCCGGAGTTCATGAGCGAAAAGGCCATAGCCATCGGCCAATATTTCGTTGCCTCGGGGGTCTTCACCGTCTTCGGGGTGACTTTCCCCACCATGGAGAAGACCAAGTTCCATGAGCTGCTGTTCAAGGGCCTGGAGGAGCAGGGCATGGGCAAGTGGGGCTTCGCCAAGGACCCGCACGAGATGGCGCGCCTGATGATCGAGCATATCGACAAGAAGCGTCAGGCCCTGGGCCTGGACAAGGGCAGGGAGCGCGTGCTCATGGACATGGCCGAGCGGCGGGCCCTGGAAACCGCTTAGCCGTCACCCGACCAATCTCAGGCGGGGCCATTCATGCCAAAATAGGCGATCAAAGCCATCCATGGCTTTGATCGCCTATCGGCAGGACAAATGCGTTGTTTTGCCCTGCCGCGCGAGCGCATGCGCGCTCGGCGGGCCATCCCCGGGGTCCCCAGCCAACCTGTTGGCTGGGGTGGGTCCATGGCCCGCATACCAATTGGCGCTCAACTACTCGTTGGAACGCTAATTGGCGTCATGGCCCCGCCTGGCGTTCCCCCCATTCCTGGCCGGCTCCCTTCCCGGCGTGCTATCTTTCCTGACAGACGGCCCCGGCGCGGCATGGCCTCTACCAGCAAGGCAAAGGCATCCCCATGAGGAAAAAAGCCCTGACAGCTTTCCTGGCCGTGTTGGTCCTGGCCTTGACGGGGCTGCTCGGCTGGCCGCACTTCAAGACTTGGCAATTCCGGCGGGTGCTGGACAGCGGCATATTCCCCCAGGTGCAGGAGTCAGTGCGCAAGATGGGCTGGGGACAGGCCAGGACCAGCTATCGCACGGCCGAGGCCAAGGGGGCGGATTTTATCGTCACCGGGCTGGTCCTGGCGGTGGAAGGCTGGCCCAACTTCGAACTCAAGGCCGACAAGCTGACGCTCCGGCGCCTGAATATGGACTGGTCCGGAAGCGTGAGCGGATTCGACTGCCTCTGCGAGGGCGTCCTCTGGTCCGGGCCCTTTGGTCAACTGGCGTTAAGTGAAATGACCCTGGAAGGCATCTCTCCCATGGACGATTGGCGGGTCGTGGCCATCGGCCGTTATCTTCTGCAGGGCATTTCCCTGCGGGGTGGGAGCGAGGAAACGCCGGCGGGCCTGGGCTCGCTGGAGGGCCGCGCCTGCCGGCTTCGCCAGGAGCCTGGCGGCGGAGGCTTCGTTGTCTCCCAGGGCCCGGTCATGCTCACCGCCGACGGCTTCAACCTGCGCGTGGGCCAGGCCGTCTTCACCGGTGGGAGCGGCTCCGGTCAAGCCTGGGCGAGATCCTCGGCGCGCCTGGACCTGAGCGACCTGAGCGCCAGCCCCGGAGCCCGCGGCGTCACGTTGGAAAAAGTATCCATAGCGGCCACGGCGGGCGAGACGGCCATGCGGGCGCGGGTGGCCATCGGCGGCCTGGTGGTGCAGACGCAATCCCTGGCCTACCCCGAAGCGGGGGCCGAACTCGAGAAGCTGGGCTATGACGCGCTCAAGGTAGAGGCGGCCCTGGCCTATCGCTTCGAGCGCGAGCGGAGTCTGTTGGCCATCGAGGAGCTTTCGTTGGAGGTTAAAGACGCCGGACGCATCAAGGCCAGCCTGGAGCTGGGCGGGGTGAAACGCGACCTCGTCAACAACCCCGGCCAAGACCTGGATTGGCTTAAGGACTGCCACCTGAAGGGCTTGCGCATGTCCTACCATGACCATTCCCTGGCCGATCGAATCATGGCCAGGCTGGCCGAGGAGCGCGGCATCCCCTTGCCGTTGTTCAAGGAGCTGGCCATACTGGGTCTGGAGGTCAAGGGCCGCTGGCAGGGGATCTACCTGGGCGCCCTGCCCGGCTTCATTAGAAGGCCCCGAAGCCTCTGCGCCGAGGCCAGGCCAAGGCGCGAGCTGACGCTGGGCCAAGCGCCACGGCTGGCCCTCGAGGAGTTGGCCAATGCCTGGGACGTGAAGCTGCTATCCTGTCCTTGATCCCAGGCCAGAAGGCGAGGCGAGGGCCACCGTATATCTGGCCACTGTTGATTGACAGCCTTGGCTCCGCATCCTAAAATGAAGGCTTCACCTGAAGGTGTTAACATTCGTCAACGCCCAATCACCCAAGGAGTGATAGATGATCGAGGTACGATTCCACGGTCGCGGAGGGCAGGGCGCGGTCACCTCCGCGGAGCTGATGGCCATGGCGGCCATAGGCGAGGGGAAATACGCGCAGGCGTTTCCCTCCTTTGGTCCTGAGCGCCG